>NZ_JAVSNJ010000009.1:0-93141 GCF_032144095.1 Sphaerochaeta sp. PS
AAAAAGAACGGCTTTCGGTCATGGTGACCGATGCCATCAAACAGATGATAGTTACTGAAAACCTGCAGCCTGGTGACAAGCTCTATAGCGAAAAGCAGCTATCGGAGAAACTTGAGGTTAGCCGTTCTTCCATACGAGAGGCCCTTCGCATGCTTGAGGTCTCTGGCCTTATCAAGGTCTACCAGGGCAAAGGGGTGTTCATCACAGAACCGGAGAATGCAGACATCCCCATCAAGAGCTGGGTAGTGGAGAATGCAGACTCCCTTCGCGAACATTTTGAAGTACGCCTTCTCATTGAACCCCATGCTGCAGAAATCGCTAGCCAGAAGGCAGATGAGAAAGAGATCAAGGCTCTTGCTGAACTCTATAAGACCTTTGTGGGTCATGTGCAGGCTGGGGATGTCCACCAGGCCATTGCATCCGATGGTGCGTTTCACCTTGCCATAGCAAAAGCTACTGGGAATAGGACATTGATCGTGCTGATGCGTACCATGGAGCAGACTCTCAACGAAGGTTGGTATGCAAGCCTGCATGTTCCAGGGCGCCTTGAATCGTCCATTGCAGAGCATGGTGCACTGCTCCATGCCATCGAAGAGCATGACTCAGGTGCAGCCTGCCAGGCTATGACGAGTCATTTGCAGAATGCACTTTCCGATATTCAGCACTATTTCGGGACTCTATGAAAAAAGGTTTGACAAACGGGTGGAAGAGGGGTTAGAGTTATTTTAACTTGTCAGATATCTGATAAGTTAATCTTAACTTGTAGGTACCTCATGCCAATCCATATAACCACCCTTATTGAAAATTCACTTGGAGAACATACTGGCCTCAAAACCGAGCATGGTCTCTCTTTCCTGGTTGAGACAGGGGAGACGACTGTTTTGTTTGACGTAGGAAGAAGTGATGCCTTTCTCCATAATGCTAAGAAACTCTGTAAAGACCTATCGAACGTACAACATGTAGTACTCAGCCATGGCCACTACGACCATACAGGGGGTTTCCGTCCATTTGTCGAACTCTATGGTTCCGAGGGATACACCCTCTGGACTGGGAAAGGGTTCCTTACCGGCAAATACGGCAAGTTCAACGCTTCATACCAATATTTGGGTAATGATTTCAATGAAGACTATCTTGTAAGGAACGGTGTCTCTCACCATACCGTTACAAAGAAGCATACGCAGATAGCCCCAGGGGTTTGGGTGGTTTCTGACTTCTCCAGGACCCATGCACAGGAGGTCCCCAATCCCAGATTTGTCAAGCTGGAAGAAGGATCCATGGATTTTTCTGCAGATGATTTTTCTGATGAGGTCATGCTGGTCATTGAAACCAAGCGGGGTTTGGTACCCATTGTAGGGTGCGCACATCCTGGCATCCTCAATATGCTTGATTCGATAGAGGAGTCATTTGGGCAACCCATCTATGCTCTCCTAGGTGGGACGCATCTGGTTGAAGCCGATGAAAAACGGACACAGGATACCCTCTCTGATTTCTTTGAGCGTGGGATCGCTCTGTTGGGAATTTCCCACTGTTCGGGTGAGAGGGCAGTAGAGCTCGCCCTTGCACATTCCCATAGTAATTTTCTCAGTTGCACAGGGTCAACAATTATCCTTGAGGGATAAGGAATATAGATTGGTAGGAGGACGAAAGCATGGCAGGTTGGTATCTGTTTCTCGTAATTATTGTTGCTATCGTAGGAATGATTCTCTTGATTTCAAAATTCAAGTGGCATCCATTCATCGTTTTGTTGTTGGCTGGATATTTTGTTGGAGTATTGGGAGGAATCCCTGTTGATACTCTGATCACCACGTTGACCTCAGGCTTTGGTTCAATCCTGGGAAGCATCGGAATTGTCATCATTGCTGGTACTATCATTGGTACCATCCTTGAGAAGACCGGTGCAGCCCTTACCATGGCAAATGCAATCCTCAATGTGGTTGGAAAGAAACGGGCACCCCTTGCCATGAGCATTACTGGCTACATTGTAAGCATACCGGTATTCTGTGATTCAGGGTTTGTCATCCTCTCTCCCATAAACAGGGCTCTTGCAGCAAAATCCGGCATATCATTGGCGGTTATGGCAACCTGCCTAAGTTCGGGCCTCTATGCCACACACTGCCTTGTTCCGCCAACACCCGGTCCGATTATCATGGCAGGGACCCTGAATGCAGACCTCGGCTTGGTGATCCTTGTTGGGCTGTTGGTATCCATTCCCGTCATGTTGGTCGGCTATGTGTACGCCCTAAAGATTTCCAGCAAGTTTGACATTCCGGCCAATCCAGAAGTCTCCTTGGAAGAACTGGTTGAAAAGTATGGCAAGCTTCCCAATGCCTTGCGCTCTTTCGCTCCGATCTTGCTTCCCATACTCTTGATTGCACTGAAGTCCATTGCCGATTTCCCTTCAGCTCCTTTTGGGCCTGGAATGGGAAAAAGCTTCCCGGATTTCATCGGTAACCCTGTTACCGCACTGATCTTGGGTGTAGGCCTTGCAGTGACCTTGATTCCCAAATCAGAGAAGAAAGGAACATCATTTGCTTGGATCAGTGAAGGCATCCAAAGCTCTGCCAGCATCCTGGCCATCACTGGCGCCGGTGGTGCCCTTGGTGCGGTTCTGAAGAGCCTTCCTATCGCAGAAGTGCTTTCCGGTAGCTTGGTTCAGATGAATGCAGGGCTGTTGATTCCCTTCATCATCGCTGCCTTGCTCAAGACGGCAATGGGTGCTTCCACGGTCTCGATGATCGTAACTTCGGCTATGATGGCTCCTCTGATGGGTCAGCTTGGCTGGACTTCCGAGATGGCAAAGGTGCTTGCACTTCTGGCCATCGGTGCTGGTTCCATGACCGTTTCCCATGCCAATGACAGCTACTTCTGGGTTGTTTCACAGTTCTCCGACATGGATACTGCAACAGCCTACAAGACCCAGACTGGTGTAACGTTGGTCCAGGGAATTACCACCCTCATCATACTGATGATAATGGGTATTTTCTTCCTGTAACCAATGCTATGATTGTCATAATGGTGTCGGCAGAAACCCTGTCGGCACCATTTTCGATAGAAGGAGTAGGGAATGGATCCAATTGCCTGGTACTATCAAAGGCGGTCTCTCAATGCCATGGTGCAGAACAACTGGAAAGAGGCTGAACGTTTTCTTCTCAAGCAGATTGCCCACCAGGGGTATTCAATGGGTCTGCACTATAATCTTGCCCTCATCTATCTTGGACAGGAACGCAAGAAGGAAGCATATGAGACCCTTCTTGCATGTGTTGATACCTATGGGGAGAGTCTACGCCTATGCAGAATGCTGGGCGATATCCAGTATATGACTGGCGAGCGGATTGAAGCCGTCCGATGGTACACTTCCGCTCTTGCTGACAACCCAAACGAGAAGGAAACAAAACTCATCACCGCAAGGTTGCTCGTCCTTGCGGACGAAAACAGGTACCACCAAGTCTTGGAAAACCAGAAATCGGTCGAGCAGGCAAGAGCCTTGCTTGAAAAAGAGCCTGAACAGGCTCTTGGGCTCTATCTTCGTGTGGTTGAGGATGACCCAACCCATGTGGAGGCGTTGAACAACCTGGGCACCCTCTATCTGGATGTTCTCCATGATGCAAGGAAAGCTGAGTCCTATTTTACCCAGGTCCTTGAGTTGGTAGATAGCAGTGCAGCTGCAAGAAACCTCGCTAAGGCCAGGATACAAAAGAGCTGAACCTTACCTGTCATACGTTCTTCTTATCCAGTCCCACCAGATAGATCTCGAAGGAATCGTCCCTGCAGGCCTTTGGCTTGAAGGGCTTTACCTTTGCAAAGAAGGTGCGCATCTCCTTGATGATCTCGACTTGCCCACCGCCCTGGAAAATCTTTACCACAAGATTCCCATGCTCCCTCAGATGCTCCTTGGCAAGGAACACCACCTGCTCTGCCAGGTATTCGCTACGGGTGGTATCAACAGCACGGTTTCCCATGGTCATGGGAGCGACGTCGCTGATGATGGCATCATAGGGACCATTGTCGACCAACAGGGAACGTATCTCCTTGCTGAAGGCATCTCCAACAAAGGATGTAACGGTAGGGGGGACCGGGTCAAGGTTCAGGGGATTCAGGTCCACTGCAACGATCCGTCCTCTGCCCTTGAGCAGTTCCTTGTGGGTATAGAGGGTCCATGATCCAGGGGCTGCCCCTACATCGAGCACGACATCCCCGGGTTTGACAAGATTGAAGTTCTGTTGGATCTCTTCCAGCTTATAGACGGAACGGGCAGGGTAGCCCTCTTTGTGTGCACGTTTTGTGTAGGAGTCTGCACGATCTCTTCTGCTTGTAGCCATAGAGAGACTATAGCAAAAAAAAACCGTAGCCGGAAGGGCAAAGAGAAGGTGCCAGCGAATTATTATGGGGTGGGGAGAGAGTTTCGCTGGCACCTAAGAAATCACACTTTAAGGAGGTTTGAAAAAAACTGTTGCTCTGTTCGTCTATCACTATGCAAGAGCCATGCCAACTTATAAAAACTATACTTTGAGATATGGTATATATCTGTAAGCCTATAAGATTTACATGTATGCCTTTAGCATACTGTGAAGAAAAGTTACACTTGTACATTTCTGCACACCTTGTCCTAGTACGACACTAGCCTATAGCCCCAAGATTTTCTTTTCCTACAGTTTCAAATCTCCAGCCTCCGACAACTCTATCCCTGCCAATGTCCCTGTTTCTTGGAACAAGAGCTCCCCCTTCCTGTCCTTGAGGGTTACCACGATCGTCCCCATGACGCTCTCCTGAATGATCCGGTCCATATTCCCCTGGCGGGGGGCTGTGAGGTAGGAGGCAGGGCCAAGAGAAGCAGCGAATTCCAGTAGGTATCCTTTTTGCCGGATGACGATCCTTGCATGGGTGCCATCCTGTTCCAGTGTGAGTATTTTTGCGTTTGTGTAGGTCCCAAACCGTATCAGCTTTCCTGGCAATTGCAAAAACCCCAGGAAGCCTGTGAAGGTGTTCCCCAGGAATGGGATATTCGCCACAGAAAGCATGCAACAGACCCCATCGGAAGGAAAGAGGTTGGATTGCATCCATATCCATGCAGAAGGAAAGGAGGAACCCCAATCCTTCTCGATATACCCAACCCCTCCAGAATAGGTTGTCTTCTTCCCGTTGAGCAGGAGATCTCCCTCCAATGCATGGTGGGTGGAAACGACAGCATGAAAGCACTCCATGAAGGGGACAAAGGCATACCACCCCATTATCCCGGGCTTTGCCAAGGAGACTGGGTATGCTGTGGTGTCCAGATGGTGTATCTCAGCCTTGAGGCTCAGCTCTTCCCATGCAAGGTCCACGGAGATCCCATCCAGGGTGAAATGGTTGGCTCCAATGGTGATGTCCAGTTTTTTTTCATCGGCCTTGAACGCTTCATAGGGAAACCGGACATACCAGCTTTTTCCTGCCCTGCTGCTGATGACTTGGATAAAGGAGTGATTCTCTTCAGTTTTTGCACCTAGTGCCACACCAGGTATCAGGGCGATGACCTCCCCTTCAATTGCCATCTTGAAGTACCACCCTTCAAAATAGCTGTGGGTTTTACCTTTTCCCTGGAATACAGAGGGGTGCAGTAGGGTGCGTATGCTCATGGTTTTCTCCTCGCCAGGGACGTAAGCCCTCTTCAAGGTTTTCATTGTAACGGCTCTGGGCTAAGGATGAAACAAAAAATATTTGGAATATATTTTGGATGTTGGACAAAAAAGGAGGGTGCCAGAAGTGGATTGGGATATCTTCTTGGCACCCTGTCGTTGTAAAGGAGGAGTATGAAAAAACTGTTGCTCTGTACAAATATATATGCAAGAGCCGTGCCAACTTTTCCAGTTGATTGGAGAGCCCATTTGCAGGTTCTTCCAGATTGGGCTGTGCAAAAAATGCACATGTGTTCTATTTGTGCAGTTCTTACACAATTGACGAAGTGCACTTTGCTCTATATTTTATCTGCATGAACAAGAAAACCCTACTCAACCGGAGATTCCGGGATAATTCCTATAAGAACCTCACCTTGAAGCTGGTGATCATCAATGCCCTGGTCTATCTTCTTACCAGCATGCTCTACCCTGACAGCACCTACTACCTAGCCATGATCCCATCGCTTGTTTTGAAAGGGTATGTGTGGCAGCTGTTTACCTACATGTTTGTGCATGGGGGGTTTTCGCACCTGCTGTTCAATATGATAAGCCTCTATCTGTTCGGTACCATGGTAGAGCAACGGGTCGGGAGCAAGGAGTTCCTGCTCTTCTACCTTTTGGCTGGCCTGTTCAGCGGAATCCTCAGCTTTGTCAGCTACTACCTGTCCGGTACGAATGTCATCCTGCTTGGGGCATCGGGGGCCATCTACGGGGTGTTGCTGATGTTTGCTGTCTTCTATCCCTATGCGAGGGTATTTGTCTTTGGGCTCATACCGCTGCGCGCCCCCACGTTGGTTATTGTCTATACAGCCATCGAGCTCTACAGCCAGGTCTTCAGCAGAGGCGGAGATGTTGCTCACCTGACCCACCTCAGCGGGCTGCTGTTCGCATACCTCTACTGCCGCATCAGGATGAACATCAATCCGGTGGATGTCTTCAGACGGACACGCTAGTCCAGGATCCCGTACTGGGTACGTATCTCCTGGTACCGTTTCTTGATGACCGTATAGATGATGTCCAGCTTCTCGTCGTGGTGAATGAAGGCTGACTTCATTGCATTGATCGTGATCTTCTCCAAATCCCGTAAGGAGAGGTTGTAGTACTCGACTGCAATCTCCATCTCCTTGGTGAGGTTGGTATCGCTCATCAGGCGGTTGTCGCTGCAGAGGAACACCCTGAACTTGTTTCTGAACAGGATGGGGAAGGGGTGACGGGCATAGTCTATGGCAACCCCGGTTCCCACATTGCTGGTAAGGCACATCTCCATGGGGATACGTCGGTCAAGGATGAAGTTGGCCAAGGAACCCATCTTCTCTATGTGGGTTGCCTCGATGTTCATATCCTCGATGAGGCGGGTGCCGTGTCCGATCCTATGCGCTCCACAGACCTGGATGGCCTGCCAGATTGACTCAACCCCAAAGGCTTCCCCTGCATGGATGGTTATGTTGAAATTCTTGTTCCTGATGTATTGGAAGGCCTCAAGGTGTTTCTTGGGGGGATGGCCACTCTCGTCCCCGGCAAGGTCAAACCCCACAACCCCCCTGTCACAGAAGGCCACTGCCAGCTCTGCAATGGCTAAGGAGAGTGCTGGACTCTGGTTGCGCATGGCACAGAGAATGAGCCCCGATGGCATGCCTGTCTCCTTCTTTCCCCGCTGCAGGCCATCAAGGACAGCCTGTACAGCATCTCCTTGGCTCAGGCCTTGTTGGGTATGCAGGTCAGGGGCGAAGCGAATCTCGGCATAGCATACATGCTCTTTCGCAAGGTCTTCCACAGCCTCAAAAGCGACGCGTTCCAAGGCTTCCTGTGTCTGTAGGACACTGGTTGTTACCGAGAATGTCTCAAGGTAGAGGGTGAGGCTTTTCTGCTTGCATCCTCTGACAAACCAGTCTTGCAGTTGTTTTTCATTATCATAGGGAAGCTCAACGTTGTACTTCTTTGCCAACTCCAGGATGGTCCCTATCCTGAGTCCCCCGTCCAGGTGGTCGTGCAATTCCACTTTTGGCACTTGCTGGATAATTTCTTTTGTCAACATGGCTCCATCATACAACATACCTGTATTGTTGCGCAAATCGAAAATAGGACATTTCCCCTACGAATCCCCCAATTTTGTCGACTCGACCAGATCTCTCTGTACATTTTGCAAAAAAATTGAGATAATACAAGAAATTAAAGCAATTCTTTCCCACGTAGCAAGGAGATATTTTACCATGGCAAAAAACATTGAGAGTCTGAACAAGAAACTGCTTGCAGCTGCCGTGTCAGCAACCAAAGTAAAGGAGATCAAGGCTCTTTTGGCTGAAGGTGCAGATATTCACGCCCAGAATGAGTGGGGTCTCACACCAGTCATGCTTGCTGCCCAATACAACCCTTCTGCGAATGTGCTCAAGGCCCTGCTGGAAGCTGGGGCTGACATCCAGGAAGCCGAGCCAAAGTACCGCTCCAATGCCCTCCACCTTGCCGCAAACAAAAGCAAGAGTCCCAAGATCATAGCAGAACTGCTGGCTGCTGGCGCCGACCTCAATGCCCGCAACTACCTTGGGGAGACCGCCCTCATCCTCGCTGTCAATACCAATGAGGAGACACGTGTGGTTTCCGAGCTTCTGAAGGCAGGGGCTGACATCAATGCCCGTGACTATCAGGGCCATTCGGTCCTGGAGTATGCCAAGGCTGCCAAACGCACCTACATCATCACCCAGCTGAAGAAGATGGGTGCCTCCTGACAACGTGGGTAGGTTCTTCTGTAGGAAGTTGAACAACACCAGAAACAGCAAGAGCCAACATTGAAGCAACCAAAGTTGGGAGAGGCTTACGAAACAAGAAGGGGATTCCAGTGGAATCCCCTTCATCATGCTATACCAAATCATGCTCTTATTCGTCTTTCTTCCACTCATGCTCCACGATGTTGGCATCGATCGCATCGGTAAGGCTCTTGATGAGGCTCTTCATCTCCTGGGTAATGGTATCCAGGTCAAAGGAGAGTGTCTCTTCAAGATTGCTTCTGAGCTTTACCTCAACCTTGCCTTCCTTGAGCGAGCGGTTTCCAACGGTGATGCGGATAGGAAGGCCGATGAGGTCTGCATCGGCAAACTTCACACCGGCAGATTCTTTGCGGTCATCATAGAGCACTTCGATTCCACTCTCGGTAAGGGCCTTGTAGATGTTCTCTCCTACCTCGGGGTCCTTCACAAGGCTTACCAGATGGATCTGGTAGGGGGATGCGGTAATGGGCAGTGCCATGCCGACCTCGTCGGAATACTCCTCTGCAAGACAGGCAAGCAACCTTCCCACCCCAATTCCATAGGATCCCATGATGACAGGCTTCCTGGCACCGCTCTCGTCCTGGTAGAAGCAGTTCATGGCTTCGCTGTAGCGGGTTCCCAGCTGGAAGATATTGCCGACTTCGATTCCCTTTGAGGATGCAAGGGGCTCGCCACAGTGTGGGCAGAGCGTTCCCTTGGTCGCACTGGCAATGTCTGCAACCAGGCCGGTGTAGTCCCGTCCAAAGTTGGTGTTCAGAAGGTGGTAGCCTTCCTGGTTTGCCCCAGCTACCAGGTTGTTGCCCTTTGCAACAGAATCATCGACGACGACCAGTACATCAGCATCTGCTCCGATAGGGGAGCCGTAGCCTGGGACCATCTTCTTTGCAAGGATCTCTTCGGTATGGGCAGGGCGAAGGGCATTTGCCTTGCAGGCGTTCTGCAGCTTGTTCTCCTCCACATCCATGTCGCCACGAATGACGCCGACGATCAGTTTTTCCTCTTCATCGCCATTTTCTGGGTCGATGAAGGTTCCTACCATGAATACGGCCTTGGCTGTCTGGTATGTCTCGATCTTGAGGAAGGCGGCTAGCTCGTCGATGGTCTTGCACTCGGGGGTAAGCACCTTCTCCAGGGCTTTCATCTCCTGCTGGTAGTAGGTCTTCTTGAAGGTGGCAACCTGGCGGTTTGCAGTGTAGCCGCACTCATTGCAGGTGATGATGGTATCCTCTCCGATGGAGGAGAGGTACATATATTCATGGGAGACCTTTCCCCCCATCATGCCACTGTCTGCACCAACGACGATTACTGGCAGGCCACAGCGGCTGAAGATCCTGAAATAGGCCTTGTAGTGCTCGGCATACTGCACTTCCAACCCTTCCTGGTCGCGGTCAAAGGAGTAGCTGTCCTTCATGGTGAACTCGCGTACCCTGATGAGTCCTGCACGGGGACGGGGGTCGTCACGCCACTTGGTCTGGATCTGGTAGACAAGCTGGGGAAGGCGTTTGTAGCTGTCGATCTCGCCACGGGCAATGTCGGTGACAGCCTCTTCGTGTGTCATTGCAAGCACCATGTCACGGCCACCACGGTCGACAAACCGGCTCATCTCCTTGTCGATGCTGTAGAAGCGACCGGTCTCCTTCCATATGTCGGCGGTATTGACCAGAGGCATGAGCATTTCCTGAGCCCCGATGTTGTCCATTTCCTCGCGGATGATCTGGCTGATCTTCCTGATCGAATTGAACCCGAAAGGCAGCAACGAGAAGACCCCGGCACCCATTTGTCGGATAAAGCCTGCACGAAGCAGATATTCATACCCCTTGCTGTCTGCACCGTTTGGTGCCTCACGAAGGGTCTTGGAAAATAATTTGGACATGCGCATGCTGATATGTCTCCTCTTATGGCTAGAACAACGCCCATTGTAACAAAACGGCCATCCCTTCTCAAGGTATGAATGTCAACAAGCTTTAACTCTTGGCTTCTTGCATGCTATACTCCGCCCATGAATATCAGCAAATATGAGAAGGAACGCAGACAGGTTGCTGCGTTCATGACCCGGTTGTATGATCGTCAGCTCACGACCGCCAGCGGTGGAAACATCAGCCTGCGCATAAGCGATGAGCTGTTCTGTATTACCCCCTCTGCCTTGGACAAGGGCCTTCTCACCTTTGAGGAGATAGCGGTGGTAACGATGGATGGACAGAACCTTACCCCTGACCTTCCGCTGAGCATCGAGACGGAGATGCACCGCCTCTCCCTCATTGCCCGCCCCGGTTGCCGCGCGATAGTCCATGCTCATCCCACCTACACCTCAGCCTTCACAGCGATTACCAAAAGCGGCATGTGTGCCATAGACACCACCATGATAGCTGAATCCTACTATATCCTTGAGAAGCCTGTGATGGTCGAGTATTGCCTGATGGGGACTGTCAACCTGGCTGAGCAGGTGGCCATACAGGCCTTCGACCACTCGGTGCTCCTGTTGGAAAACCACGGTGCGGTTACCTTGGGCAAGACGATGCTTGAGGCCTTCGACAAGATGGAGCTGCTCGAACGGGCTGCCCAGATGACCGTCATAGCTGCCCAGATGGCAAGCCGTGGCTGTGATGTCTCAACCCTGGATGAAGCGCGTTGTGCCCAGCTGATGCGCATGAAATATGGAACCAAATAAAAGGAGAAAGCAATGCTTGATGTAGACCAACTGAAGCAGAAAGCTTTGGAGATTCGAAAACTGACCATCGAGGAGATCGGGAATTTCGGCTCTGGCCATATTGGAGGAAGCATGTCCATAGTCGAACTGCTGACCTACCTGTATTACCATGAGATGAGGCTCGACCCCTCCAATCCCAAGAAAGAAGACCGTGACCGGTTTGTCTGTTCAAAAGGCCATGCTGGTCCTGCTGTATATGCAACCCTTGCAAGCAAGGGGTATTTTCCCATTGAAGAGCTGAAGACCCTCAACCAGGGTGGGACAAAGCTTCCCAGCCACTGTGACATGACCAAGACAAAAGGGGTCGACTTCACCGGTGGTTCCTTGGGTCAGGGCTTCAGTGCCGCGATAGGTATCGCCCTGGGCCAGAAGATACGCAAGATCGAGGCGAACACCTTTGTCGTCGTCGGCGATGGTGAGAGCCAGGAGGGCCAGATTTGGGAAGGGGCAGCGACTGCAGCCCAGTGGAAGCTCGGCAACCTCATCGCCTTCACCGACTTCAACCGCCTGCAGCTCGATGGCTACACTGAGGACATCATCAGCATGGAAAACATCGACACCCGTTGGCTTGGGTTCAACTGGCATGTGCAGCGCATCAACGGCCATGATTTTGCCCAGCTTGACCGCGCAGTCCAGAATGCCAAGAAGGTGGTCGACCGCCCCAGCATGATCATCATGGACACCGTGAAATCCTATGGATTCATCCCAGGGGAAGGTATATCGGGCAACCACAGCATGGCCTACGACATGAAGACAGCCACCAAGGCAGTGGAAGCCCTCTATGACCGTGAAGGAGGAAAGAGATGAGAGATACCAGCACGATTGATAATATGAGAGATGCCGTCATGGCTGCCATCAGCGACCTTGCAACCGAGCATTCTGAGGTTGTCATGCTCGATGCCGACCTCTCCAGCTGCATCGGCTCCGGTTCGTTTTGCAAGGTATTTCCCAACCGGTTCTTCAACTGCGGGATTGCTGAGGCAAATATGATCGGGGTGGCCGCTGGCCTTGCCTCCATGGGCCTCGTTCCCTATGCCCACACCTTTGGCTGCTTTGCCTCCAGAAGGGCGTATGACCAGTTCTTCCTTTCGGTCGGCTATACTGGCCAGGTAGTGCACGTGGTCGGAAGTGACCCGGGCATCACAGCCCAGCTCAACGGCGGGACCCACATGCCCTTTGAGGATATCGCCCTCATCAGGCAGATCCCAGGGATCACCATCATCGACCCGAGCGATACCCAGAGCTGCTATGAACTGATGAGGCAGGCCTATGACCTGAACAAGAGCTCCTATACCCGTGCTGCCAGAAAGGGTGCGAGCCATCGCTATCCTGTTGGCACCAAGATCGAACTGGGCAAGGGCATCGAGCTGAGCCAGGGTGAGGATGTCGGTATCTTTGCAACCGGTGAGGTGATGGTCAACGAGGCTGAGAAGGCTGTCCAGATCCTTGCAAAGAAGGGTATCAAGGCAACGCTGGTTGACCTGCACACCATCCGCCCACTCGACTACGAACTCATCACCAAGGTAGCCAACCGCTGCAAGAGAATCCTTGTATGTGAGAATGGCCGCTATGCTGGTGGGGTAGGAGAGGCTGTGGCTGGCTATCTGGTAAAGACCACCCCTGTTCCTATGGATTTCGTCAGTGTGGGCGAGCAGTTTGGTGAGGTAGGAAAACTAGACTATCTTGCAAAGGTATTTGGTTTCACAGCTGACAACATTGCAAAGAAGGCCGAGGAGCTGACCAGGCGATAGGGGTGCATTGATTGGAAAGTAGAAAAGCAGGCCAGAGATTCCAGGAGGAACCACTGGCCTGTTTTCTCTCCTACTGCTAAGGCCCTATCCATGGTACAATCACCCACATGAAACTAGAATTGGAAACCATCCCTGTATGGGATGGAGTAAAAAGCAGCAGTGAATGCTATATCTGTGACCTGATGGCTGAGGCCCAACGCTATGCCATCTCCTTCTACCTGGGTAATTCGGTGATGAATCCCGAGACCCGGGTTCGCGTCAATGAGCACGGCTTCTGCCCCAAGCATGCCCAGATGCTCGTTGCTGCCAACAAGCCGCAGGGTGTCGCCCTCATGACCGATACCTATCTGGCGATGACCCGCACCAAACTTGAGAAACCGTTCAACGCTCTCTTGGGTGCAAAGAGTGCCAGGCAGGCCAAGAAGGCGATCGACCAGTTCAGCGAACAGTTTGCCGATCGGGAAAAGGGATGCCTCATCTGCACTTCGATGCAGGACCGCTTGGACCGGTACTACTACACTACTGCATACCTCTGGGGCCAGGATGAAGCTTTTCGGGAGGCCCTTTCCGAAAGCAAGGGGTTCTGCCTCCATCACTACCAAGGTCTGCTGGAGAAATCGAAGGAAGCGCTTTCCTCCTCTGTCCAGCCGGGCTTTGTCCGTGCCCTTACCGAGCTGGAACTGAAAAACCTCGACAGGATAGCCAAGGATGTCTACTGGATGACCCAGAAGTACAAGTCAGAGAACATGGACAAGGATTGGCTTGGTTGTGAGGATGCCCACAAGCGTGGGGTGGACAAGATGACCGGCAAACATAGGGTCATTGACCCTCTGTGACCTTGGTAGGTTTCTGTTTCTTCTTGGGCTTGCGCTTGGTCGGTATGTTCAGCGAGAGCTGGAGGTGATTTTCCTCTCCTTCAAGTTCCCGTTGCTTTAGCAGTGATGAGGTGTGCCCACTTCTGCTGAAATGGAAGTAGTCGAGCTTCTCCCCGTTTGAACGGTAGATGAGGATGTAGTCTTTCTGGTGGAGGAAGGCTACACCCAACACAAGGTTGCACCCCTCTTTTTCCAGTCTTCGCAACTCCTCAAGCTGCTGCTTTCCCAGATAGTCCTGGTTGAAGAGGATGGCCAGTGGCCGGTTTTCCTTCCTGTCATGGAGGAGGATGTCCACCTTGTCATTCCCAACCGAGGCAGAGAGGTCTATCTTCATGTTCTGGGGCAGGGTGAGGTAGCTTTTGCTGCTGGGGTCGAGGGAGAACCCGAGAACCTTGCAGAGGGTCCTGTGCAGGTGTGATGCAAATGTGTGGGCAATACTGACCTTTGCCTTTGGCCATGCGAAGAGCTCCCCGTCCTCCTCTATGAGGTGTTTCAGGGCCTCTTCAAATGCTTCGAACAACTGTATGTTGGTGTATTGCCTACTCATCTGTCGATCCTACTTGAAGTCCACTGACCAGTGCATCTCACTGACCTTGGATATGGTCTGGAATATGGAGCAGTACCTGGTGGCCGTCTCGAATGCCTTGAGGAACTTCTTCTCGTCGACAACACCGGTGGCAGTTGCGGCGATCGTGCACTGCTCAAGGGTAGTGGGGCTCTCTTCCCGCTTGGTCCCGTCTATTTCAAAGGAGACATGTTCCCAGGAGACTTTCATCTTGACAGCCAGGTCCACGAAGGTGCTGAACAGGCAGCCTGAGAGGGCTCCCAAAAGGTAGTCGTAGGGAGATGTCTCCCCGATGGTAAATGTTTCGCCCTTATCGGTGGTGAACTGGTGGGTACCAGGTACGAAATCTGCACGTATATGTTTTTTGCTCATAGGTAACTCCTTGATGTCCCTAGTATAGCCCGTTATACCCTTTGAGTTCCAGTGAATTTGTCCTTTGCCGGGTTAACATGTACCATGCAGTGCTTTACCTGGGGGAAGTTGATCTCAATTGCGTGGTGAACCCTCTCTGCAATGGCATGAGCCTGAATCAGGCTTTGGTTCCCTTCGGCTAGGATTTCCACATCAACATAGGCCCTGGAGCCAAACATGCGGGTCTGCAGCAGGTCGACGCGCAGCACACCTTGCTGGTCCTCGACAACCTTGCGTATCTCTTGGACAACCTCGTCGGGACAGGCGTGGTCGACCATCTTGTACATGCCGTCATTGAAGATGTCCAGCCCTACCTTGAAGATGAACAGGGATATCACTATGGCGGCGATCGAGTCGGCAACGGGGATGCCAAGGCGGGAGCCGATGATGCCGATCAGGCCTGCCGAGGTTGCCAGGACATCACTTTGGGAGTCGCTGGCTGAAGCCATCAAGGCAGAGGAGCCGGTCTTCTTGGCAGCACTTCTGGTATAGAGGAACATGATCTCCTTGATGATGATGGACCCGATGGCAGCGATGGCAGCCAGCACCCCAGGGATTGGGAGGTGTTTGTACGACCCCGTAAAGATTTTCCCCACGCCCTCGACGAAGAGGCCGACACCAAGGGCCATGACAATGCCGGAAACCAGGATGGAGGCGACACATTCAAGCCGTTCGTGGCCATACTGGTGGTGTTCGTCAGACTCCTTGGCAGCGGCCGACACCCCGATGATCACTATGACAGAACCCACCACATCACTGGCATTGTTGATGCCGTCGTTGATCATGGCTGCCGAGTGGGCGATAAATCCTATGGCAAGTTTTGACACCGAGAGGAAGGCATTCATGAAGATGTTTGTCCGTGAGGTGTTCATTGCAAGTTTATGGTTTTTGTCTTGGGTCAATCTGTTGGGCATCTCCTGTAATCCAGTGCAAGAATCCTTACACTTTTGTATCGCTCCAACGTACTCGCTGTCCATTGCTTTGTCAAGCAAAGACCGGAAGGGCAAGGAACTGTTGCCTGGTAGCGCAGTGTTTTTTGTTTTGGGTCTAGCCCTTTTCCCTATTTCAGATTTGGAACATAGCCTTTCCTAGATGCAAATTCAAACAATTACACTGACATGGTGGTTGTAAAGGGTATATGATAGCAGACATTCCCTCTGGAAAAAGCAGTGCAAGATGCGCTCGTACTCAACAACAAGGCTAAGGAGAGACCTATGCAGCCAACAGGACAGGATAAGCTCACAGGCAAGGAGAATCTGACACAGGTCATCAAGTTTGTGCTCTTCTCGATCTCTGCCGGCATCATACAGGTGATCGTGTTCACCATCATG
Organism: Sphaerochaeta sp. PS; assembly: GCF_032144095.1. Classification (NCBI taxonomy): domain Bacteria; kingdom Pseudomonadati; phylum Spirochaetota; class Spirochaetia; order Spirochaetales; family Sphaerochaetaceae; genus Sphaerochaeta; species Sphaerochaeta sp. PS. The sequence continues at coordinate 16,054 of NZ_JAVSNJ010000009.1, forward strand.
GAAGAGCTCCTGCACATAGCCTATTGGGGAAGCTACCTCACAGCCCTCATAGCAAGCGTCATCTACAACTATACTGTCAACCGACGGTTTACCTTCAAAAGCATCAACAACATTCCTTTGGCCATGACCCAGCTCGGGATCTACTATGCAATCTTCACCCCCCTCTCAACCTGGTGGGGGGCAGCCCTGGTGGCCATAGGCTGGTTCGACTACATCGTCCTTTTCCTGACCATGGTGATCAACCTGATCACTGAATACTGCGTCAACCGTTTCGTCATCTACCGCACCTCGATGAATACAAGGGACGCCCAGGTCAAAGAACATGCACCAGAGTCACTTTCCTAGAAAATGCACTGTTCTCCAGCATTCATTTCTCTGATTTCACTAGGGGCTCAAATGCTTTTGTTCCTATACAAACAACTCCTGTATCTCCTGGAATGGAGCCACCCAATGATGCCTGGAGGATTGAAAGCCAACACCCAACGGCTGAGGTCATTGGACAGGGAAGGGTCTGGAACATTGCCGTCCTCTACAGGCTATATAAAGAAGAACCTGGTTTCCCAGGTTCCCCTCTTAATTCCATTGAATTTTCTTATTCCTTTGGTTTCGGATAATCAATTATCAGATGCAGGTCATCAAGCTGCTGTTGGTCCAGGAAGGATGGAGAGTCATCCATCGGGCTGACCCCCGCAGTATTCTTCGGGAATGCGATCACCTCATGGATGGAAGTCTCATCACTCATGATCATCACCATCCTGTCGATGCCAGGGGCGATGCCACCGTGTGGTGGGGGTCCATACCTGAAGGCATTGAGCAAGAAGCCGAAGCGCTCCTCTGCTGTCTCATCATCGAAGTTGCAGATGCGGAAAATACGCTTCTGCAGTTCGACATCATGGATTCGGATAGATCCGCTTGCGACCTCATACCCATTGAGTACCAGATCGTACAGATCGCCCTTCACGCTACCCGGATCTGATTCCAGTGTGTCGAGATACTCGGTCTGGGGCATGCTGAACATGTGGTGTGCAGCTTCCCAGTGCCCCTCTGTCTCATTGTACTCAAAGAGCGGGAAGTCGATGATCCAGCAGAACTCAAAGCCCTTGCGGATCAGGTTGAGGTCCTTGCCCAGCTTGGATCGTACAGCACTGAGGCTGGCACAACAGCGCTTCCAGTTCTCATGGGCAACAAAGAGGATGAGGTCCCCTTCCTTTGCCTCGAGCTTGGAAACCAGTTCCTCTTCCAGTCCGGCGAAGAACTTGCCTACACCACCGGAGAGGACATTGTGCTCGCCCACCTTGATCCAGGCCAAGCCTTTGGCCCCGTAGATCTTTGCAGCATCCTCAAGTTCGGTGATGAACTTGCGGGAGAACTCGACCCCTTCGGTCTTGGGTGCACAGAGGGCCTTCACGAAGCCTCCTGCCGCAACAATGTCCTTGAAGGTCGCAAAACTGCTCTTCTGGGCGATTTCATTCATGTCGGAGATGGGTAGGTCAAAACGGAGGTCGGGCTTGTCACAACCATAGGTATTCAGGCTGTCATTGTAGCTGAGCCTGCGGAAATGGACAGGGAGGTCGACGTTCATCACTTCCTTGAAGACATGGCCGAAGAGCCCCTCCATAAGGGAGAGCACATCATCCCGCTTGACGAAGCTCATCTCCAGGTCAAGCTGGGTAAACTCAAGCTGGCGGTCCCCACGGGAGTCCTCGTCGCGGTAGCAACGGGCTATCTGGAAATACTTGTCGAAGCCGCCGACCATCAGGATCTGCTTGAAGAGCTGGGGGCTCTGTGGCAGGGCATAGAACTTTCCGGCGTAGAGGCGGCTGGGAACTACAAAGTCGCGGGCTCCCTCCGGGGTGCTCTTGATAAGGGTAGGGGTCTCAATCTCGTAGAAATCCCTTCCTGCGAGATATTTCCTGATGGAGAATATGAAGTCATGGCGAAGCTTGAGACGCTTTTGCATCCCTTGGCTGCGCAGGTCGAGATAGCGGTACTTGAGGCGGAGGTCCTCTCTCGTTTCCTTCCCATCATCAAGGAGGAATGGCAGTGGGGCACACCTGGAGAGGATCTCGATCTTCTCAGCCTTTACCTCAATCTCCCCTGTAGCCATCTCAGGGTTGACCATGGAATCGGGGCGAAGGCGTACGAAGCCTGTCACTGCGATGCAGAACTCCATCCTCAGCTCATTGGCCACGCTCTGCAGTTCGGCTGAGGCATCGTCATCCACCACCACCTGGGTAATTCCATACCGGTCACGGAGATTGATGAAGTGAAGCGAGCCATGGTTACGGTCTCGGTGGACCCATCCGTTGAGGACAACTTGTTTGTTGTTGTCTTCCTTGGTCAGTGCTCCGCACGTCGTTGTTCGTTGAGAAAACAGTTCTTCTGCCATACGCGGTCCCCTATCGGGCCTCCTTTGGAAAGTATTCCCATCCTATACTAAGGAGGTCAAAAAGACAATTGCCCGTTATTGGGGAAGCTCCCTGACGGTCACCTGTCCCTTCTGCAAAAATTCGATCGCCTCAACCGCTGCAACCGCTGCGCTTGTCGTCGTTGTATAGGGGATTTTCAAGCGCATGGCGAGGCTGCGGATCTCATCATCGCTGGTGTGTGCCTGGTAGCCCATCGGGGTGTTTATGACCAGCGCAATCGCGCTCTCCCTGAGGTAGTCGGCAATGTTTGGCCTTCCCTCATGCACCTTCTGGACCACTTCACACAGCAGCCCTTCCTCAAAGAGCGACTGGGCAGTCCCTTTTGTGGCCGCAAGCTGGAACCCCAGGGCCTTGAGCTTTCTTGCCACCGGAAGGATGGTCTTCCTGTCACGCCTGTTGACGCTGATGATCACCTTCCCTGAGGTCGGAAGCGTATTACCTGCACTGGTCTGGCTTTTTGCAAAGGCCTCCCCGAAACTCTTGCCCAGGCCTATGGACTCCCCTGTCGACCTCATTTCTGGGCCGAGGGCTGGATCGACATTGCTGAACCTATCGAAGGAGAATACCGCCTCCTTCACCGCCCAGCCGAGCAGGCAGTGCCCCTCTCCTATGCCGCCTTCCATGGGAACCCGCCTTTGGGCAACCAGGTCCTCGCCCTCCCAGACCCGGACAGCTACCTCCAGAAGATTCACCCCCGATGTCTTGGATATGAAAGGTACGGTCCTCGATGCCCTGGGGTTTACCTCGATGAGGTAGAGCAGCTCGTCCTTGACTGCAAACTGGATGTTCATCAGGCCCTGGACCTCCAGTGCCACAGCCAGCTTGTGTGCCCAAGCCTTCATCTGCTTCAGGATAGCAGGGGAGCTCTTGTAGGGAGGGAATACCGCCGCTGAGTCTCCGCTATGGATGCCAGCCGCCTCGATATGCTGGAGGATGCCCCCTATGTAGATGCTCTTTCCGTCGCTTACCGCATCGAGGTCATATTCGAAGGCATCGTCAAGGAACTGGTCAAGCAGGATGGGTGCCTCCTTGCTTGCCATGATGGCCTTCCTCTGCAGCAGGTCCTCTATACCCTGCCTGTCATAGACGATGAACATGCCCCTGCCTCCCAGGACAAAGGAGGGCCTGATCAGGACGGGGAAGCCCACCTCCTCAGCAAGAGGCAGCAGTTCTTCCTGGCTATGGGCAGTCCTGTTCTTTGGCTGGCGGAGCCCCAGCTCCTGGACAAGGGCCGAGAACAGCCCCCTGTCACCAGCTCTCTGTAGTCCCTGCAGGGAGGTCCCCACTAAGGTCGAACCACTTTTTTCAAGCTTGCTCGCCATGTTCAGGGGAGTCTGGCCACCCAACTGGACGACCACTTTGCTCGCCCTCTCGCGCAGCATGATCTCCTTCACCTCTTCGGCACACAGGGCCTCTATGTAGAGCCTGTCGCTGATGTTGAAGTCGGTGGAGACGGTCTCGGGGTTGCTGTTGACCATGATGGTTTTCTTCCCCAGCTTCTGGTAGGCAAGGGACGCGAGGGTACAGCAGGTATCGAATTCCAGCCCCTGACCGATCCTGTTGGGGCCACTGGCAAGGATAACCACGGCCTCATCACCCAGGGGAGGTGCCTCATTGGTTTCTCCGTAGGTTGTATAGAGGTACGGGGTGAGGGCCTTGAACTCCCCGGCACAGGTGTCGACATAGTGGGTCACCGGATGGAGTTGGTAGGCAAAGCGGAGCCTCTCCACCACACGCTCATCCTGACCGAGGAGGAAAGCGATACGCTTGTCGCTCATTCCGGCCTTTTTTGCTTCTAGCAGAAGTGAGGCATCAAGGCCAAGGCGGATGCTCTTGTCCAACCTGCTCTGTTCGGCCAACAGGTGGATGAACCAAGGGTCGAAACCTGTTGTTGTGCTGAGGGCCTGGGCTGAAGCCTCTCCTTCCCTGCACAGGGTGGTGTAGGCTGCCATAAGCCTGAGGGGGTGTGCGCTCTCCAGGTACTTTGCAACTTCGGCTTCTGTGAAAAGCTTATTCTCGGTCAGGTCGACAAGGCCTTCAAACCGTTGCTCAGACGAGCGGATGGCCTTGTTCAGGGCCTCAAGGGCTGTCCTGCCTAGGGCAAGGGCTTCCCCTACGCTCCGCATCTGGGTTCCGAGGGCTGAGAAGGGAAGGGGAAACTTCTCCAACTCGAAGCGAGGCACCTTCACTGCACAGTAGTCAAGCGCCGGTTCGAAACAGGATACCGAGGAACCTGTGATCTCATTGAGGATCTCATCGAGGGTATACCCCACCGCAAGCTTTGCCGAGCATCGTGCGATGGGAAAGCCTGTAGCCTTGCTTGCCAGGGCAGAGGAGCGTGAGACGCGGGGGTTCATCTCGATGACCACCATCTTTGCGGTAATGGGGTCCACTGCAAACTGGACGTTGCTTCCCCCGCACTCGACTCCGACAGCGCGGAGGATGGCGATCGAGGCATCACGCATCGCTTGGTATTGGCCCTCGTCGAGGGTCTGGATCGGGGCAATGGTGATGCTGTCGCCGGTATGTACTCCCATCGGGTCGATGTTCTCGATCGAACAGACGATGATGGCATTGTCCTTCTTGTCCCGCATCACCTCCATCTCGAACTCCTTCCATCCTATGAGCGACTCCTCGACCAGGGCTTCGTGGGAGGGGCTTGTCTGTAGTGCATGCTGCAAAAGGGCTGGCAGTTCCTCATGGGTGTAGGCTATCGAGCCACCCATGCCACCCAAGGTATATGAGGGACGGATGATCAGGGGCAGGCCCATGCTCTGTTCCAGGAGAAGGCCTTCCGCAACGGAGTGGATGATGGAGCTGTTGGCACTTTGCAGGCCCAGGCTTTCTACGACCTTCTTGAAGGCACCCCGGTCCTCTGCCAGTTCAATCGACCGGATGGAGGCCCCGATTACCTCCACGTTGTATTTTTTCAGGAGTCCCAGGCGCTCGAGTTCCAGCGTCAGGTTCAGGGCTGTCTGCCCTCCCATGGTGGAGAGGATCGCATCGGGCTGTTCGCGCTGGAAGATCTGCTCAATATACTCAGGCCTGAGGGGGTCCATGTAGATATGGTCCGCCATACCCGCTGTGGTCATGACCGTTGCCGGGTTGGGATTTACCAGGGTAACCTCATACCCCTCCTCCTTGAGGGCCTTCACAGCCTGGGTTCCGCTGTAGTCGAATTCGCAGGCCTGCCCGATGACGATGGGCCCGCTCCCTACTACCAGGATTCTTTTGATGTCAGTTCGTGCACTCATACTGTCTCTCCCTTTGCCAGGCTGATGAATCGGTCGAAGATCCAGGCCCCGTCACGGGGACCTGGGGATGCTTCGGGGTGGAACTGGACGCAGGCAACAGGTTTTGTCTTGTGCCACAGTCCCTCGATCGATTGGTCGTTTGCATTGATGAACCACGGCACTACCGTCTCTGGTAGGGAAGAGCACTCACTCATGTAGCCGTGGTTCTGGCTGGTCACAAAGGTCCTGTTGGAGAAGAGGTCCCTGACAGGGTGGTTTGCACCATGGTGGCCGAACTTCATCTTTTCCGTTCTCCCTCCCACTGCCAGGGTTATCAGCTGGTGACCAAGACAGATGCCGACGGTGGGTAGGCTCTCCATCACCTCCCTGGCCATGGCAACTGCTCCCTGCAGCAACATGGGGTCCCCAGGTCCGTTGGAGAGGAAGAGCCCATCACAACCTTGGACAAGGACATCGTTCGCAGTGGAAAAGCTGGGTAGCAGTGTTACCGCTACATTGCGTTTGTACAGCTCGGCGATGATGGAGCTCTTGATGCCGAAGTCCACTACAGCAAAACGGAGAAGAGGTGCTGTGGGGTTGGGAACCCAGGAAGGTGGGTCGATGAGGGGAGCTTTGACCGACACCCCTTCGATGAGGTTTCTCTCGGAGATCGATGGCATTTCATGCAGATATGCCAATGCAGTGGCTTTCTCCCCCTGGGTGAGGTGGTCATGTTCTGAACGAAGCAGTAGGGCGTTGCACGATCCCTTTTCCCTAAGGTGCAGGGTCAGGGCCCTTGTATCGACACCGCTAATTCCCGGGACTCCAGACTCTTGCATGAAGGCATCTAAAGAGACCCTCTTCAAGGGAAGAGGGCCTTCATACAACGAGCGAATGATAAGGGCTGTGGCAGGAACTGCCTTTTGGCAGAGCGTGCTCTCGGAAAAGAGCGGCTCACAGCCATAGTTGCCTATGTGTGGTGAGGTCATCACCACCATCTGCCCATGGTAGGATGGGTCGGTCAGTATCTGCTGGTAGCCACACATGCTGGTGTTGAAGACAACCTCTCCGAAAAGGGTGTCTTCTGCTAGGTCCTTGCACAGTGGTGCCGGTTTTCCGAACCCTTTGCCGGAGAAGATGGTAGCATCTTCGAGGATGAGATAGGTTGTATCCATTGTTGCTCCGTTAGTCCAAATTGTTGGGATAGTATCCAATAACTGGCATTTATGCAACATATTTATACATAAAACAACGGTATTTTGAATAAAAATACATGATGCAACAAAAATGAATGTAACTGCAACAAAATACATACCCAACGTTGCTTGTGGGTTTGTGCCTTGCATCATGGAAAGGAAATAGTACTTTTCACTTGTGGGGAATATACTGAAGGTTTGAAGCATCCGATACAACTCCATCTCTTAATTGCAGAGGAGGATTAAGTATGGTAGGGTTTGAATTGAAAGGAAATAGCAAAATGGCAAGATTGGATTCTTTATCAGTCCAAGGATTTAAGTCAATCCGAGAATTACACGCCCTTCCTCTAACAAACCTCAATGTACTGATTGGTGCCAATGGGTCTGGGAAAAGCAACTTCCCCTACCAGGGTTTAAAGAAACAGATCTCAAGAAATATATTTTGGATTCAGGGATTGCTTCTGATTTTATATATATGGGATCACCTGAGGCAACTCGGATTTCCTTTACGTTGGATTTTGGTGACAATAGGTATGGGATGGAATTGGTCCCAACCCAAGATGATCTGCTTCGTATTGATACTGAAGGGACGTTGTATAAAGGTTCAGGTAGTTGGTACAGCTTATATTCCCCCGATGGGTTCACTCCTGGTTTGTTAACAGATAGAGATAGAAGTGGTTCTACGAGCATACATGGGGTTGGATACTATGTATTTGAGTCGATAAAAAATTGGCAGATGTACCATTTCCATGATACTGGAAGATTGTCTCTGATAAAATCTGCACAAAGTGTTTTTGATAATGTTTATCTTCGATTTGATGGTTCAAATTTAGCCAGTTATCTTCTTTTCCTTAAAAGAAATCCTGTTTATGAGAAATATTATTTCCAGATAGTGGAAGCAGTTCGACAAGTAGCCCCGTTTTTTGACGGTTTTGTCTTGGAGGCTAATTCTCAAGATATGGTGAGGTTGCTATGGAAGCAAAAAGGGTCTGATTACCCTATGAAACCCCAGGCTCTTTCTGATGGTACTCTTCGATTCATCTGTCTTGCCACAGTGCTTCTTCAGCCAAAACATCCTGAAACCATTATAATTGATGAGCCAGAACTTGGTCTCCACCCGTATGCCATTGGCATTTTGGCGGAGCTCATGAAAGCCCGTTCCTATGACACCCAGCTAATTGTAGCAACTCAATCCCCTGTTCTGATCAGCTATTTTGAGCCTGAAGATATAATTGTCTGTGACAGGAAGGAAGGGCAGTCTACCTTTTTCCGACTGGATCCAGGATCTTTGGATGTTTGGCTGGAAGATTATTCTCTTGGTGAATTATGGACAAAGAATGTCCTCTCCGGTGTGTAGGGCCAGATTGTCGCCACCCTTACAGATTCAGGAACAATCCTTTGGCCACTCGTCCAGCGTATCCTAGGCAACCCTCCAAGCCCCCCCTCATTTCTCCTTCTTCTTGGTCTCCAAGGTGAAGTTGTCGGGATTGAAGGCATCGCTGCCTAGCCAGAGGTCAATCTGCAGGCCACTGTCGGAGTTGCTGACGCTTGCGTGCTTGATCTGCCATCCAATGAGTTTTAGCCTTGCTCCCCAGGCCATGTCATGACCGGCCATAAGGCCGTAGTATTGGGCCAGTTCAGGGCGTTGTGCCTTGGGGTTGAGGGCCTTCCTGATCTGCTCCAGCTCTGCCTCCGATCGTGGCCTGTCATCGAAGAAACTGATATGGGCACCATCGTCCTCCTGGTGGAGCGAGACGACAAGGCGGAGGGGATTGCCCTCCAGCATGAAGTTTGTGAGTTCCCCGATCAAACGTCCTAAAAATTCCTTTCGTTTCATAGTTCGAAATCCTCCTTCGGGCGATTGACCTTGTACCATTGCAGGATGGCCATGAGAAGGGTTGCCGTAAGTCCACCGGCAAACCCGTTGTTGTACAGGTCCAGTCCCCCGTGCCACTGGGCAGTGGTCTCCACCATGAACAGGTGGATGAAGCCTGCTACCACACCTGCGACAATACCGAACTGACCGGCAATTGGGGCTAGGGTAGTACAGAAGAGGGCTGCAAGTATCGGCCCGGGATCTGAGAGATTCTTACCAAAGACCAGGGTTGCCAATACTACACCAGCAACTACCGGCCAGGTGTTCCTGAGTGTCTTGCCAAAGCCACCGAATCCCATGACTGTCAGTATGCCCCCGATGACCGGCCCATTGAATGGGGCCTTTACCATCCAGACATACAAGGAACATGCCAAGCCCAAGAGGCCCATGTTGAGCAAAGTGCCTCCAGTTGAACTGGCGTCGATGAAGTCGGTAGGGAGCCTTCCCGAGAGTTTCTGTAGCTTGGACAACTCTTTCAGGAGGGAGCGCATGGTTGAGGGCCTGTCAATGATACGAGCTGAGAGCAGCAAGAACACCGAGAGAAGGGGGATGAAGAGGATGAGGGCAGTGTTCTGCGTGGTGTTCCAGACGATGGTGATGGGTTCCATCCGGTTTGTTGCGATAAGCAGGCTTGAGGCAAACAGGCCAAGGAAGCCACAGCTGAAGCCTGTGTTGTACAGGTTATACCCCTGATGGAGCTGGAGCATGGAGCCTGCAACCGAGGGGAGGATGAAGCCTGCAGCCAGACCCGAACATATCCCAAGGGGGATGGAGAGGGCAAAGGGAAGGTGCATCTCAAACATGATGAAGGTCACCAGAGGCCCGAGGGCAGTACCGAACAAGGCAATGAGGCTGTAGGATCCTAGACTCTTGCGGGCAATTTTGGCAGCTAGCCAGACACCAAAGATGATCGGAAGGCAGTTGAGGGGTGTGTTTCCAAAGAACCCGAACCCTATCATGGTGAAGATTGCTGCAAGGGTCGGGCCTGACAGGCTGACCGAAGCGAAGAAGACGACCACCAGGCCTATGAGCCCGACAAGGGCTGCATTGAACAAGGCTGGTCCTACCCCGTAGTAGGTAAAGTCATTGATGAGCCTCGAGCCTTGGCTTTGGAGATGGATAAACCCTTGCAAGCCAGGCAGGGGCCCATCCAGGGCCAGCCCAACTACAGCCAGGCTCAGGATCAAGAGCAGCATAATCGTATAAAGGTTCTTTTCGGTACGTTCCATGGAGGTTCCTCATCCCTATGCGATCGGATGCTATTATGCTAAAGGGAAATGGAGGGATGCACAACTGTAATTTTTTTTTTGTGTATGGTGTATATATGACAAAGCCCTCCTTGCTCATTCGTGCAGGGGAGGGCTTCTGTATGGAAAAACCTATGGATAGGACCTAGAAGGTTAGATGTATCTCTCCACTTACGGTGGATAGCCTTGCTTCTGTCTGCTTGTTCCCCGTCGATGCGGTGGCTGGGGAACTATCCTGCTTTTGGCCGTTGAAGAGAATGGAACCGGAAATCCTACTTGCGACAATTGCAAGGTTTTCACTCTTGCCCAGGTCCAGATCGAGCCTGCCACTGACTGCCGATGCCTCCAGAGACCCGTTGGCAGCTATGGAGAGTGCTCCATCCAAATCACCACTGATCAGGTTCACGTGGATATCCTTGCCTTCCATGGTGTTGATATCCACATCCCCGCTGGTTGAGGAGAGCGATAACCGGCCTTTGCTCGCAGCTCCGTAGCCGCTGATATCACCACTGATGGTCGATAGGGAGAGCTCCTCGTCTGCATCGAGGGTAAGTATGTCCACCTTCCCGCTGATGCTCTTGATTTTGATAGTGTTGGCGGTGAAGTCCTGCATCAGGAGTATGTCACCGCTGGTAGTCTGTAATTCAAGCCTATCAAGCATGGTTTTGGGGATATTGACCACCAAAGGGGAGCCTGGGCTACCAAAAAAATTAAGGAATCCTTTTGCGAGGGGGGATACTGTGACGACCAACTCGTTTCCTCGCTTCTCTACCTTCAGGCTACTTCTGTCATTTACCCCGATACTTACAGAAGCTTCCTTTGCCTTCTCGTCTACCGAAAGGACAATGTCATTGCTGATAGTGGTGATCTTCACCGAATCTGAGGCAGAGAGGGAGTAGCTCTGCTCGTCCCTGGTCTCCTTGCCCCGCTTCTGCCAGACAAAGTCCATGGAGAAGAGGATGGCAAGGATGCTTACCAGAACGATAAGGAAAATCTTGTTTGCATTGGAATCCTTGAGCATGGGTTAGCTTCCTTCGTGGAACCGGTCGTCCCAATCACGTTCCTTGTTGAACATGTCGTTCTCCATCTTCTCCACCTTCTTCTTCAGACGGTTGTACTCAGACAGCAGGTCCTCGTCGGTTCGCCTGTCTTCAGGGGCCTTGCTGTACTCTCTTTCGTAGGTCTCGTAGCCTGGGTTCATCGGTATCACCAGGGCTGCTACCAGGTAGACGAGGGCTCCAGGAAACGCGCCTGTCGACAGGACTACGATAAGTACGATGAGCCGTACCATGTCGGGGTTGAGGTCACGCCACTCAGCCAGGCCTGTGGCCACTCCGAAGACTTTTCCTCTTGGTGATCTGTAGAGTTTTTTTGTTGCCATACCAATCATTCCTTCTATTCCTTCTCATGGGCCTTTCGGCTTTGCATGATGATTTCTATATTGTCCAGACGCTGCTGGAGGTCGTCTATTCCCTTTTTCAACAGTTCCCGCTGAGATTCCCGGTTGGTCTCTTCCATAGGGGTGAAGCCCTCAACCTTGGAATGCCGCCTTCTTCTCTTGTAGTTGTAGGCACTGTAGGTCCCAGGGGCATACCCGCCCTCCATCTCCCGCATCTTGAGGGCTGCATCCATCTTCCGCCTCTTCATCTTGAAGCTCTCATCGATCGAGGTTATGACGATGATGAAGACGAAAATCACAATGAGGATCATTACCGCTTCCATTCAGTTGCTCCCTTCTGGTCAAAGACCGGCACGTTTTCGGAGGGCCGCGATCTCTGCATCGATGTCATCCATTCCCTCGAGATCCCTGAACTTCTCATCCAGCGAACTTGTATCGCGGCCGTTCAGGTCGTTGTTTGCCTTCATCCTGTCGATCCTCTCTTCCATGCTGGAGAACCGGTCATGGGTGGCGGACTCTGCAGCACGCCTGAGGGTATCCTGGGCTGCCTGCTCTTCACGGGCCCGCTTTGCACGCTCGACCATCATCTGGTATTTCTGCTTGACCGAGACCAGCTTGTCCTCGATCTGGGTGATCTCATCCTTGCTGACCTTGATCGTCTCTTCCGCAACCTTCAGCTCCTTGGCAAGGCGCTCCATGGAATCAAGGGACTGCTTCTTCTCAAGCAGGGCTTCCCTTGCCAGGTCCTCACGGCCCTTGCTGATGGCCAGTTCCGCACGGCTCTGCCAGCGGTCAACGGCACTCTGCTCTTCCTTGTAGGTCCGTTCGGTCTTTGCCCTGCTGGCCATCTTGGCCGCACAGGAACTCTTGAGCTCGATCAGCGTATCTTCCATTTCCTGCATCATCAGCTTGATCATCTTCTCCGGGTCTTCGGCCTTGTCGAGAAGTGAGTTGATGTTAGCATTCACAATATCTAAGAATCTTGAAAAAACTCCCATGGTATGCTCCTTAGGTGGTAGTGCCACCTGTTCTATATGAAACTATATGCATGAAGTGTGCCAAGTCATGGTTTTGGACAATTACCGAGATAAAGTCTTTCCAGACCGATAGTAGGGCCATCCCCTTTCCTTGTCCTGGCAAGTTGTGGTATCGTGCACTTGGTAAATGTAACCAACAATGGTGTATTTTACCATAAGAGGGGGTGTCATGGAAACCAACCAGGTCGCGTATAGCCAGCAACTTTTGGGAGAAAGTGAAGCCTTTCTGGACTTCCAGAGCTGTCTCAGCAGGGCCGCAACTGTCAACCGTTCCGTATTGCTGGTGGGTGAACGGGGTAGTGGAAAGGAAGGGGCCGCAAGGCGTTTGCACTTCCTCTCCCCTCGCTGGCAACATGCCCTGGTTACCGTAAACTGCGCAGCCCTTCCTCCCTCCCTCATCGAGACAGAGCTCTTCGGCTACGAACAGGGTGCCTTCACCGGGGCCCAGAAGACACGAAAGGGGAGGTTTGAGGAGGCTGAAGGCGGGACGCTCTTCCTTGACGAGATCGGCCTCATCCCCCTGGAGGTCCAGGAGAAGATCCTCAGGGTCGTCGAGTACGGCACCTTCGAGAGGGTCGGCTCCTCAGTTACCCACGAGGTGGATGTCAGGATCATCGGGGCTACCAACGCCGACCTGCCCCAGCTCTGCAAGGAGGGGAAGTTCAAGGAGGACCTGTTGGACAGGCTCTCCTTTGAGGTGCTGTTTCTCCCACCGCTACGCGAACGCGGGGAGGACATCCTGTTGCTGGCGACATACTTTGGGTCCAAGATGGCCCTTGAGTGTGGGAAGAGTGAGATGCCACAGTTTAGCAAGAAGGTCATGGCTCAGCTGGAGGCCTATAGCTGGCCGGGCAACGTACGGGAACTGAAGAACGTTGTGGAGCGGGCAGTCTACCGCAGCGACACCATGCGCATCGAAGAGGTACAGTTCGACCCCTTTGCAAACCCCTATGCTGAACAGCCGATGAAAAAACCCATTGGTGAAATCCTCGACCTCTCTCGATATGAAGAGGCTCGCCAGGAGCTTGAGCTCTCCTACATGAAAGCGGCACTGCAGCAGAGTGAAGGCAACCAGCGTTCGGCTGCAAAGGCCTTGAACCTCAGCTATGACCAGTTCCGCGGCCTCTTCAGAAAATACAAGGACCGGATATAGAGAACCAGGGTATCCGAAGATACCCTGGCAGGATGAGATACGACACAAACAACGCTCGATCGTTACCTGGAAGGCATCAGCAGTGCAGCGCCTAGGTAGATGATTCCGATCTTGGTAAACCCTACGGTGAACAAGAGCACCACCGCTATGATCCTCAATGCCGCCACGGGGAGGCCCGACCAGTTGGCTAGGCCTGCCAGCACTCCCAGTACAAATCCGTTCTGCTCCCGAAAGAGCCTACGGGTGTCGTGACGCTGGCTTTCCATTATACTTTCTCCTTCATCGAAAGCTTCAGTGCTGCAAGCTCCTGATCGATGGCACTGTCGGTCTCCATCTTGTTGAACTCATCGGCTGAGGATCGCGTTCCCTGGTAGCCAGCCATCTCGGCATCGGCCTCCATGCGATCGATCTTGCTCTCCAGTTCGCTGAACTTACGGGCAAGGTCGCTGCTGTCGCTGGAACGAAGGGTCTGTGCTACCTGTTTCTTCTCTTTTGCACTGGTTGCCCTCTGGACGAGAATCTTCTGCTTGTCCTTCACTTCCTTCAGCTTGTCAGCGATCTGGGCCAGCTGGACCTCCTGGCTTGAGAGGATGGTCTCAAGGTTTGTCAGCTGCTCGTCGATGAGGCGGATCCTTTCGCTGCAATGGCTCTTCTCTGCAAGGGCCTCACGGGCAAGGTCCTCCCGCCCGTTCGTAATGGCGAGCCTGGCCCGGTCTTCCCACCGTACGATGGCCTTCTCCAGCTCGGCCCGCTCTTTTGTAAGGCTTGTCTTTTCTGCCTTGCGTGCCGCTGCCGAAGAACGGGCCTTGAGGAGGGTGTCCTGCAGTTCTGTAATCATGAGGTTGATCATCTTGGCTGGGTCTTCGATCCTATCAAGGGCGCTATGTACATTCGAATTGAAGATGTCTGCGATCCTTTTGAACATGTTCATCATGGTCTCCTTCTGCCACTGTGTGGCTTGTGTTGGTACGCTAATAGCAATGCACAAGCCGTGCCAACTTTGAAAAGAAGGCATTCAGAGAGAAAAACTGGGGTTTTGTCCCCAATTTCGTACCATTTCTTCCAATACTACTGGTGTGTTGGTAAAAAATACCAACAAGAATGGATTATTTAGCCACCTATAGCAGGTTTTGTTGTCAATGGACCATATACCCTCTCCATGGCCTGGCAATCCTTCTTGTACCCTAGGCTCTAAGCGTGTAGACTGGCTTGCATGAGTACCTTATATATGGTTGCCACTCCCATAGGGAATCTTGATGACATCACCTACCGTGCAGTCGAGACACTGCGCAGTGTCGACGTCATCGCCTGTGAGGATACCCGGCATACCCAGACCCTCCTGCAGAAGTATGAGATCCAGAAACGCCTGATCGCATGCCATGCCCATAATGAAATAAACTCAGCCCAGGGAATCGTTGCCCTGATGCAGGCTGGCAGTGATGTAGCCTTTGTCAGCGATGCCGGTACCCCTGGCATCAGCGACCCGGGGCTTCGTGTCGTGAAGGCTGTCAGGGAAGCGGGCTTTGCAGTGGTACCCATCCCGGGCCCTTCTGCCGTAGCAACCCTGGTAAGTGTGGCCGGCTATGTGGGAAAGAGCTTTACCTTTGAAGGCTTCCTCTCCCCCCGAAAGGGCAGGAGGACCAAGCGCCTTGCCGAGCTGCTTGCCCGCAATGAGGCCTTCATCATCTATGAATCCCCGTTTCGCATCGTCAAGACCCTTGACGAGATAGCGGCCATAGACAGCCAGCGCCAGGTTGTCGCAGGACGGGAGATGACCAAGAAGTTTGAGGAGTTTCTGGTTGGGACAGCGGCAGAGGTTTCCGCCCAGCTTTCCAGCCGGCAAGCCATAAAAGGGGAGTTTGCCCTCTGCATAGCCCCCACTGAGGCCTCTGATAGCGATGATGACGATAGCGAAGCTTAGGACACTGAAGGATCGCACCTGCGTGCGCAAGTGCGCCCTGCTTTTCCACGAACAGGCACAGGGTGTGTTGCGGGGCCAGGAGCCTGACCGGCTCTACCTGCAAGGACTCTGCTCCCTGTTCGACTCCATCCAGTTCAACGAGGTCCTCTCGCACGAGCAACGCTCAACCCTGGACAAGCTTGCTTGCAAGCTAGCCACCTCCTCGGGCCCGGGTCTTGCCTTCGCCCTTGAGGATATGCACCATCTGCTGCTTGGTGCCTTGGGCAGCGAACCCTCTGACTGGGATTTTGTCGATGCACATGGGGCCCTGGACAGCTCCAGGCGGAGTGTGCTTCCCCACATCCTCATCCTTGACCGGGTACGCTCCCCCTTCAATGTAGGCTCCATCTTCCGTAGTGCCGATTCCTTTGGCATCGAGGAGATCTGGCTGGTGGAAGGGAGTGCTTCTGCCCTCCACCCCAGGGCCGTCAAGTCATCACGGGGCTGTACAGCCACCGTTGCCTACCGGTACATGAGTGAAGAAACAGTGGAAGAAGAGATAGAAAAACGCTCCCTTCCTCTCTTTGCCCTGGAGCTTGGAGGTAGGGAGATAGGCGAGTTTCCGTTCCCCTCTGAAGGGGCGGCTGTCATCGGAAGTGAGGAGATGGGGGTAAGTCCCTACCTGCTCGGTCTCTGTGACCGGAGCCTTGGTAGGCTATCCATTGCCATGGCAGGGACCAAAGGGTCGCTGAACGTCTCGGTTGCCACCGGGATCATGCTGCACAGGTGGTTTACGACCTGTTAGAGGAGGTTACCGCAAGGTACATCTTCCTCAGCCTATCCTCAATGTCATAGTTGAAGTTCCCTTCGCTATAGTTGCCCTTGGCATTGCGTATCCCTGCAGGTCGGCCTGTGAGGATGCGCATCCCCTCATCGATACTCCTGATGGGGTAGATGTGGAATGTCTTCTCCTTGATAGCCTCAAGCACCTCGTAGGGAAGGATCAGGTTGCGGACATTCTGCTGGGGGATGATGACACCCTGCTTGCCGGAAAGTCCGGTGGTAAGGCAGGTGCGGTAGAACCCCTCGATCTTCTCGTTGATGCCTCCTACCGGCTGGATCATGCCCATCTGGTTGACGGATCCGGTGACGGCAATGTCCTGGCGTATCGGCAGTTCCCCTATGGCAGAGAGCAGGGCGTAGAGTTCCGAGGAGGAGGCGCTGTCCCCATCGACCTCCGCATAGGACTGCTCGAAGGCGATTCCTGCATAGATCGAGAGGGGGAAGGTCCTCGCATAGTGTTTGCGCAGGTACCCTTCGAGGATGAGAAGCCCCTTGTCGTGGATCTCTCCACTGAGGCCGGCCTCATGCTCGATGTTGACGATCCCCTCATTGCCTGGGGCAACGCTTGCGGTAATGACCGTGGGGGTGCCGAACGAAGAGGCGCCGCGGTCCATGACAGCAAGGCCGTTGACCACCCCGATTTTGGTCCCTGTCAGGCTGATGATCATCTCACCGTTGACGATCTCCTCGTTGATACGGGTCTCCAGGATACCGCTGAAGTAACTTCTCTCGTCGTTTGCCCTGAGGATAAGCTCCTTGTCGATCGCTTCCTTGGCCTCAAGTTCGGCCCAGTAGTTGGCCTCTATGATGATGTCGTAGAGTTGTGAGAACTGGGTGGTGAGTTCGGATCGGGACTCTGCATACCAGGCGCTGTAGCGCAAAATCTGTCCGAGCGCGCCGTCGTCAAGTGGACGGCAGTTGTTCTTCTCGGCAAAGTCGAGCAGGTTAGCGATGGCCTTTGCAATATGGGCCTTGTCCGAGGGCATCGCAAAGTCAAACTGGGCAGAGACCTTGAAGAGGTTCAAGAACTTCTCGTCGTGCTCGGTGAGGGTATCGAAGGTGTCCTCATTGCCCATGAGGATGACCTTTACCGGTATGCTGGTCATCTGTGGCCTGACCTGGGCGCTGCGAAGCTCTCCCTTTACCAGCAGGTTTGGCTGCAGGGCAAGGGCCGAGGCATCGAGATAGCGTTTCAGGGCATCCCAGAGGCCGGCTTCGGAGAGCAGTTCCTCGGCGTTGATGACGATGAACCCTCCCTCGGCTTCCAAGAGGGAGCCCCCATGCAGGCCCAGATGGGCAAACGCCTGTTTGTCATCGACGGAACCAAAGAGGTTGGAGAAGGTCGGATGTGTCTCTATGATGAGGGGTCTTTTTGTTGTCCTGCTGTGATTGACCTGTAGGTTAACCCGATATTTGACAAAAAACTGGTCTTTCTTGAGCTGTTCTTCCGTCATGTTCTGTATGTGGGAAGCCCGTCTTGCCAAATCCGATTGCACATGGTTGAAGAATACCGAGAGTGAGGGAAGGCTGAACCCACGCTTGAGTTCTTCCAGGAGGGACGTTGCCTTTTCCAGGAAGGTAGCCTTGTCTTGGGCAAGCAGGGCTATGTTCTGGCTGAAAAGCTCCATCGAGTCGGAGAACCTCTCTCCCTCCCCAGGAGGGAAGGTGAGGGCAAGCGGGGCGTCGGGTTGCAGGAAGTTGTATGCATAGACGATGTCCTGCAATAGGGATATGTCGGCCCTGAATGGTTCAACACTCTCTTTTATGGCATCGAGCCTGCCACTGCCGGAGTTTCCGCTTACAAAGAGGTTGTACCCTCCCTTCTGTATGGCAAGGCCCATCTGCAGCGAGCGCAAGGCACGCGGCTGACCCACGATCGAGGGTTTGAGGGCGAGAGCCCTGCACTCTTGTACCAATGCATCATCGAAATCAAAAGCGGCTTCCTCGTAGGAAAGCCTGTGTATCTTCGTTACCTTTTCAACCATGGTCGAACTATAGGTGGTGGAACAAATCAAGTCAACTCTTTATACTTTGGCCATGAAACGCAATGAATTGGTCAGATATCTTGATGAATACCTCTCAATTCCTCTGTTTTCCACGGTAGACCCATCCCTCAATGGGCTGGTTGTAGGTGGTCCTGACAAGGAAATAGCCAAGGTCGCCTTTGCAGTGGATGCCTGCCAGAGGACCTTCGATGCAGCACTTGAAGCTGGGGCCGACATGCTCATTGTCCACCACGGACTCTTTTGGGGCAATCCTCTTGCCGTGACCGGCACCCACTACAGGCGGATTCAGACCCTGCTGGAAGGGGATGTGGACCTGTATGTGGCCCATCTTCCCCTCGATGCCCATCCTGAGGTGGGGAACAACGCCGTCATGGCAAAGAGGCTCGCCCTTGTAGATATCCAGCCCTTTGCCCAGTTTCGTGGGATGGAGATCGGATTCAAGGGTAGTTTCCCGAATCCAACCTCAGTCGAAGAGATTGTCTCAACGCTTGGGTTCAGCAATCCCACTATCCTCCCCTTTGGCAAGAAGGCCCTCAGCACGGTAGGCATTGTCAGTGGCGGGGCCAGTAGCGATGTCCATACCGCCCTACAAGAGGGACTTGACTGCTTTGTCACCGGTGAATGCGAGCACGAAATCTACAACGATTGCCTGGAGAGTGGCATCACGATGATCGGGGGAGGCCACTACGACAGTGAGGTCTTTGGTGTCCAGGCCCTTGGCGAGCATCTTGCAAACCTGTTTGGTCTGGAGACGCTCTTTATCGATACCCCTACGAAGTTGTAGGCAAATGGGAAAAGAGTATAGTATAGTGGCCCCTATGGAAAAGAAACGTACAAACAAGGCGCTGCCTCTCCTGCTTACCTTGGCTGTGCTGCTCTCCGACCAGCTATCGAAGGCCTGGATAGTCGCCCACATTCCTGAGAACACCATCGGCTACCAGTTCTTTGGGGATTTCCTTGCCATCGTGCATGTGCGCAATACCGCCATCGCCTTCAGCATGGGAACCAACTTGCCGATCGCAGTGAAGTGGATTGGATTTGTTTTTGTTCCGTTTCTCCTCCTCCTTGGCGTAAGCGTGCTATACTTCTCCAGGAAGGTTGAGCTGACGCGCCTGCAGTACTGGATCCTTGCCCTCTTTTTGGGTGGCGGGGCCGGCAATCTGATCGACAGGATTTTCCGCTCCTTCAGGGTGGTGGACTTCCTCAGTGTCAAGGTCTATGGGTTCATGGGCCTCCAGCGATGGCCGACCTGGAATATAGCTGATGCTTCGTTGGTGGTAAGTGCAATATTGCTCGCCCTGACGATTCTGCGTACCCCTACAAAGAAGAAGGAAACGAACGATGTCTAAGAAAACGAACACTCTCTGGTTCATGGTAGCGGCGACGGTGCTCAACATAGTGCTCATGCTTGTGCTGTTCTTGGCTTGCTTCATCCTCATCACCCGGTTTGTCGATCCTGCGAGTTCGCTGGTTCCCCTGTGGCTGGGCCTCTCCTTTCTGGTGAGCATCGGAGGAAGCTTCTGGCTCTATTCTGTCCTCATCAAGTGGATGGCAAAGCGTTTCAACCTTGAAGAAAACCTGGCTCCCCTCTTCAACAAGAGGAAGAAGAAGCCTCGTCGGGAGGAGTAGGAGCGATGCCTTCCTCAATTGCCTCCTTCACCAAGATATCCTGGTACCCTTTCAGCGATGAGCCGGTCATCCGCAGCCTCTGGTATATGCCACGGCTGTGTGACCCGTTCTTCTTGTTTCCTGAGCAGAGTCCCGATGGAAAATGGCACCTTTTCGGGCATACCTGGATTGGGATCGAGCACTTCATCAGCGAAAACGGCATCTCCTGGCAACCGAGGAAAATGATCGAGCTCAGGGGTCATTCTCCCACCATCTTCCAACAGGATGGGATGTGGTACCTCCTGTATGAGAAACATGATGCCTCCCCCCCTTCCTTCAGGAAGTGGAGGCCAGGCAGGCGGGACAAGAACCATGCAAGCCGTTTTGAAATGCGCTCCTCCAGCGACCTCATCCTCTTCAGCGAGCCCAAGATCATCCTGGACAGCAAGGACGTCCCCTTCTCTGGAGACGGCCTGGAAAAACCCAGGATCTCGCGACCCCAGCTATTCAGGGACAAGCAGGGCTACCGCCTCTATTTCGGGGCCTCCCATGTTATTCTTGAGGATACCAAGCAGAAGGCCACCCGGCACTTCGCCCTTGCCATCTCTTCCTCCCTGGAAGGGCCCTATGCCCTGGCAAATGAGGGTGAACCCTTGCTCTCCCCCAACGCTGACGACCCCTACCGCAATATGGCATGCGGAAGCATCAAGGTAGTACAGGCCTCTGATGGGTATGTGGGCTTTGAATGTGCCATGCACTGGGACAAGAAGCGGGCGAAGACCACTTCGTCCTTGCTGCAGCTGGAGAGTCCTGATGGATTGGTGTGGAAACCCTCGTTCCGTCCGGTTGTCCTGCCGACACCCCAACGGGGTTGGGCAAGCCGCTACATAGTCAGCTGTGACCTCCACTTCAAGGAGGAGGAGGCCTGCTGGTACTGTTACTATTCGGCAAACACCCATTCGGGGTTCTTCCCTGTCAGGGAGTCCATAGGCCTGTTGCTGGGCAAGGACCCAAATCTCAGGAAGGTGTTCCTCTAAAGGAAGAGCGGCCCTCCCATCGGGTAGTGCCCTCCCAGACAGTGGTCAGGCTTCCGTCTTTTTCTGTCCTTATTATCTTGTGGTAGAGCAGGGCCTCATCACCGAAGAGGGCCTTCTCGTCACAGCTGCCGGTATATACCTTGATCTCATCCCCACTGAAAGTCTGTCTGACCCAGGATACGTCAGCCTCTGCTATCTTCGACCTGTTTCGGAACTCAGCAGGAAGGCTGTCCAGAGCCCAGTTGAGGTAGGAGATGTTGTTGACGTGCAGGTTGCTGTCGGTGTCAAGATACTGGATCCTGGGCCTGTAGGAGACCAGCGTAGTGCAGCCTGACTCCTCATAGCCGAGTCGATGGGTCAGCGAAAGGTCCAGCTGCATCTCTTCTGGCGGTAGGCCGATCCTCTCACTCATGGTGGTGGGACGGCAGGGTCTCCCTTTTTCCAGGTCGATGAGGGCCCAATAGGTCTGGGCCGTAAAAATTGGGTTTCTCTCTTCGTCAAAGGAGCGGACAACCCTGGGTAGATGCAACCTGATGGGCTTTTGTGCCCAGGTCTCCACCACCACCTGTTCAGGCCATTGGGTGTACCTGTGTATCTGCATTTTCGTACGGGTGATGACCCAGGTGTTCCCTTCCCGATGGAGGGCCGGGATGCTGCAGCCCCGCTCTGCTGCATGGTTGCCCGCCGCCTCCTGCACTATCTGGAAGTAGAAGGCGAGCCTGGCTTCAAAGAAACAGTCGGTCTCATAGCTGTAGGTGGTGAACTGGCTGTGTGCGATATTGTTCTCGTCAATGGTCATCGTCTTATGTTTCATCGGTAGTCGCCCCGGTATTCTTATAGAAGCGAAGCATACTCCGCCCGTACTTTCGTTCGTCGATGAAGGAGAGGTAGCCGATCTGCTCGGGCCAGCCTTTCTTTTCCTCAGAGGGGTAGTGGATAATGAACAGCCCTCCAGCGGTAAGTAGCTTTGCCTTGTCCACCGCCATAGCCAGACTGACCTTTCCTTCCATCGGGAAGGGAGGGTCGGCATATACGATGTCATACTGCCGTTTTGCTGTCGGGATGAATCGGTTGACATCGGTCATGAAGAGCTCGATCTCCGATTCCACGATGCTCAGGTTCTCAAGGATGGTGGCCTTCTTCAGGCGGTCCTTCTCAACCAGATGCACGAGCGAAGCCCCGCGAGAAGCGGCTTCGATGCCGACACATCCGCTGCCGGTAAACAGGTCGAGCCAGGAGAGGCCCTCGATGTTCCCAAGGATGGAAAAGAGGGACTCCCTCATCATGTCCATGGCAGGTCGTATGATTCCTGGAGGACAGGTCACTGTCCTTCCCCTATAGATTCCCCCGGTTATTCGCATCGCTTACCCCTCATCTCTCCAATAATAGGATTTCAGGGCCTCTTGTGCAAGTTCTTCAATTTGCATCGGCATTGTCCGGTGCAAAGGGTGGGGCCTGTGCCAGAACCTCCCTGATGACACTGTTTCCGCTCTCCAGAAGACCCGGATCCCTGATAAGGATGGAGTCTGCTTCAGATCGTGCCAGTTCGATGAGGTCGAGGTCTTCGGTGAGGGAGGCATAGTGGAGGCGCAAGAAGCCTGACTGCCTGGTCCCCGTCATCTCGCCAGGGCCTCTGATGAGCAGGTCCTGCTCTGCAATGTAGAACCCATCGTTGGACTCCTTCATCACCCTAAGCCGTTCCTTGGCATCATCGGAAAGCTGGTTGCCGAAGACCAGGAAACAGTAGGAGGGGAGGTTGCTCCTTCCCACACGGCCACGAAGCTGGTGCAAGGCCGAAAGCCCGAACCGGTCCGCATGCTCGATGACCATGCAGGTGGCATTGGGGATGTCTATGCCTACCTCAACGACACTGGTCGATACAAGGTAGGAGAGCTGCCCGCTCTGGTACCGCTTGAGGATGGACATCTTCTCCTCATCCTCAAGCTTGCTGTGGATGAGCTCCGATGGGACCCCCGGGTACTCGGTCTTGAGAAACTCGAACATGTTGGTCACATCCCTGAGGTCGCTCTGGCCACTGTCGTCGATGCGGGGGTAGACGAAGTAGGCCTGATGACCCCGCTCGAACTCAACACCAACAGCCTTGTACATCCTCTGGCGGCTCTGCTCGGTCACCAGGTGGGTAACCACAGGCTTCCTTCCGGCAGGCATGGTACGGATGGTCGAGACGTTGAGGTTTCCGAATACGGTCAAAGAGAGGGTCCGGGGTATCGGGGTTGCTGTCATCAGAAGCAGGTCGGGCACTTCTGCCTTCTCCATGAGGGCCAGCCTCTGCTCTACGCCAAAGCGATGCTGTTCGTCGATGATGACATATTTCAGCCGCTTGAAGGCCACCTCCTTGGAAAAGAGGGCATGGGTACCGACGACGATATCCACTTCTCCATCGGCTATCGCCTTCAGCAGGAGCTTGCGTTCCTTGCTTTTTACCGAGCCGGTGAGGAATGCAAGCCTGACACCCAGCGGTTCAAGCAGCTTTGCCCCTGACTCTGCATGCTGGCGGGCAAGCAGTTCTGTAGGGGCCATGAAAGCGACCTGGGCGTTCTGGCTGAGCGCATGCAAGGCCGTTATCCAGGCAACCAGGGTCTTGCCGCTGCCTACATCACCCTGCAGCAGCCTGTTCATGGGTGTTTCGCTGGCGAGGTCCTTGCGAATCTCATGCAAGGCCCCCATCTGGTCGGGTGTGAGGGAGAAGGGCAGGCTCTCAATGAGGGCGAGCTCGATCTTGGTCGGGATGGCAGGTCCTTGGTGGACAGCCCTCCCTTCGAATCCCTTTCGCCTCCGGGCGACAAGCTGCAGGTAGAACAGTTCGGTGATGGCAAGGGTCCTCCGTGCCTGTTCATGCAGTTCCAGGGATGGGGGAAAGTGCCATATGCGTATGGCCTCGTCGGTTCCCATCAGCGAATACTTCTCCCTCAGTGTGTGGGGAAGCTCCTCCTCAAACCTGTCGACGGAATCGAGGACCTTCTGGATATTGGCCCGTATCAGGCGTTGGGTAAGGGCCCCCCTCAAGGGGTAGATGGGGAGGATCTTGCCAAATGTGGAGGGGAAGGCGCCGTCCTCGGTTGCAGGGTGGAGCTCGAACTGGGAGGATTGCAGCTCTCCCATATGGCGTGATACCTGCCCGTAGAAGTAGTAGATGCTCCCTACCTTGATGCTCTTTTCCAGGAAGTTCCTGCCAAAGCAGAGGAGGGAAAGCCTTCCGTCGCCCTCCCCAGAGACATCCTTCAGCAGGATTTTCAAGGTGCGTTTTTTTGCACTTCGCTGGCCAAAATAGGTGTGGGCTACCACCTGGACAAGGGTGTTTGCCATCTCGCCCTCACCAATGCCTCCCAAGGCCCTGACCTTGCTGCGGTCTTCCCAGGCCCGGGGGGAGGTGAGAAGGAGGTCGGAGTAGGTGAGGATGCCCAGCTCCGTATAGGCCTTTGCCGAGGCAGGGCCTACTCCCCCTAGGGTCTTGATGCTTGTTGGAAGTGCCCTGACATAGTTCATGGTCAGAATGTTAGGCGCGTGAATGCAGTGGCAAGGACCCTGATCAGGGAGGAGGAGGCGAAGTAGACCACCACGAAGAAGATGAGGCTGGTGGTGACCAGCTGCCGGTCGTTGATCGCCCGGTTCCTGTAGAACAGCCTCTGTACCCAGTTGAGCACACCTCCTACGAGCGAGTCGAGCATCTTGATGTATCCTATGGAGTTTGGTCCCCGTTTGTAGCAGAAGAAGAGTCGCACTGCCAACAAGGCTATGATGAACCAGAGTATGGGGCTGAGCAAAAAGGACCAGAGGGTGTTGAGCACCAGGGCGAGGATCATCCCAACGGTAATTCTGCCGTAGGAGCCGAAAAGGCTGAGCACGCTCTGCACCACCGAAAGGATGGCAAGGGCTACCAAGGGTGTGAGGTCGACCCTGCTGCGCTTCAGCGAGGTAATGCCCTTGAACCAGTTGAGGTAGGGGTCAACGACCTTCCCAAGAAAACGCACCAGGGGGTTCTCGCCCATCTGGCCAGGGAGACGTATCCAGGTAAGGACGATCCTCAGCCAGATCAGCATCGAGTAGAGCGAGACAAGCGTCGCCAAGAATGCGGCGATTCCCATGACGGTCTTAGATGAATTGCCAAGGGAGAAGAGTCCCCCGTTATAATAGGTTTCGTCCATTCGGTTCCTCCAAGAGTAAGATACCTAACTTTTCCCCTTTAGTCGAACCAAATGGTTTTGACAGCAGGGTTTTCTTTTGCCTCTGCGACGAAATCATCGCAGAACCGTACGGAGAACTCTCCCCCACAAGCGATGGTGGCATCTCCCTCTTCTTCGCCTTCGCGGATGAGCAGCTCCACCTTGCAGCTTCCCCCCCAGGAGAGGCAGGCATCGCGCAACTGGGTGATGTGCTCTGGTGTGCAGAAGGATTTCTCCAATTCAATATGGCATTTGGTCACTGCCATGGGGGAGAGGTCCTCGGGGTTGGTGAAGATCTGCTCGATGAGGAAGGAGACCTTGTCCCCACCCCGCGAGTTGTCGAAGTTGCCGGTAAAGCCGTAGATGCCGTCGACCTGGAGCACATCCTTGAACTGCTCGAAGGTCTTGGGGAAGAGGGTGGCATCGAAGGATGCATTCAGGTCGGTCAGCTGCAAAAATGCCATTACCGTGCCTTTTTTGGTGGTATAGGCGCGGATGGATGTCACCATGGCAATGATGTTGGTTGCCCTTCCAAAGGGAAGCTGGTCTGTCTTTGCCGTGTTTACGGTTACCCTTTGTTTGATCGCCTGCTTGTATGCATCCATGGGATGGCCTGAGATGTAGAAGCCCAGCAAGGCCTTCTCGGTCTCCAGCTTCTCATGGATCTCCCAATCCTGTTCCTCCTTCATGGTGAAGGTGTCCATCTGGGTCTCGATCTCGTCATCGAAGAGGGATATCTGCCCAAAGGCACGCTCTTCCCGTCGTTTCTGTACGTAGGTCACCGCATCTGCGACATTGGCCAGCAGGGTGGGGCGGTTCACACCCATGGTGTCGAAGGCCCCTGCCTTGATGAGGGACTCAAGCAGCTTGGAGTTGCTTGAGCGTGAATCTATGCGGGAAAGGAAATCAAGGAAGTCCTTGAAGGGACCGTTCTTTTCCCGTTCGGCGACAAAGAGCTCGACAGCCCCTTCGCCCACATTCTTGATGCCGGCAAGGCCATAGACGATCGTGTTGCCAACCACGGAGAAGTGCTTGTCAGAGTAGTTTATCGATGGGGCCATGATCTGCAGGCCCTGCTCCTTGGCAACCTGCAGGTATTCGGCAAACTTGTCGGGGCTTCCCATCTCGTTGGTGAGGTTGGCAGCCCAGAACTCCGCAGGATAGTTTGCCTTGAGGAAGGCTGTCTGGTAGGCAACCACCGAGTAGGCTACCGCGTGGGACTTGTTGAAGCCGTAGCCTGCGAAGGGCTCAAGCATCTCAAATATCTCCACTGCGTGCTTTTCGCTCCGTCCCAAGGCCTTGGCACCTGCCACGAACTTGACCTTTTCCGCTTCCAGTGCAGCCACTTTCTTCTTGCCCATGATACGCCTGAGGATGTCCGCATTGCCCAGCGAATAGCCTGCGATGATCTGGGCTACCTTCATGACCTGTTCCTGGTAGACGATGACCCCATAGGTTGTCTTCAGCTCGTCTTCCAGTTCGGGATTGGCATAGGTGATGGGTTGCTTACCCCGTTTGCATGCGATGAACTGGGGAATATAGGCCATGGGTCCTGGACGGTAGAGCGCGTTGAGGGCGACGAGGTCCTCGATGTCCGAGGGCTGGGCTTCCTTGAGGATGTTCTGCATGCCGGCGCTCTCGAACTGGAAGACTGCGGCACTCTCCCCTTTGGAGAGCATGGCAAAGGTCTTGGGGTCCTGTTCGTCTATGTCGGCTGTACTGAAGGAGGGGTCCTTCTTCTTGATGAGGTCCTCGGTGTGCTTGATGAGGGTAAGGGTCTTCAGCCCGAGGAAGTCCATCTTTACCAGGCCGCACTCCTCGATGAGGTCCATCGTGTACTGGGTGGATATGGCACCGGTCTTGGCATCACGGTAGAGCGGGACATAGTTGACCAGCTCCTCCTTGCCGATGACCACCCCTGCAGCATGGGTGGAGGTATGGCGGTTGAGCCCTTCCAGCCTCCTTGCAACATCGAAGAGCTCGGCGTAGATGCCTCCCCGTTGTTCCAGCTCGACCAGTTCCTTGCTCATCTCGAAGGCCTTCTCCAGGGTCATCTTGGGATCTTCAGGGATGAGTTTGCAGATGTTGTTCGACTCGTCGAAAGGGATGTCCAGCACCCTTGCCACGTCCTTGACGACAGCCTTTGCCTTCAGGGTCCCGAAGGTTGCTATCTGGGCTACCCGTTCGGTACCGTAGTGCTCGGTGACATAGTTGATGACCTCCTGCCTCCGTTCGTAGCAGAAGTCGATGTCAAAGTCAGGCATGCTGACGCGGTCAGGGTTGAGGAACCGTTCGAACAGCAGGTTGTACTTGATCGGGTCAACATCGGTGATGCCCACACTGTAGGCGACCAGCGAGCCTGCGCCGCTTCCCCTTCCAGGCCCTACCGGGATGTCATGGTCCTTTGCCCACTGGATATAGTCCATGACAATGAGGAAGTACCCTTCGAACTTCATGCGGATGATGATGTCCAGCTCATAGTCCAGGCGGCCCTGGAGCGCCTCGGTGATGGCGGGATACCGTTTCAGCATCCCCTGGTTGGAGACATGCCTGAGGTAGTCTGCAGGGCTGGCAAAGTCGGAGGGGACCTTGAAGTCAGGCAGCAGCGGACCTGGAAGATGGATCTCCAGGTTGCACATCGCTGCGATCTTCTGGGTGTTCTCGACCGCTTCTGGACACCAGGAGAAGAGATCCTGCATCTGCTTGGCATCCTTCATGTAGAACTCGCTGTTGGGAAAGCGCATCCGGTCAGGGTCATTCTTCTTGGAGTTGGTGCCGATGCAGAGCAGGAGGTCCTGGGCATTGGCGTCGCTCTGCTCGATGTAGTGGATGTCATTGGTACAGACGAGGGGGAGCCCTGTCTCGGTGCTGAGCTGTTTCAGGATGGGGTTGGTGCGTCTCTGCTCAGGCAGGCCGTGGTCCTGCATCTCAAGGTAGTAGCGCCCGTTGTCAAATATCGAGGCGTGCCAGAGGGCCCGCTCTTTTGCCTCCTCATACTGATTGTGGAGCAACAGCTGCAGAATCTCCCCACCGAGGCAGGCAGAGAGGCAGATAAGCCCTTCGTTGTATTTGACCAGCAGCTCGTCGTCGATCCTGGGCTTGAAGTAGAAACCCTCGGTGTATGCAAGGGAGTTGAGGATCATGAGGTTGTGGTAGCCCACCTCATTCATGGCTAGCAGGATCAGGTGGTACTGGTGGGGCTTCTTGCCCCCGACCATCGCCTTGTCTGTTCGGCTTTCCGGGTTGGTGTAGAACTCACACCCCAGGATCGGGTTGATGCCGGCTTTCTTTGCTGCAAAATAGAATCGCAAGGCACCGAACATGTTCCCATGGTCGGTGATCGCCAGGCTTCTCATGCCAAAGGCTTTTGCCTTCTCCATGTAGCGCTCGATCGGGGCTGCCCCATCGAGCAGGGAGAAGTCAGTATGGTTGTGCAGGTGGGTAAAGGGAGCCTGCGGGATCTCTACGGGTAGTTCTTCCATGAAAATACTCCAAAAGGATTACGTTTGCAGTGTCTGTGAGTTTAGGCCATGAAGAACCGATTCGAACATTCTCCGTCCTCTTTCAAGCTGCAGTTCGGTGATAGTGCCATGTTGCTTCTTTATCTCTGCAACCAGCTCATACGAAATTGTGTTGACCCGCTCGGGGTGTATCGGCAGGGTGAGCGAGGAGAGCTTTGCTTCGATATCCTTGCTCATGTGGAATGCCTTGGTCGGAAAGTTCATGCAGAACTGCACCTTGCTGAGGGAGTTCTGTGTTCGCTTTGCCTGGAACGCAAATATAACACACTTGTCACTGTTGCGGATAGGGTCCTCAACGGTAACGAACTTGTGGTAGTCACCATAGTCCAGCCCTATGCGGATCCTTGTCATAAGGGCTTTGTCCGCACCCAGGGCGAGGTTGCCCCCCTTGTCGTAGAGCCGGGCGATGGGGATCCAGTGGTTGGAGACCTTTCCCCCTTGGTAGAACTTGAATTCCGCCGAGGCATCGAGGATGGCGAGCGTGGTGGAGAGTGAGAGCCTGACATCAGGCACGCACAAGGAGCCTCCGATGGTGATCTGTCGCCTGACAATCTGGGATGCCAGGGTCTCCAGGGTTTCCTGCAGTATCTCGGGGAGGATGAGCTTGCCGGCATAGAGCAGCTGTGAGGCTGTCACCATCGAGCCGATTTCCACGAATCGGTCGTTTCGGGTAATCTTCTTCAGCTCCTCCATCCCACCGAGGTCGATGATGGCATCCTTGGAATCGCTGGGGTAGTAATCCTTCTGGCTCATGATGTAGGTACCCCCTGCCCATATCCTGGCGGTGGGGTAGCGAAGGGCTGTGGTGTTGAACTCGTTGAGGGTCTTGGGGGCATGGATTACCGGTGATCTAATTCCTTCGTACACGTTTTCGCCTCCTGAAGGTAAGGGCTGTCTCGACGATCTGTACGAGTTCAGACATGTGCATGCACTGGCAGGTGTTCAGGGAGAGTTCCTGTATGATGTCCTTTTCGTCCAGGGCCTCATCGGCAGGGGCTGTGCTTTTCGGACGGGGCAGCATGGTGGTGCTCATCCTGTTGGGCCGTGTGCTGGTCAGGTTCTGCAGGATGGATTCGATGATCAGGGTCTTTGAGGCATAGCAGTTCGGGCAGGGGGTATTGCCGTTCCTCTGGTAGGCACGCTCAATGTCCCTGCACAGGCGGGTCTTTTGGTAGCTTTCAAAGGTGGTGATGGTCGCTTCCTTGAGGCGGAATGCCGGTACCACGCAGCTGAGTACAGCCTCGTCGTTGAGCAAGACGATGCAGTTGCCGCACGCTTCCCCCTTGCAGTGGCAGAGCAGCGAGCGGTTGCCGACATCTTCCATGAGGATGAGTGAGAGAGGCTTGTTGGAGTTGACAGAGAGCGAAAGTGCTTTCCCATCGATGGTACACTCTATTTTCATGGTTTCTTCCTCATGACATCAAGTATGATCTGCCCTGTCACCGGGACTTGGGGGATGTGGGAGCCAAGGGCCTGCTGCAGGGCGGAGACGTAGGCTGCCGTCACCGTGCCTTTCAGGGCACTGGTTATGGAGGAGGATATCTGCTCCCCTTCCGTTTTTATCACAATGTCTATGCCAAAGCTCTTGTCGCTTGAGAGTATAGCACCTCCTTCCCTGAGGGTGCTTACAATAGTATGGCGTATCTTGCTTTTCAGGGACTGTTCGTCGAAGAGCAGCCCCGTCGAGATGGTTACCCAGACGTTGCGAACAATCGGCTGGAGGGTCACTGCGTTGATCTCAAGCTCAATGCACAGTGCAACCCAGCTGTTGGAGGCAAAGAGAGATCCCTTTGCCCCACCCATACGGGCGTTGAGCACGCTTTCGCAGATGGGAAGGGGCTGGACAAACCGCTTTTCCTTGATCTGGGCACACGCCCTCTGGATCTGCTGGGGCATCCTTCCGCTGTTTGCCGAAAGCACCGAGGGGCCGCTGTCGAGCAGTTCCTGTTCATCACTGGGAAAGGAGATGTTCCCTTTCTCCACCCCAAGCTCTTCGCAGATGATCTGTTTCCAGATCTCCACGCTCCCCCCGTTGGTGTAGAAGGAGGTGTTGCATTCAACCTTGTTGTTGGGGTTGAGCTGCACCTGTACCGACTGCTGGGGAAGGCCCTTGCACTCTGAGCTGAAGCCGCTGATGCCTGCACCGCACGCCATGGCAGTTCCTCTGCTGTAGTTGAAGAAGGTGGAGAGCTTGACCTTCATCTGGGCCTGCATCTCATAGGCGGCGCTTTTTCGCTGGAAGTCCGATCGGTTGCAGACATCGGTGATGATGTCCTTCAGCTTCGCCATCTTGTCGAACCTGATCACCTGGATCTGGGAGGTGCTTTCAGTCGCAAACTTCAGCCTCCACGCATAGGAGGTGTAGCCGGTGAGCCTTGCCAGCTCGCTGTAGTGGCTTTCGGAGGAGGCGAGGGCATCGCAATAGCCCAGGTCCCCAAAGAAGTGTGCAGGGGGGGTGTTGCTTGTCATGAAGGTTATGGAGATGGCGAGGGCCTCAAGGGGATAGATGGGAACCAGGCCGGCAATGAGCTGGTTGGACATCTCTTCGGTAAACAAGGGGGCGCTACCCTGGTCGACCGTAACCGAGATGGATTCGGCCTGGGCCCTCCCGTCCTGATAGTACCAGCTCTTGCGCTGTATGACGATCTTCGGGCGGTGGCTCTCGATCTTGCACTGCAGCTCAACCGGACACTGACCCTTGATGCAGGCAACTGAGGCTATGGCGGCCAAGGCCGTGGGGCCTATGAGCATCTCGTCATGGGGGGCATAGAAGGGAAGGCGGTGGATGATGATCCGCTTTTTGGGGATGGTGGTGACGTCGCTGACCGTCTCCCTTACATGGGAGGGCCATTGGGTGGGTAGGTAGATGTGCAGCTTATCGTCCTCGAAGCCCACACTGACCCGGCTGATGTTGTTGTTGGTGTATCCGGAGCCCGAGAAACGGTAGGTGCGCTCCATCGTCTTGAGCTGTACATCGGCCGTTGCTGTTTCCAGGTTCCCATAGCGGTAGGTGAAGGGAGCAGAGATGATCTGCTCCGACTTGGAGGATATGGTTGGCAGCAGTTCTGTTGAAGATGAGAGCTGGTAGGAGATGTCTATTTCCTTGCTTTTGAGCTCTACCGATTCGCTGTCAAAGCCGAAGAGGGCGAGGATGGGTTGATGGAGGTAGGAGACCTGCGATGATGTCAGCAGGGCTGTTGCGTTGTCCAGTACTCTGATGCGGTTGGTCCCGGGGATATCCCTGGCTGCAACCAGCACATAGTTGTTGTCCAGGGTCGGGAGCTTGATCTCCTCGATCTTGCCGGCCTCGATCGAGGAGGTGATGATGATTCCGTGAAGCAGGTTTGCTTTGTTGATGGTCCCTCTCTTGTCTATCATGATCCGGCTTTCCTCTCTCGGTAAGAAAGATACCATGTTGACTCATTATCTGCAATGAGAGAAAGCTCATCCTCTGCTTGCAAAACAGTGGTGAGGGAGGGTACCATACCTGCATGAACACCCATGAAGAAACGGTTCGTCTGGAGGTACAGGCTCTCTCCGATACGCTGAGGGCCTACCAGAAGGCCTATTATGTCGAGAACAGACCACTGGTGAAGGATGTCGAATACGACCGACTGTTCGACCGGTTGCAAAGCCTGGAGGAGGCATACCCAAGCCTCCGGTTCCCTGACTCGCCCACCCTCAGGGTAGGGAGTGACCTCACCAGTGAATTCCCTGAAGTGGAGCACACCATCCCGGTCCTCAGCCTGGACAAGGCATACAGCAGTGAGGCCCTCTCCTCCTGGATGGCAAGGACTGAGGCAAAGTGTGGCCAAGATCTCTCCTTTGTCGTGGAAGAGAAGATCGATGGGGTCTCCATTGTCCTCTATTACGAGAAGGGCCTGCTGGTGAGGGCCGTTACCCGGGGCAATGGGGCGGTGGGCAATGATGTGACGGCAAACATACGGACCATCGCCAGCATACCCCTGAGGCTCCCTGAAGAGGTGACCGTCGCTGTCCGTGGCGAGGTATTCCTCCCCAAGGCTGAGTTTCTTGAGCTGAACAAGGG
The DNA here is from genome assembly GCF_032144095.1 of Sphaerochaeta sp. PS. Classification (NCBI taxonomy): domain Bacteria; kingdom Pseudomonadati; phylum Spirochaetota; class Spirochaetia; order Spirochaetales; family Sphaerochaetaceae; genus Sphaerochaeta; species Sphaerochaeta sp. PS. The sequence continues at coordinate 48,771 of NZ_JAVSNJ010000009.1, forward strand.
CATGGAGGTCCCCTACGCCAATCCCAGGAACCTGGCTGCCGGGACCATCAGGAGGATAAAGAGCAGCGAGGTTGCCAAGGTTCCCTTGAGGATCTTCGTCTATGAGGGTTTCTGGCAGGACCAGTCTCTGTTTGCTGACCACCTCGCCATCCTGGCCGAACTCGCCTCCTATGGCTTCTCGCTCAACCCTACCATTGCCCTTGTCTGTAAGGAAAAAGAGGAGGCAGAGGCAAGACTGGAGAAGGTTTCCCTGCAAGGCTCGGCCCTCAGTTTCGCTGATGTGGACGACTATGTAAGGATGCATACCGCCGAAAGGGCCTCCCTTGCCTATGAGATCGATGGCCTGGTCATCAAGGTAGACGAGCTTTCTGTACGGGAAAGCCTGGGGTACACCGAACACCATCCGCGCTGGGCCCTCGCCTACAAGTTCGAATCCCCACAGGCCCTGACCGTAGTGGAGAATATTGAGGTGCAGGTTGGGCGCACCGGAAGGATAACCCCGGTTGCGAGGGTTGTGCCCGTCTTGGTCGGCGGCTCCACCGTCTCGAACATCACCTTGCACAACCAGACCTACATCGACATGCTCGAGCTTGCGATAGGCGACAGTGTCGAGATTTCCAAGCGGGGTGATGTTATCCCGGCCGTTGAGCGTGTCATCGAAAAGAATGAGATGGGTAATGGGGTATGGCACCTTCCGGATGTCTGTCCCAGTTGCTCTTCTGCCCTGGTAGCCAGAGGGGGGCACACCTTCTGTCCAAACGTCTCCTGTCCCGACCAGATACGCTCCCGCCTGGAGTTCTTCGTAGGGAAGGCCCAGATGGATATCGATGCACTGGGGCCCGAGACGATCGGGGTCCTCATAGGGTTGGGCCTGCTCAAGGATGTGGATGACCTCTACACGATCGACTACGAGAAGGCCCTCTGCGACCAGGTTGGGTTTGGCGAGAAGAAGATTGCGGCCATCAAGATGGGGGTGGAGAAGAGCAAGGCCCAGCCGTTCAGGCGGGTCATCACCTCCCTTGGCATTGCAGAGATAGGCAAGAAGGCTGCAGACCTTCTGGTCAGCTCCGGCATACAATCCATGGAGGAGTTGCTGGCCATCGCAGACAGGGACGATGTAGAGAGGCTGACCTCCATCAAGCAGATTGGGCCCAAGATCGCCCGTCTGCTTATCGATGGCCTCAACGACCCTGCTATGCGCCGCCGCATCGCTGCCTTGTGTGAGGCTGGCTTGCAGTGTGAAGAAAAGGAGCCGCCATCCAAGGCTGAAGAGCAGAGCTTTGCAGGCCAGGTGTGGTGCGTAACCGGATCGTTCGAACAGTTCAACCCACGCACCCTTGCCTTGGATGAGATCGAAAGACGGGGTGGGCGGACCACAAGCTCGGTAACCGGCAAGACGACCCATCTGCTTGCAGGCAGTGGCGCGGGTAGCAAGCTGGCCCAGGCCACCAAGCTAGGTGTTGAGATAGTCGACGAGCAACGGTTCCTCTCCATGCTCAAAGAAGAAAAAACTGCACAAAAGAGCGGACAAATGCAGGGGGAATTCTCTTTTTAGTGACATTTACCGCAAAACACTATATATAGAAAGAACACGAATGGAGGAGTCTAGATGCACGAACTTGCCAATGAACTGAACATGACACTGAAAGGGACCATCGTTGACGAACTGTTTTCTGCTGTAGGCAAGAGAATGTTCTTTCCCAAGGGTATCGTTGCCCAGAGTGCTGAAGCCGGACAGAAGGCAACTCGCTTCAATGCAACCATCGGGATGGCTACCACAAAAGGCCAACCCATGCATCTGAGCGACATCTACAACCAGTTTGCCGGCAACGGCCTTACCCCTTCAGAGATCTTCTCCTACGCTCCTGGTGGTGGGGACCAGCAGCTGCGTTCTTTGTGGAAGGAGGAACTCTACAGGAAGAATCCCTCCCTCGTTGGCAAGGAGATTTCCCTGCCGATCGTCACCGGTGGGCTGACCCACGGCCTGAGCCTTCTTGGCCAGCTGTTTTTCCAGGAGGGCGATACCTTGGTGGTGCCCGACCTGGCCTGGGACAACTATGAGTTGATCTTCGCCCATCAGCTGAACGCCACCATCGAGACCTTTCCCCTCTACAATAAGGAGGGCGGCTTCAATGTGCAGGGCATGAAGGAGGCGCTTCAGGCTGTTCCTTCAGGGAAGGCTCGGGTGCTGTTGAACTTCCCCAACAACCCCACAGGGTTTACCCCCAGCAAACCGGAGATGAAGGCCATTGCAGAGGCTCTCATAGCCCTTGCCCAGGATGGGATGAAACTGATGGTAATTTCCGATGATGCATATTTTGGCCTCTTCTTTGAGGAAGAGACCGAAAAGGAGAGCCTGTTCTCCCTGCTCTGTGACGCACACCAGAATATCCTTGCGGTCAAGGCCGACGGGGCTACCAAGGAAGAGATGGTCTGGGGTTTCCGCATCGGCTTTGTGACCTATGCCTCCAAGGGCCTTACCAGTGCCCACTACGATGCACTGAACAAGAAGACGTTGGGCATCATCCGCAGCACGGTCTCCAGTTGCGACCGCCCGGGCCAGAGCCTGGTGCTCAAGGCCATGCGCGAGGGCAAGCACTACCGCGAGGACAAGGCCAAGGCCTTTGACGAGATGGAGAGAAGGTACCGCGCGATGGTCAAGGCCCTGAAGAAGTACGAGGGCAGTCCCTTGCTCAAGCCCTATCCCTTCAACAGTGGCTATTTCATGGCCTTCAGGTGCAAAGGCAGCTCGGAGACCTTGCGCAAGCATCTTCTGGATGCCTACCAGATCGGCTGCATCAATATCCAGAACACCACCCTCAGGCTTGCCTATTGTTCGGTGGAATGTGATAAGATAGAGGAACTGGTGGAACTGGTCTACCAGGCGGCAGGAGAAGCATGGAACTAAAAACGAAGCTCTATCTGGTCGATGAGGAAGGCAACAAGTTCATGGGTATCGGGGTGCTCTGGCTTTTGCAGCAGATCCAGACCCACAAGTCGTTGCGCCAGGGGGCCTCTGTGCTTGGCATCTCCTATTCCAAGGCCTTTTCCATGATCCGCAATCTTGAGAAAAGCCTGGGTGTTGCGGTTCTTGACCGGAGAAAGGGTGGGGCTGCTCGGGACGGAGCGACCCTCACACCCTTTGCCGAGCGCTTCATTGCATTGTATGAGTCGTTCGAGCAGGATGCCAAGCTCTCGCTGAACCAGCCCTATGAGAGGTTCAGGGGGGAGCTTTCCCACCTGTTTGAGGATGAAGATCACGGAGGAACAGAGTGAACTCGAAGAAGATTGATTTTTCCATTCCCAATTTGGGTGAGGCCAAGATTTTCTCACCCATAATGATGAGCTCCACACGTAATGACGGACAGGCCGATTATGTGTCGGATGATGACCACATCCTGTACAGCATCGATACCGACATCGATGAAAAGGGTCATCCGGTTCCTCGCCACGATGAGACTGTAGAGCTTGCAGGCCCTCGGGAGAAAATCTACTACAATCCGGCCCATACCCATGCGGCCATCATCACCTGTGGCGGGATTTGTCCGGGTATGAACAATGTCATACGCGCGGTTGTGCGCTGTTTCTGGTACCGCTATGGGGTACGCCGTATCAGCGGTGTGCAGTTTGGCTACCAGGGGCTTCTGGAAAACAGCCCCTGGCCGCTCATCCCCCTCGATCCGGATATCGTCGATGAGATCCAGGAGAAGGGTGGCACCATTCTGGGCTCTGCCCGTGGTGGCGGAAAGAAGGTCGAGGAGATCGTGGATACCCTTGAGAAGCTGAACATCAACATCCTGGTGACCATCGGCGGTGACGGGACCCTCCGGGGTGCCTTGGAGATCAGCGAGGAGATCAAGAGAAGGGGCCTGAAGATTTCGATCATCGGGATCCCCAAGACCATCGACAATGACCTCTCCTTTATCCAGAGCTCCTTTGGTATGGATACTGCAGTGCAACTGGCAGTGCCTGTCGTACGCTCTGCACACGTGGAAGCGAAGAACTCCATCAATGGCATCGGCCTGGTGAAGGTCATGGGACGCAATTCTGGCTTCATCGCCGCCAATACCTCCCTTGCCCAGAGCGATGTGAACTTCTGCCTCATCCCGGAGAACCCGTTCGACCTCGATGGCCCTCAGGGTTTCCTTGCCAACCTCCGTAGGAGGATGCTGGAAAGGGGCCATGCTGTGGTGCTTGTCTCTGAGGGTGCTGGGCAGGACCTGGCCCCATCCACCGGGGAGACCGATGCCTCGGGAAATGTCAGGTTCCATGACATCGGCGTCTTCCTCAAGGAGAAGATCCTTGCCTACTTCGAGAAGGAGGGGATCGAGTGCAATGTAAAGTATATCGATCCTTCCTACATCATCCGTAGTGCCCCTGCAGACTCCTTTGATTCCATCTACTGTGCCCGACTGGGGGCCCATGCGGTGCATGCAGCCATGGCCGGGAAGACCCAGCTCATCATAGGCTTGATGAACAACAGGTTTGTCCATCTTCCTATCGGGGTGGCCATTGGTGCCCGAAACTATGTGGACCTAGAAGGGGCCCTGTGGAGGGATGTGCTTGAGAATACACGCCAGCCCTTCAGCATGAAGAATCCTAAGGAAGCATAGGGTCAGGTTTCAAGAATCAGAATTCAGAATTCAGGATAGGGAGGTTGCAAGGCAGCCTCCCTTTCTCGTTCGCGTGCCTGACAGCAAGGAGTGTGAAGGAGAACAATGGGGTAATTCTCATTTTGCTGCCTGTTTCGGTTTGACAGCCTACGCATCCTCTTCCTATAGTTGAGCTAGCGAGGAATGAACACATGAAAAAACTGCTGGTATTGCTTGTGGTGCTCCTGGTCTCCCTATCCTTTGGGTTCGCCCAGGCAAATACGGAGAAGCACCCTGATGAGATGATTCGCATCGGCCTGATCTGCGAAAGCACGGTCGATGACGGGCTTTGGTGCGAAAGCATGTACAAGGCTCTTCTTCGTGTGCAGCAAAGACGGGGGGATATCATTGTCGGACTGAGCGAAAAGGAGAATCCAGTTGCAGCGGGGACCGCGATCATGCAGTTCATCGCCCAAGGCTATGACATCATCATTGCCCACGGTGCCCAGTATGCCAGCATAGTAAAGGATTTGGCTCCAACCTACCCCTCTGTCATCTTCGCCTATGGCACCGGAGAGGATACCTCCATGGAGAATGTCTTCTCCTACACCCCAAGGAGCGAGCAGACCGGATACCTCAATGGGATCGCTGCAGGGCTCAGCACCAAAAGCAACGTCATCGGTCTCATAGGGTCTGTCGATGGTGGTGATGCCGCCCGCTATGACCGAGGCTTCATCCTTGGTGTACAGTCGGTCAACCCGAAGGCTGAGATCAAGGTGGTCCATACCGGTACCTATACTGACTATATCCGCTCTTCCCAGATGGCCCATCTCTATGTAAGGACAACGGGCGCAGACATCCTCAGCGGTTCTTCCCAGCAATCCAAGGGTGCTCTTCGTGCGGTTGAGGACTACCCAGGTGAGGATATCTTCTGGCTTGGGGTAGACCCCACCAGCCCCAAGGTCCTTGCTGCCCAGGCGTATAACTGGGTTCCCATGCTTGATTCCCTTCTGGAATACCGTAGCCGTGGAATCCATGGAGGCATCAATCTCCAATTGGACTTTGCCAACGGTGGCTTCTCCTACACCATAGTGACTGAAGATGTGCAGATACGGGATGCACTTTCCCAGGCAAAGGATAGGTTGACCAAGGAGACGCTCTCGATCGATTGGAAGAGTGTCAAACTGTAAAACCCCTTTGCTTGAATGATTTGGCCAAAGTTGCAAGAATTTTGTGAAACGAGAGCTATACACTATTTAACTAGTGACAATGTAACTAAAAGCAGGAAAAAGTTTTTGCAAAAAAGCGCATTTAGCTCTTGATTCTTTTTCCCGATGTTTGTAGTGTTCTATCCAGAAAGAGAACGACATGCTTCTGCGTCCGTTGGACCTGACAGCACAGTAATCGGATTTTTTCTAACCTCCTTTTGTTCCCTCTAGGGTTTAACCTCCTTTTCCCTAGGGGGTTTTTTTGTCTATAGGCCAATTGATGTGAATTGGGGATGATTAATTGGGCTATGGAAGAAACTAGTGGGATTGTGGATATGGGAAGAGCCTTTGCTGGCTTCCATAAGCTCAAATTGTTGGGTGTTTGCAAAAGATCCCCCCTGATCTCTTGTCTCCGACCCTCTTACACTGAAAGGCTGCTGGATTTCTGCTCTGTCGGCTCCCTGTCCTACAGAGATGTATCTGTGTGCTGTTGTTCCCTAACAATTAAATATCTTCAATTCCAATAATACAATAGGCTTCTCCTACTGTCCTTAATCCGTGATTCCTGGATGGGGTCAGGAAATAATTATGAAAAGTATTTGTTGACAAATCAAATAAGTGGACGTTTAATTGTAGATATAAATTGTTCAACAATTTTGTAGAATTTAATTAGCAGGAGGTACTATATGAATATTTGGGAAGGCGCATGGGACCTGCATGTGCATACTGCACCGGACGTAATTGGGCGAAAAGTGACTGATCATCAACTGATGCAGAGGCTCATTGCCTGTGGTATGAAGGGTTATGCCATAAAATCACATATTTCAAGCACAACTGGACGAGCAAAGCTCATGAATGAGATTCATCCAGGAGCAACCGCTATTGGAACCATTACACTCAATAATGCAGTTGGCGGGATCAACCCTTTTGCCGTTGAGCTTGCTGTTATGGATGGTGCCAAACTTGTCTGGCTTCCGACCATCGATTCCAAAAATGAGAGTGATCACATCATGGCCAATGCTGCTAACGCATCAGACAGGACCAAGATGCCATTCTTTGCCAAATTCAGGGTTGAACTTGCTGAGAAGGGAAAACTCCAACCACCAATCTATACACTTGAAAATGGAAAGCTCACAAAGAACATGCTTGAAGTGCTGGACATCGTCGTTGAGCACAATATTGCGCTTGCCTCTGGACATGTCAGCCAACTCGAAACCTTTGCCATAGCTGAAGAGTGCCATAGAAGGGGATATAAGAAGTTCATCGTGACACACCCCAATTTCCCTTCCACCACTTTCACTAAGGAAGAGCAGAAGGAACTTGTGAAAAAAGGTGCGATCATGGAACAGTGCTTTACTACTCCCTACACCGGAAAGATTACTTGGGAGAGGGCGTTTGATGAAATTCGCTATGTCGGCACTGAAAACTGTATGATCTCCACTGACCTGGGACAACCTGCATATGTCTATCCTGACGAAGGTATCAAGATCTATTGCGAAAAGTTGTTGGAGAATGGTTTTACTGAAGAACAGGTGCGTACGATGGTCTGTGTCAATCCAGAATTCATTGTAAACGGTTAATGAGGAGTTGGACATGTTTGATAAAACACAGAAGGTTCTAGTTATTAGCGGTCATGCAGCAGACTATGTATGGCGTGCTGGCGGTACAATTGCCAAATACCTTAATCATGGAGCAGAAGTGAAGGTTGTCGTGCTTAGCATGGGTGTAAGGGGTGAGTCCAATGACCTGTGGGACCAGCCAAACCAGACATATGAGAATGTCAGGAAAATCCGGAAATCGGAATCCATGGCAGCAGCTGAGTGCCTTGGAGTGAAGGATATCGAATTCTGGGATTTTGAAGACTACTATATGGATCTTGAATCTGAAGAAAGGATCACCAGGCTAGCAAAACTCATCCGGGATTTTGAGCCCTACCACATCATCACCCACGGTGAGCTTGACCTCCTGAATCCTGACCATGACGCTGTGAATAAATTTGTATTTAAGGCAAGTGTCCTGGCCATCTCCAATGGGGTACCCATCGAAGGGAGCAAAACTTCCAAGCAGACAAGGATCTTTGGTTTTGAACCTCATCAATCGGAAATTTGCAACTTCAAGCCTGAAGTCATCATCGACATTACTGAAACCATCGAGAAGAAAGAGGCTGCAATGAACTGTTTTAAGGCCCAGAAACACCTCATAGAATACTACGGAATGAAGGCTTTTATTCGGGGTAATCATGCTAGGCGACTTTCCGGAAGCAAGCAGTATAAGTTTGCAGAATCTTTCACAAGAAGATTTCCCTATGTTGGTGAGTGGCTTGTCTAGGAGAAGCAAATGAAAAAGTTTATCTTGGGGTTTATCGGATTCGGAGAGGCATCTTTCTCAATTGCAAAAGGGTTGCATGAGAGTTCAAAACCTGAAGTGGTGGCTTATGATGTAATGGCAGGAGTTATGCCAATAGTCAAACAGAGGGCAGAAGAAACCCAAGTGAGGCTTCTTCCTTCATTGGCTAGCCTGATAGATGCTTCTGATGTGATTCTTTGCGCTACCAGCGCGAAATATGCACTGTCAATTGCAAAAGAAGCTGCACCTTTTCTGAAAGAGGGCAAAATCTATTCGGATCTAAACTCGGCATCGCCAAACGTGAAGAAAGAGATAGCTGGACTTGTTGATGGCACAGGAGCATTGTTTGCAGATTCTGCTGTAATGGAGATTGTTCCCCCTTACAAGCATAAGGTTCCGATAGCTGTAAGTGGATCAGGTGCGAGGCTCTATGCAGAGATGTTGAATTCGATAGGAATGAATATCACCTACATCAATGACCAGGCTGGAAGCTCTTCAGCAATGAAGATGTTCAGAAGCGTATTCATGAAAGGCTTCACCTCTCTTATGCTTGAAACGTTTCTTGCATCCCAGAAGATGGGGGTCTGTGACCAAGTATTGGAGTCAATATCGAATACCTTGCAACAAAACTCTGTCGAAATGCTGGCAAACCTTCTTATTAACAGGACTGCTGTGGGATATGAGCGAAGGATCAGCGAGATGGAAGACGTAGTTTCCACCTTGGAAGATCTGAACATAGCCCCATATGCATCACTCGCCACTATTGAACGGTTAACGTGGATGGGATCGATACAGCTCAAAGAGCATCTCAACGGTATTGTCCCGAAAGATTTTCATGAAGTACTGGATCTGGCATTGGAATTGTCAAATTAGGTTCTATAAAAAAGGAGAAACAGAATGAAAAGAGCGATCGCATTGGTGAGTTTACTAGTATTGGCTAGTTCTCTTGCATTGTTTGCAGCAGGAACAGGGGAAGCTCCAGCTTCAACGAAGGCTGCACTTGGCTACCCAAAAAGAGCCATTGAAATGGTGGTTCCGTTTGGGCCCGGCGGAAGTGCTGACCTCATGGCTAGAACTGTCGCACAGTTGATGAACAAGATTACCGAAAAGCCTGTTAACGTAGTCAATAAAGCTGGTGGTGGAAGCATCACAGGCATGATGTATGCCTTTGAGCAGCCTGCTGATGGGTATACCCTGCTTGAAATTACCCCTTCAGTTCCAATAATTGAGGCACAGAAGACAGCACCTATCAATTTCAGTGAGAATTTCATCCCGATCGGAAATTTCCAGATTGATATTCAGTCTTTTGCCATTCTCAAGAAAAATCCAAAGTTCTCCAATCTTGACGAAATGCTGGCGTATGCCAAAAAGAACCCCGGTAAGGTAACGATCGGTGGAACCTCACCTGGTGGTCTTGATGACTACATGGCTCAGGGTTTTGCTGATGCAGCAGGGATTAAGCTTCTCTATATTCCTTACAACTCAGCAGCAGAGACCAAATCTGCCCTGCTAGGTGGTGAGATTGATATCTATCAGGATAAGCTGATCTCCTTCCTTCAGATGCTCCAATCAGATTCAGTTGTTCCTATTGTCACTTTATATGACAGAAGGCTCTCTGAAGTTGATGAGATGAAGAATGTTCCCTGTACTGTGGAAAAGGGAATCAATTTTACCCAAGGATCATGGAGAGGGTATGCGGTCAAGAAAGGTACGCCCAAGGAAATCGTGGACTATCTGGAAAATCTCTTGAAACAGGTCTATGACAGTCCTGAATACAAAGCCTCAGCAGCCCAGGATCGTTCTGACATCATCCCAGGTTACATTAATGCAGAAGCGTACGGAAAGTTGTGGAACTCTGAACTTGCCGGGTTCAAGAAGATCTTTAGTAAGTAATTGTAAGCATCAAAGGTCCGGTACCCTCGGGTACCGGATGTATGGAGGGTCCCATGGAACTTGTTTTTGATCTCTTCCTTGTAGCTCTGTTCTCTGGTTTTCTCTTCATGAGCCAAAGCATAACAGAGAAGTCCATTTCAAACGATTATTTCGGATCAAGAGGGTTTCCCGAGATGGTTGCAATTGTGGCGATAGTGCTATTGGTTGGAATCATAGCCAAAACCCTTGTTGCCAGAAACAAAGCTGGATATGTCAAGCCTCAAAAAGTACAGATGGAAGAAGGGTATCGAAAGATATATATTCGGGTTTTATCACTAATAATGCTTCTTTTTGTCTATATCGTTCTTCTGAAGAGCCTTGGATTCGTCCTTGAAACGGTTCTGTTCATATTTTTGGCACTTACTATCCTTGGATACAAAAAATACCCTATCTCAGTACTCTTTTCAGTGGCATTTACAGCCATACTGGTCATTGTCTTCGGAAGAGTTTTCTTCATAGCAATTCCTAGAGGAACAGGATTCCTCAGAGAAATAAGCTACTTCCTATTTTAACGAGGAGAAACCCATGTTCATGCAAGGTGTAATAAATGTATTTTCCCCCATGACGTTTCTGTTTGTCGTCCTGGGAACTGCCTGGGGCCTGATAGCAGGGGCTCTTCCTGGTTTGAGTGCTTCCATGGCTGTTATCCTGATGCTTCCGTTTACCTATGGTATGGGCGGGATACAGAGTGTTATCGTCCTAGTAGCCGTCTATGTTGGGTCGATGTGTGGTGGGTCATTTTCCGCTATCTTGTTGAAGACTCCAGGGACTCCCAGTGCCGTAGCTACTACCTTCGATGGTTACCCTATGGCTATGAAAGGGGAGGCTGCAAAAGCCATTGGAATCTCAATCACGGGTTCTGCCTTTGGTGGTATCTTCTCCGGTATAATGATGGTGAGTTTTGCCAGTATCCTAGCAATTTGGGCCTTGAAATTTCAGAGTGCTGAATTTTTCGCATTATCGTTGCTTGGTCTGAGCTGTATTGCAAGCATCGGTTCGAAGGATCCCCTAAAAGCATTGGTATCAGCTTTGTTAGGCCTAATGGTTTCAACTGTTGGCCTCGATGCCATCGCCGGGGCAGAACGATTCACCTTTGGGCAATACTACCTGATGAATGGCATTGACTATATCCCTGTGATGATCGGAGCTTATGCACTTGCTGAAGTCTATCGGAATGTATTGACGAACAAGAAGGAAACCGTAGGCAAAGCCACTTCAGTAAAGGCTGAGTTTATTGGTATAAAGCATATAATCAAGTATTTCAGTATCTACATCAAGTCTTCAATTATTGGAACCATTGTAGGAATAATTCCTGCAGCGGGAGGCTCTATTGCAGCCTTGATAAGCTATGGAGAGGCCGTACGATCAAGCAAACATCCTGAACGATTCGGTGAAGGGGCTGAAGAAGGCGTCATTGCCAGTGAGACGGCAAACAATGCTGCAGTTGGTGGTTCCCTTGTTCCGACCCTTGTGTTGGGCATCCCTGGAGGAAACGTTGCGGCAATCCTGTTGGCAGCCTTCACCATGCACGGCTTGATCCCTGGCCCGATGCTTCTGAAATCCCAACCAGAAATGCTCTATAGCATTCTTGTGGGTGTGATTGTTTCATCCTTGTTGCTATTCGTGGTAGGCAAGTTTGTTTCTGTGCAGTTTTCTAAGATAACAAGGCTTCCTTACTCGTTTATGGCGACGATTATCATCGTGTTGGGGTTGGTAGGATCCTATTCATTGAAGAACAATATCTACGATGTATTCGTCATGTTCTTCTTCAGTTTTCTTGGATTCTATTTTGAGAAGTTCCACTATTCCACATCCTCCTTCATCCTCGGAATTGTACTTGGTCCAATTTGTGAGAATGGGCTTCGTAAGCAGCTGATCATATCAGGTGGAAACTGGTCGACCTTCTTCACTCGTCCCATCTCCTTGATTGTCATCATATTGAGTATTCTCTCTTTTGCTACTCCTTTCATCAGAAGCTATCTACAGAAAAGGAAACAGGCGATTCACTAAAATTGTTGAATTAAATTGTTGAATAGCTAATAATCAAGAAATCACTTACCCTTTTTCTAGAGAGAAATACAATGAAGAAACGAGCGAATGAAATTGCATATGACTATATAAAGGCAAAGATTCTTGATGGAACATATCGTCCTGCAGAGAGGCTATTGGAAGCAAAACTTTCGGAAGACATAGGTGTAAGCCGGAATACTGTAAAAAAAGCCTTGCTGAAACTGGAGCAGGAGCAGCTCATTGAACTTACGACCAACAAAGGTGCTTCGATCAGATCTCTCGATATAGACGAAGTTATCCAATATATGGAGATTCGCGAAGAACTGGAAGCAAAAATCGCAAGGAGAGCTGCTGCAAATATTTCTGAAGAGGATACACTTGAATTGGAGAAAATTTTCAACACCATGAAAGATCTTTCCAGGGTGCATGACTATGAGGAATACAGCCGCAATAACAGGAAATTTCATAACATCATCTATGCAGCGTCAGGCAAGCCGATTCTTACGCAGTATTGCATGAACATAAAGACTCAGCTAAGCAGGTACCAATTCAAGACAATGCTGGTACCCCAGCGGTCCGACAATTCATTGCTGGAACATAATGCGATTCTCCAGTCGATGAAAGAGCATGATGCTGATGCTGCAGAGAAGGCCATTCGGGTTCATATGTCTAATTTGTTGACTACCATCATCAAGTACAAAAATTTGGTATTTTAAAGGAAATCGTATGGAACACTATTTTGCATTACCGCCTTTGGTAGACGATATCTATCTGGAAAAAGCCTCACAATTTGGTTCTGCCAACCTTTGTGACGGGATGAAAGGCCTAGGAATCCCAAACGACGGGTGTATGGAAGCCTCTATGCTCCCAGTTGATGAGAACCTGTCAATGGTGGGGACTGCTTGCACTGTAGAAACCCAAGATGGGGACAATTTCCCAATCCATGTTGCGATTTACCAAGGCAAGCCTGGGTATGTCCTTGTGGTTGATGGAAAGGGCTATATGGGGAAGGCCTATATGGGCGACCTCATGGGCGGAGCTGCGAAGGCCATTGGGTTTGAAGGTGTGGTCGTGGATGGATGTGTCAGGGACAGGCTAGGCCTCAAAGCTATGCAACTTCCAGTCTTCTCGAAGGGCATCATGCCTAGGGGACCAGGAAAGACTGGCCCTGGCAAAATCAATACAACCATTATGTGTGCCGGTATTACTGTACACCCAGGGGACCTTGTCGTCGGAGACTGTGATGGAGTTGCCGTTGTTCCAAGAGATCGCATAGAGGAAGTCCTCCAAGCTACACAAAAGAAAGTATCCTATGAGATTGATAGGCGAATTGCCATCTCCAAATATGAAGAATGTAGGAAAAACCATACTGAGCTTCCTAACCTTGCTCCCAGCTGGGTTACGGAGATGCTCAGCAAGCAGTGATCTGAGAAGGCCTTAGAATCTAGTTATGCTCTGAGACTTGCAGTCATCAGCTGCAGTCTCAGCAGGTATATCATCCTGGTGTATGTTGCCCCTCCTTTGGTTGATGCTACAGGAAACGTTAACTCCTCATAGAAACATCTATTCTAGCCATTATGTTTTGATCCCCAGAACCTGGAGGTACGTATGAGTGTTGCCCCTTTGAAGAAAAAGAACCTGGCACAAATCCTATTTGGTCCTGACGGTGATGTCGCAATGGACCCAATAGTACAGGCTCTGACGATAGCAAGTGGATTATTGATGTTGGGCAACATTGTGGTAAGTCCCTTATTGGTCGATTTGGCCGAAGTCTATAACGTCTCAGCCGTCCAGATGGGTTTGTTGATTACTACGTATAACGCACCAACTGTGCTATTGGTTATGTTCATCGGGGTTATGGCTGATAGGATAGGAAGAAAACCCCTGCTGGTTTTTGGGCTATTCCTTTTTGCGATTTCAGGTACTGCCATAGGGGGCTTCTCGACTTTCAGAGCCACCATTGTGTTGCGAATCTTTCAGGGGATTGGGTTCGCCTGCTCAACGCCAATCATTACGGCAATCCTTGGTGATATGTACGATGGTGCCAAAGAGGCAACTGCTCAAGGCCTGCGAACTTCAGGAAATAATTTTGTAAGTATTGTAGCACCTGTGCTGGCATCAGTGTTGATTGGAATTAGTTGGAGGCTACCTTTTGTACTGTTTCTTTCGGTACTTCCTTTGGCTATATGGATTTGGGAGGTCGTCCCCTCCTCGCCAAAAGAGGCTGGGATTCCCCTATCATTATACTTGAAATCAATGCTGAAAACCTTGAAAGATCCCCAGATGCTTGCGGTAAATTTTACCGTTCTGTTTCGTTTTCTCTGTTATTTCAGCTTTTTAACCTATATTTCTTTTATTGGAAAACAGAATCTTGGAATGTCGACTTTTGCAGTTGGGCTTGTCATCGGAGGTAAATCAATTCTCTCCTTTTTAGGGTCGACACAGACCGGTAGGGCATCAAAGAAATTGCATTCTGCAGCATCTGCCATGATTGCATTCTTCTTGTCGGGTATCGGATTCTTTGTTATCGGGCTTGCTCCAAGTGTTTTTTCCTTAATATTGGGGTCTGCCTTATTCGGCATCGGGGATGGGTTCATCAATCCTATCCAAAAATCACAAATCAACGCGCTCTCTACCAAAGAGGTACGAGGTAGTGCAATTGCATTTTCAACAGGGGTTGGGAACCTAGGCAAGGCCTTGGCTCCAGGGCTTATGGCCCTAGTCCTATCCCAATTCGGAATTGCTGCAATCTTTACCTTTATGGGCATTCTCTCAGTTGCATCAGCTCTTCTAAACATAGGGCTTTGGATAGCCATGAGAGGAAAAACAAAGCGACAAAGCTGACCTCACCAGTAGTATGCGGTAAAGAAAGCCAAGTCGCGTTACAATCCTACTCCAGCTCAAAGACCCCAGTATAGAGCTTCTGGTACTGCCCCTGGTTCTCCATCAGCTGCTGGTGCGTACCCCGCTCGATGATTTCACCCTGCTCAAGTACCATGATGACATCGGCATTCCTGATGGTGGAAAGCCTGTGTGCGATGACAAAGACCGTCCTTCCTGCCATCAGGGCATCCATGCCCTTCTGCACGATCGCCTCTGTCCTTGTATCGATGCTGCTGGTTGCCTCATCGAGGATGAGCACCGGTGGGTTTGCCACAATCGCCCTGGCAATGGAGATGAGCTGCCGCTGCCCTTGGGAGAGGGAGGACCCGTCCCCGGCAAGCAGGGAGTCGTAGCCCTGGGGAAGCAGGTTGATGAAGGAGTCGGCATTTGCAAGCTTTGCAGCCTCGATGACCTCCTCATCGGTTGCATCCAGCCTTCCATAGCGGATGTTTTCCATCACCGTACCTGAGAAAAGGTTTACATCCTGCAATACCACACCCAAGGACCGTCTCAGGTCCCCCTTGCGGATCTTGTTGATGTTGATGCCGTCGTAGCGGATCTTCCCGTCAGCCAGGTCGTAGAAGCGGTTGATGAGGTTGGTTATGGTAGTCTTGCCTGCCCCTGTCGCCCCTACCAGAGCTATCTTGTGGGTAGGTCGGGCATAGAGGGAGACATCCTTCAGGACAAGCTTGTCAGCTGTATAGCCAAAGTCGACATTGAAGAACTGTACATAGCCTGAGAGCTTGGTATAGACCTCGCTTCCGCTCTTGTGTGGGTTCTTCCACGCCCAGAGGTTTGTCCTCTCCTGGGTTTCGACAAGCTGTCCCTGTTCGTCATAGGTTGCATTGACCAAGGTAACATAGCCTTCGTCCACCTCTGGCTTCTCGTCGAGCAAGGCAAAGATGCGCTTGGCTCCAGCAAGGGCCATGATGACTGAGTTGAGCTGCTGTGCCATCTGGTTGATGGGCATGTTGATGGTCCTGCTCAGCTGCAAAAAGGATGCTATTGCCCCAAGGGTGAGGGCTCCCACGCCATGGAGGGCAAGGGTACCTCCAGCTATGGCCACGAATACATACTGGATATAGCTGATGTTGCCCATGATCGGCATGAGGATGTTTGCAAACCTGTTGGCCTGGTTCGCGTTGTTGAACAGCTCATCATTGAGCTTGTCGAAGGCCTTCTTGGATTCCTGTTCATGGTTGAATACCTTCACCACCTTCTGGCCGTGGATCATCTCCTCGATGAACCCGTTGGTCTTGCCCAGCGATTTCTGCTGGTCCATGAAATACTTTCCGCTCTTCTTTGCAACCTTTGAGGAGATCATGAGCATCCCGGTCAGGGAGAAGATAACTACAATGGTCAGCTGCCAGCTGGTGAAGAGCATGGCAAAGAAGATTGCAACGACCGTGAGGGTGGAGGAGAAGATGTTCGGTATGCTCTGGGTCACCATCTGCCGAAGCGTATCGGTGTCGTTGGTGTAGAGGCTCATCAGGTCCCCATGTGAGTTGGTGTCAAAGAACCGGATGCTCAGATGCTGCATGTGGGCAAACATGTCATCCCTGATGGCCTTCAGCGCACTCTGGGCGATGGTGATCATAAGCCGGTTGTAGATGAAGGTGGTGATGACCCCCGCTGCATAGATGCTTCCCATCAGGGCCAGGGCCTTGAGCAAGCCTAGGAAAGAGGGGTTGGCCTGGGAGGAGAGGGGGACGATGAAGTCATCGATGAGTACCCTCAGAAAGAGGGAGCCCGCCACACCTGCCAAGGCACTGATGACAATGCACAGAAGGACGAGCACAAAGCGCTTCCTATAGGGGATGAAAATATAGTCAAGAAGACGGCGCATCGTGTTCTTGTCAAGTTTTGGTTTTCCTGGTTTTTTGGTATCTGCCATCATTATGCCTCTTCCCTGCTCTGGGAGTCGTAGATCTCTCTATACACTTCGCTGGTCTCAAGCAGTTGTGCATGAGTACCGATTGCCTGGATCTCCCCTTCGTCCAACACCACGATCTTGTCCGCATCCATGACAGAGTTGATCCTCTGGGCGATGATGATCTTGGTCGTATTCTTCAGCTCGTTCCTGAAGGAACGCCTGATATGGGCATCGGTCTTGGTATCGACTGCACTGGTGGAGTCGTCAAGGATGAGGATCTTGGGTTGCTTGAGGATGGAACGGGCAATGCTGAGCCGTTGCTTCTGACCCCCGGACAGGTTCGATCCATCCTGTTCGATGTAGGTGTCATACCCCTTGGGGAAACTACGGACGAAAGCGTCTGCCTGGGAAATCTTACATGCTGCGACAAGTTGTTCATCAGTTGCTTCAAGGTTTCCCCATCGGAGGTTCTCCTTGATGGTCCCGGAAAACAGGACGCTCTTCTGCAGCACGATGCTCACCGAATCCCTGAGGGCCTGGATCTGGTAGTCCCTCACGTCGACGCCACCTACCTTCAGGGAACCTGAGTAGACATCGTAGAGGCGGGGGATAAGCTGGACAAGAGAACTCTTTCCGCTACCGGTGGAACCGATGATACCCACCACCTCTCCGCTTGCGATATGCAAATTGATGTTCTTCAGGCAGAGCTTGTCCGCTGTCTTGGTATGGCTGAAGGAAACCGACTCGAAATCGAGGCTTCCATCGGCTATCGTCACCAAAGCCCCTTCCTTGTCGGTCAGGTCACTCTTCTCCGAGAGTACCTCCTCGATACGGAACGCGGAGGCCCGGCTCATGGTGATCATGACAAAGACCATGGAGAGCATCATCAGGCTCATGAGGATCTGGGATGTGTAGGTGATGAAACTCATCAACTGACCGGTGGTCATGCTGTTGCTGACAATGAGCCGTGCCCCCAGATAGGAGATGGCAAGGATGCTCAGGTACATGATGCCCTGCATGAGCGGGCTATTGAAGGCTATGATCTTCTCCGACTTGCTTGAATTCTGATAGATATCCTCGGAGACTGTTTTGAACTTCTCGGTCTCATACTCCTCCCGTACAAAGGATTTTACCACACGCACCCCCCGCACATTCTCCTGCACCACAGAATTGAGCTTGTCATATATCTTGAAGACTTTGACAAAGAGTGGGTAGGCATTCTTGATGATGAAATACATTCCCAATGCCAGAATGGGAAGGGCTACCAGGTAGACCAGGGCAAGGCGTGCATTGATTCTTGTTGCCATGAAGAAGCTGAAGGCCAGCATAAATGGGCTTCGTACCGCAATACGGATCAGCATCTGATAGGCACGCTGCACATTGGTGACATCGGTGGTCAGGCGTGTGATGAGGCTGGCGGAAGAGAAGGTATCTATATTTGAAAAGGAGAAGTCCTGGATTGTGTAGAACATCTTCCTTCTCACATTCCTGGAAAATCCGGATGATGCCAGGGCTGCGAAATAGCCGGAAAGGACTCCAAAGAAGAGTGCCACTACGGCACAACCAAGGAGGATGAGACCCCACTTCCAGATTGCATTGATGTTGCTGGCATCAATACCCTGGTCGATGAGATTGGCCATGAGGTAGGGGATGAGGACGTCCATCATCACCTCCATCACGACAAAAAGGGAGGTCAGGATTGCTGCGACCCGATAGCCTGCTGTCTGTTTGGTAAGGTTTTTTAGCATGATTGTTTCTCTCTACTCCAAATGCTTCTTGAGTTTTTCCGCAATGGTGAAGAACTGCTGCAGTTCCTCTTGGCTCAGGCTACTCTGGAGGTCCTGTTCGAATTCCTGGATGAAACCCAGGTTGTGTGTATGTTGCTGGTGGGCAGTTTCTGTGAGGGTCACCATGTTCTGCCTTGCATCGGTAGGGCTCGGGGAACGGGTTATCAGGCCGTTGTTCTCCATGAGCCGAAGGATGTTGGCAGCCGTGGAACCTCGGATGCCAAACTCGCTCTGGATCTCCCTCTGCGGGATGGAGGTACGCTTTGTACGGCCAAAAAGGCAGAGTATCTGGGCCTGCATCGGGGTGATGGGCTCTTGTCCCTGTTTTCGTATTCCCTCTTCAATCTTTCGTGAGAAGAGGTTGGTAAGAATTTTGAGTGTCATGCCGATACGGCGATTGCTCTGGTGCATGGCAACTGCATTTTTTGTTAGCATGCTAACGATAATAGTGAAGAAAGATTCTTTCGCATAGAGGTTGGGAAGAAAGAAACCCACAATATTTTTGCTTGCATCCCTTCACTATTGCTCTTCCCCTTTATCCAAATTGAGCTCCCAGGCGGGAGCTCAACAGAGGGAAAAGCAATGGATGGGATGGCTCAGGGGGAGTCTAGAGAAGGGCAGCGTAGGAGCTGAGCACCTCATCGCCCTCACAGCCATTGAGGACCTTGGTGGCAAGGACCTTGCCAAGCTGCACACCCTCCTGGTCGAAGCTGTTGAGGTTCCAGACAAAGCCCTGGAACATCACCTTATTCTCATAATGGGCAAGGAGGGCCCCGAGGGTGGCAGGGCCGAGCCTGTCAGCAAAGAGCAGGGAGGAGTAGCGGTTTCCCTCAAACTGCTTGTTGGGGTTTGCATCCTGCTTGCCCTGGGCAAAGGCCACTATCTGGGCAACCAGGTTGGCATTGAGCTTGGTCTGGCTGGACGAGCCTTCCACGATGATGTCCTTGCCATACTGGGAAGAGGAGAATCCGATGAACTGCAAGGGGATGGTGTCCGTCCCCTGGTGGAGGAGCTGGTAGAAGGAGTGCTGGCCATTGGTTCCTGGCTCCCCAAAGATGATGGGTCCTGAACTGTAGGCGAGTTTCTCCCCGCTTCGGTTCACATGCTTGCCATTGCTCTCCATGTCGAGCTGCTGCAGGTGTGCAGGGAAACGGGTGAGTGCCTGGGAGTAGGGAAGGATTGCCGTGGTGGGAAGCTTCAGGACGTTGCGAAGGTAGACCCCTATGAGGGCATCGGCCATGGCAGCATTCTTGGTGAGCTCCGGTTCAAGTGCGAGTAGGTCTGCCTCGTGGGCTCCCTGTAGAAGCTGTTCGAATACGGGATATCCGAAGGCCAGGGAGAGGACCACCGCCCCTACTGCGCTGGTGGAGCTGTAGCGACCGCCGATATAGTCATCGATGAAGAAGGCATCAAGCAGGGCCCCTGAGGAGGCCAAGGGACTTGTCTTGCTGGTAACTGCCACCATGTGTTTCTCTGCCACGATGCCCTTGATGCCACTTGCCTTAATGGCCTCGAGGACCAGGTCCCGGTTTGTGAGGGTCTCGAGGGTGGTACCGCTTTTGGAGACAAGAATGAAGAGGGTGGTCTCAAAATCCAGGCCTTCCAGTACTGCAGAGGCGTCATCGGGATCGACATTGCTGATGAAACGCCCTTCCAGAAGGGGAATATTTTCGGCCTTGCACCAACCCCTGAGGGCGAGGTAGAGGGCTCTTGGTCCAAGGTCACTTCCCCCGATGCCGATCTGCACCACGGTCTTGAAGGCCTTGCCTGTCGAACCAAGGAGCTTGCCTGATCGTATTTTTTCCGAAAAACCTTTGACCTTTGCAAGCACCTGCCTATAGAAATCGCCCTTGTCCTCCCCATCGGCAGTGACTGCATCGAGGACCTGTCCACGGGTCAGGTGGTGTAGGACCAGGCGCTTCTCCCCAGGGTTCATGATAGCCCCATTGAGCAAGGCGCGATATTTTGCGATGAGCTGTTGCTCGTCGGCAAGTTCCTGCAGGACTTCTAGGGTGTTGCCGTCAACAGGCATGGCTGCATAGCTGTAGGTAAGCCCTCCTGCTGCCTTGGCCTGGTAGTCGGCAATCCTCTGCTTGTTCAGAACCTCTGCAAGGTTCTTGGGCTGGAGGGTACTGAGTCTGGCATATGCATCTGTGGTGTCTAGATTCTTGAATTCCATGGGTTTCTCCTTATGCAAAAAACACCCCTCCATTGTAGTGGGAGGGGCTGGCGTGTGCAAGGTTCTTCTACTCTTCGATTTCTGGGATGCGGGTCTTGAAGCTCTCCTGCAGGTCCTCTTTGTTCATCCCTTCGCGGAGGATGACGAAGATGGTGTCATCACCTGCCAAGGTTCCCAGTATTTCGGGAAGGGCCAGCACATCGAGGGCAATGCCGACGCTGTTTGCGTGTCCTGGCCTGGTTTTTATGACGCCGAAGTTCCCTGAGAACTCGATGGAGAGGATTCCCCTCCTCACATCCTGTATATAGCTTTTTTCCGATTCGCTGATCAGGTCGTTGTCCGGCAATGCATAGTAGTAGCCAGACCATCCATCGGAGATCTTGCCGACCTTCAGCATCTTCAGGTCCCTGGAGAGGGTGGCTTGGGTAACGGTGAACCCTTCGGTCTTTAGCATATCAAGAAGAGCATCCTGGTTGTCGATCCGGTTGCTCTTGATAAGTTCCTTAACTACAGTAAGACGGTTATGTCGTTGCCTCATTGTTTGGCTTCTCCTGCCTTTTGTATATAATTGGATATTTATACGTTTTATACGAATAAAGATACAGTACTATCGCAAGCAATGCAAGATTGGATCTCCCTTTTTATTTGCACAATGCTTGACCGTGGTGCAAGAGTGTATCATGCTATTGGTACAGTAAAGGAGTTCTACATGGTAATTTTCCTGAGTATTCTAGCTATCGTTGTGGTGTTCGCCCTCTATTTCGTAGGTGTATATAACCGGCTGGTCAGGCTGAGAAACCAGGGTGAAGAGGCTGAATCGGCCATCGATGCCCACCTGAAGCAGCGCTACGACCTGGTCCCCAATCTCGTGGAGACCGTCAAAGGGTATGCCAAGCATGAGAGCAGCACCCTTACAGCAGTCATTGAGGCAAGGAACAAGGCGATGAGTGCCAGCGGCACCATAGAGAAGGATGAGGCCAACAAGGGTTTCTCCTCAACGCTGAAATCCCTGTTCGCACTTAGCGAAGCCTATCCTGACCTCAAGGCAAACCAGGGGTTCCTCGACCTGCAGAAACAGCTGCAGAAGATAGAGGAGCAGCTGCTGTCTGCACGCAAGTACTACAACGCCATCATCAAGCAGTTCAATACTGTCTGTGATGTATTTCCCTCCTCGATCGTCGCTTCCATGGCCAAGTTTGCAAAGAAACCCTACCTGACCATTGAGGAAGAGGCCCGAGCCCGTGTTGAGGTAAAGTTCTGATGACAAAAAGAAGAGCCCTGGTCCTGGTTCTGGTGCTGGTGACATGCTCGAGCCTGTTCGCCATAGACTATGTCTTTGACTCATACCATCTGGATTTGGCTGTCTCCCCAAGCAATGTCTATACGATACAAGAGGATATTGTTGCCAATTTCTCAACCCCCGGGCATGGTATTTACCGTGAGATTCCCATCCGGTTTGGAAAAAGGCGCGTAGCTTTGGACAATCTGCAGAGCAGCGATCCCATCATCCAGGATTCGGTCTCTTCTGACTATATTACCTTCCGCCTGGGATCGGCAGATACCACAGTCATTGGAAGGAAGGCCTATGCCATCAGCTATACCTACGATATTGGCTCCGATGACTACGCAGACTACGATGAGCTCTACTTCAACCTGGTGGGGCAGGGCTGGCAGAGTACCATCAAGGATTTTACCTTTGCCATCCATTTCCCCAAGCCGATCGACCCCTCCATGATCTCTCTTACCGGTGGCTCCTATGGGTCGACAGACCAAAGGGGGAGCTACACACTCTCCTCCGACAGGAAGACCCTGACAGGGAAGGCTGAGAACCTCGCCCCAGGACAAGCCCTCACCATCAGGGTCCAGATGGAACAAGGGTACTTTGTAGGGGCTACTGTCCATCGCGACTATACGGTTCCCCTCTCCATCCTTGTTGTGCTTGCAGGCCTTGTCACAAGCATCTTTGCCACCCGGCTCTTCAGACGGTATGGAAGGGAAGACCTGTTCGTTCCTGTTGTCCGTTTCGATCCCCCCGAGGGCTTTTCCCCCTTGGAAGTGGGCTATATTGCCGATGGTGTGGTCGACAACAAGGACCTGACATCCCTGTTCTTCTACTGGGCTGACAGCGGCTGCCTTACCATCACGGAAGAATCAGCAAAGAAGATTACCTTTACCCGCCTGAAGGAACCTGTCACCGACAAGAAGCACGAGCGTGAACTTTTTGATGCATTCTTTGCCTGTGGGGATGGGACCACCGTCACTCTCAAGCAGCTGGAGACGGAGAAGTTTGCCCAGGCGATGCAGAAGGCCAAGACCCAGACCCAGGCATATTTCAAGGGGGAGAGGAGGCTGAACGATCCTGTAGCAGAACGCAAGCGGGTTGCTCTCTTCCTCATGGCGGCAGCGATGGTGGTGGCCAATGCCATCGCATCGAGTATCAGCTACCTTGCAGGAGGGACTGTGGCACTGCTTGTCGTCGGGGCCTTCTCCATGGCAATGAGCGCCATCATAGCCTATCGGCTCACCACAAACTGGGAGATGCGAGGTCCTTTCTCAAAATTCATCAAGGTCGTGGCATTCGTTCTGGTCTGTATCGTAGCCTATGCAGCAGCCTTCATCATCGAGTACGGGGTAGTGGGAAATGGTGAGATCTATTCTCTCTTCATGTCCCTGTCTGTCGTGTTCTTCCCCTCCTATCTTGGTTTCCTGGGGGTGGTGAGTGCAAAGCGCAGTACCTATGCAACCAGGATGCTGGAACAGACCATCGGCTATCGGGACTTCATCCGCGAGGTCGAGGTAGAGAAGCTCAAACTGATGATCGACAGCGATCCCACCCTCTTCTACCATGTGCTCGGCTATGCGATCGTGCTGGGTCTGGAGGAGAAGTGGGCGAAGAAATTCTCTACCATCACCCTCGACCCTCCCACCTGGTACTATGGGCAGAACCTTGCATTCAATGCGCTGTTCTACAGCTCTCTGTCGCATAGGATCCACGCAAACGTCATGGAGCATACGATCTATGCCCAGGCCAGGAGCGGTGCCTCGGGCGGTGTGCGTTCCTCCTTTGGGGGAAGCGGCTTCAGCGGAGGTGGCTTTGGTGGCGGCGGAGGCGGGGCATGGTAGAGAAAAAGCAGATCAAGCCGGGTTGGTACCGGCATTTCAAGGGTGGCCTCTATGAGGTCATCGATACGGTAATCGATAGCGAGAGCCTCCAGACGATGGTGCTCTACCGTCCGGAGAACTCCACTGACCTCTGGGTACGCCCCTACGATATGTTCCTCGAGACGGTTTCCAAGGATGGGTTTCCCATCCCAAGGTTCTCTCCTTTGCAGAAAGGATAGGGGAACACAAAAAAACGGAGCCGAAAGGCTCCGTTCCCATTACTGAATCTTTTGAGCGAAACTTCTCTACCTTAGTTACGGTAGTTGTTGTGTGTTGGGCGAGGTTTTGCAATTGCTTCGTTCACACGAAGGTTGCGACCACCCAGGTCTGTGCCATCGAGCTGGGAGATTGCAGCGTCTGCAGCTGTGTCCTCTTCCATCTCTACGAAAGCGAACCCCTTGGGGCGGCGGGTTTCGCGGTCAATGATGATATTGGCACTAAGTACGGTTCCGTACTGTGCAAACAGGTCCCGAAGTTCTTCTTCGGAGGTGTTGTAACTCATGTTACCAACATAGATTTTCTTTGCCATTAAAGCATCCTTCACAGGCATTGCCTGTCTAATACAATACTTGCTCTATTTGGCGCAGTCTTGAGCTTTTACCTGTCTGTAGGAGCGATTCAGTAACGCACTTGAAGGATCTAGATAACGGACCAGCTGCAACACAAAAACTAAAGCTGATTAACGGTAGCATGAGCCTGTATGCCTGTCAATTATTCTATTCAGGGTTTTTTTGACATTCCAACGCTTCTGCTCTACTTGCAATTCTTTGTGCATGCCTGCATGATACTTGACATGAATAGCAATATTGTCGGATTACTAGTTTCCTTCGCCTTTCTTGGGGCCGTCATCGTGTTTGCCTTTGTCCTGGGAAAGCGCACAAGCATAAGCAGTGAGACCATGCGTAAGATCATCCATATTGGGGTATCCAATTGGTGGTTCATCGAAATCACCTATTTCACGACACTTGCCTATGCTCTTGTCGGGCCTATCTTCTTCATCATTGTCAACAGCCTCTTTACCTTCAGAGATTGGGGCAAGTACATTGGTATGGACGATAGGAAGCGCAACTATGGCCTGATCTATTTCCCGGTAACCCTGTTGCTGCTGGTTATAGCGCAGTACCAGGGCCTGCTCTCTCTCCTTTCCTGCAGCGTCGGGGTGTTGGTCATGGGCTATGGGGATGGCCTTGCTGCCCTCATAGGGAAAAAATGGGGCAAACGGAAGCTGAACATCCCCTCAGGTGGCAAGACCTCCCTTGGGACCATGGTGATGTTCCTGGTGAGTTTTCTCATCACCTTCTTGGCCTTGCTCTCCACTACGCTCACCCTCGGGACGGTTGTTGGGGTGGCTTTGCTTGTGGGATTGGTCTCCGCAGTCGTTGAGGCGATCACCCCATTGGGGTTGGACAACATTACCGTCCCCTTGCTCGCTGCGTTTCTTGTAGGGGTTTTCGTATGAATCTTGTCCCTAACTCAGGATCCTTCACAGCGATGTTCGACCAGTGGTTTTTTGCCGGACCCTACCCAGTGCTCCTGCTTGCCCTCTTGATGCTGGTGATCGCCCTTGTCTCCTACGTTGTCAGGCAGCTGACAGCCAGCGGTGCCGTCGCCGCCTTCCTGGTCGGGTTTGGCACGACCTATCTGCTGGGTTTTGGCGCCCTTGCACTGCTTATGCTGTTTTTCCTCGCTGCAGGGGTTCTGAGCAAGATTGCCAAAAGAAGGTCCAAGGTGGATGCACTGAAGATCCAGGCAAAGGGAAGCCGTAGGGATGGGATGCAGGTCTTTGCCAATGGGGGTATGGCCCTTGTAGCGGCTGTCCTGTACTACTTCTCCCCCTCCATGGTCGTCCTGGTCATGTTTGGTGCCAGCATTGCAGAGGCGGCCAGTGATACCTTCGCCGGTGAGGTAGGGATCCTCTCAAAGACAAAGCCTGTCTCCATCATCACCGGTCGGCCAATGAAACCTGGGCTCTCGGGGGCTGTCAGCGCGCTGGGCAGCCTTGCAGGGCTTCTGGGCTCGGCCCTCATCGCCCTCTCATGGATGGGCAACTTTCTTCCCTTGACAGCCAAGGGTTTTGCCTACGCTTCAGTTGTCGCAGTAAGTGGGTTCTTTGGATGCCTCATGGACAGCGTCCTTGGCGCAACGGTACAGGCCCACTACTACAACAAGGAGAGCGATTCACTTACCGAACACCCTCTCCTCAACGGGGAGAAACTTCCTTTGGTACGCGGCTTTGGCTGGATTGACAACGACCTGGTAAACCTGATGAGCAATGTGATAGCCACGCTCCTGGCCGCTTCGCTTGCCCTTGTTGTGGGATAAAGTGCATTTGGCACTTGCTTCTCCGCTTTTTTCTTTGTATCTTACATCTCGGTGGGATTGAATATGGCCCTCCGGTATATTTTAGACCACATATTCTTAAGTGAGGATATATAGTATGGCAAAACAATTGCAGTTCAACGAAGAGGCACGCAAGTCTTTAGTGGCAGGTGTTGAAAAGATTTCCCGTGCAGTGATGTCAACCCTCGGTCCCAAGGGACGGTTGGTTGTGATTGACAAGAAGTTCGGTGCTCCTACCGTAACCAAGGACGGAGTCTCAGTCGCCCGTGAAGTAGAATTGGAAGATCCGTTTGAAAACATGGGTGCCCAGCTTCTTAAGGAAGTTGCAACAAAAACCAATGACGTTGCTGGTGATGGAACCACCACTGCTACTGTTCTTGCTTGGTCTATCACCAAGGAAGGAATGAAGAGTGTTGCAGCGGGTGTCAACCCCATGGGTATTCGCCGTGGTATCGACAAGGCAGTGGCCGATGCTGTCGTGGAGATCAAGAAACAGGCGAAGATGATCAAGGACAAGGAAGAGATCGCACAGGTCGCATCCATCAGCGCCAACAACGACCGCACCATCGGCGACGAGATCGCCAATGCAATGGAGAAGGTCGGGCTCGATGGTGTCATCACCGTTGAGGAGTCCAAGACCATCGAGACCACCACTGACTTTGTGGAAGGCATGCAGTTTGACCGCGGATACCTGTCCGCCTACTTCTGCAACAACCGCGACACCATGACCACCGTCATGGATGACCCCTTCATCCTTATCTACGACAAGAAGATCTCCAACATGAAGGAGCTGCTTCCTATCCTTGAGAAGATTGCCCAGACCAGCAAGCCCCTGCTCATCATTGCAGAGGATGTTGATGGCGAAGCCCTTGCTACCCTGGTAGTGAACAGCGTACGGGGAATTCTCAATGTAGTTGCTGTCAAGGCTCCTGGCTTTGGCGATCGCCGCAAGGCAATGCTCGAGGATATCGCAGTGCTCACCGGTGGTGAGGTCATCAGCGAAGAACTCGGCCTGAAGCTTGAGAACGCAGACCTCTCCCAGCTCGGAAGGGCCAAGAGCGTCAAGGTTGAGAAAGAGAATACCACCATCATCAATGGCAATGGCAAACAGTCTGACATCAAGGATCGCATCGCCCAGATCAAGGTGCAGATTGGTGATACCACCAGTGACTATGACCGCGAGAAGCTGCAGGAAAGACTTGCCAAGCTCGCCGGCGGCGTCGCTGTACTCAACGTTGGTGCTGCAACTGAGGTCGAGCTCAAGGAAAAGAAACATAGAGTCGAGGATGCCCTCAGTGCAACCCGAGCAGCCATCGAGGAGGGAGTAATCCCCGGCGGTGGTGTGGCTCTGATCCAGGCTGCCAAGGCCCTTGGCGAATATGACCTCTCCAAGCTGACTGAGGATGAGAGGATCGGATACAAGATTGTACGCCGTGCTCTTGAGGAGCCCATCCGCCAGATTGCAGCGAATGCAGGTCTTGACGGTTCCCTGATCGCTGACAAGTGCAAGCACGAGTCAGTTGGCATGGGCTTCGATGCCGATCAGATGCAGTGGGTGAACATGTTCGAGAGAGGAATCATCGATCCTGTGAAGGTCACCCGCAGTGCACTGCAGAATGCAGCATCCATTGCAGCTCTGATCCTAACCACAGAGTGTGCCATTGCAGACATCCCAGCTCCAGCAGCACCCTCCATGGGTGGTGGCGGAGACGGCATGGGCGGCATGATGTAAGGTCTAAGAGTGCAAAAGGCCGCAAGGAAGTAATTCTTTGCGGCCTTCTTCGTGTCTATCGCATGCTCAAGGATACAGATGGTAAAACTTGACTACCATAGCTTGAACATGCTACTTTAATCGGTACTTGGAAAATTGGATGGAAAGTGAACTTCTTCCCAGTTTCCTGTAATCCGATTTTCTATCAAAGTGAGGATATATCCATGTTGTCATTTCTAAGTGCATTGGCTGCCCCTGAGGCCTCTGGAGCAGCAAGCTCAACCGGTTCCATGATGACCACGTTCGTAACGTTCGGGCTCATCATCGTCATTTTCTACTTCCTGATCATTCGCCCACAGAAGAAGCGAGACAAGGATACCAAGGAAATGCTCTCTTCCATCAAGAAAGGCGATAAGGTAGTCTCTATTGGAGGAATCCATGGGACTGTGATTACCGTCAAGGAAACCTCTGTGGTTGTGAAGGTGGATGATAACACCCGTCTTGAATTTTCCAGAAGTGCCATCAGCAGCATCGTCAACCGCAAGGCTGAGACCGCTACGGCTTCCAACAAGAAAAACAAGAAAGACGCCCAAGTAGAACAGGTCGCTGCCCCCGAGACAGAAGAGGCAACCGTTGTGGAAGCTGTAGCCGAGAAGGCCCCAGTCTCCAACAAGAAGAAGACCAAGAAGGAATCTGCCACTGATGCGACCGTTGTCGAGACGGCCCCCGAATCTGACGCTAAAAACTAAACTATAGAGACAATCTGGAGAGTATCATGAAAAAACGGAGTCGTCTGGTGATTGTTCTGCTGGTGATCTTGATGTGTGGATTTTTCCTATATCCTACACTCAAGTGGTACGGCGGGGTACCTCAGAGCACCAAAGAATTGGCAACAGGCTCGAACGTGCAGATCAAGGAATATTCACGCGGACAAGCTTCGCGGGACCTTCGTGCATTAAAGGAATTGGTGGCGAAGGATTCCCTTACCATCCTTCCGGACGAGTATGGATATCTTAAGGAACAGGCCAAGGCCAACTACAAGGCCATGAAGAAACCTGTTCCCAAGACATGGACAGTGGCAGCCCTTTTCGGAGGATTCTACAATGAACAGGATCTGTTTGATTCCTGCGAGCAGTATTATCGCACCGAGTTGCTTGGCCTCAAAGCCTTGAGTGCCAAGGCTTTGCAGCTTGGTCTTGACCTTCGAGGCGGCATGAGCATCCTGCTTGAAGCCGATGTGAAGGCCTTTGAGGCGAAGAAAGGTTCTTCTGCCACCGCTGCGCAAGTTACCGCAGCAGTCAAGCAGGATATCGAGATCCTTGAAAAGCGCATCGACCAGTTTGGTGTCAGTGAGCCAGTCATCAGACTGCAGGGTACAGACCAGATTCTCATTGAAGTTCCCGGAGCCGCCGATCCTGAGAGGGTAAATTCCTTCCTCAGAGGCAAGGGGTCCTTGGAGTTCAAGATGGTCGATACCGCTTTGACGACACAACTTGATGCATACTACAAGGCCAATCCTTCTGAGGTATATACCGACAGTGGAGCCTTGAAGCAACCTGATTTCCTCCCTGCTGGCAAGCTTGCAGCGGGCTACTATGTAAGTGACAGCTATGGCATCGACGAACTCGATCGCTTTGTGGTCATCGAAGAGGAAGTAGGTCTTGACGGAAGCCATCTGGAAAGTGCAACCACCAGTACCGACGGCATCACCGGCAGGCCTGTGGTCAACTTCCAGCTTGATAGCGTTGGCGGCGATGTGTTCTATAAGCTTACCTCCACCCACGTCAACGAGACCCTTGCAGTTGTCATGGACGGAAAGGTCAAGGCCATGGCCACCATCACCCAGGGGATCCGCAACTCCGTACAGATCTCAGGCTTCAACGCAGCAGAGGCCAATGACTTGGCAATTGTCCTGCGCACTGCAGCCCTTCCGATCGAGCTGACTGTTTCCAGCCAGCAGGCAGTTGGAGCCACCCTTGGTGAAGATGCTGTTGCAGCAGGTCTGAAGGCTATTGCCCTAGGGCTGCTGTTGGTAGTGTTGCTCATGTTTGGCTATTACCATGTCAGTGGTCTGGTTGCCAATCTGGCCTTGCTCTTCAACGTGGTCATCATGCTCTCTGTTCTCTCTGCCTTCAACTTTACCTTGACCCTTACCAGTGTGGCAGGCCTTATCCTGACCCTAGGTATGGCCGTAGATACCAACGTCATCATCTTTGAGCGTATCAAGGAAGAGCGTAGGTTGGGCAAGAGCGATATTGCTTCTGTCAGGGCCGGTTTTGACAAGGCTTTCTGGACGGTCATGGATGCGAACATCACGACCATCATTGCAGCCTTGGTACTGTCCCAGCTTGGTAGCAGTTCGGTCAAAGGATTCGCAAACACCTTGGCAATTGGTATCGTAAGCTCGGTATTTACCGCCCTGTTTGTGTCTCACTTGATTTTTGATGCAGCTGTTACCGACCGTGAAGGCAAAAAGTTGCACATCAGCTGGAGGAAAAACTAAATGGTAAAGAAAGATATTCCTGTCACCAAATTCCGTTGGTATTCTTGGATTCTGGCGATAGTCCTCCTGCTTGTTGGAGGTATCTCGCTTGTGGTAAATGGTGGCTTCAACCTCGGGGTTGACTTTGAGAGCGGCTTGAGCCAGCGCATCCAGGTAGCTCCTGCCGGCCTGTCGGTCAGCTACTCTGGTTCAGAAGATGCCACCCTCTCCATCACCGGATCCTCCCTCTCCCTGGAGATGCGTGGTTCTGAAGGGGTTGCTGTGACACTCTTCAAGTCAGCATCATATCCTACCGCCTCTGACCTTGCTGCTGCCTTGAATGCAGTTGACAAGATCACGGCAACGGCCATTGACGGCTCCTTGCTGACAGCAAACCTGCTCTCGGGGTATGGCTTTCCTGCCACGCTTTCCCAAGAGCCGACCAAGCTGAACTTCAAGGCTACCGGGGCCGTGTCCATCGAAGAGATCCGATCAGCTTTGAATGATTTGGGTAACGTGAAGGTCCAGACCATTGGCGCTTCCGATTCCCAGACCTTCCAGGTCCGTTTGGGCATCAAGGACAATGACACCCAATCCTCCATGGAAGAGGCTGTCAGGGGAGCTCTTGATTCCTATTTCGGAAAGGGTAGCGTTGTTGTCCTTTCCAGCGATTACATCGGTGCAAAGTTCAGTGCGAACCTGCTTTCCAGCTCCATCCTTGCCATCATCGTCGCAATGGCCTTGATCCTGGTATATGTCTGGTTCCGGTTCAAGTTTGCCTACGCAGTATCCTCTTTGATCGCATTGTTGCATGACGTGTTGATGTTGCTCGGAGTCATCGCCCTCTTTAGGTTCGAATTCTCCAGCACCACGATTGCAGCCTTGTTGACCATCATTGGATATTCGCTGAACAATACCATTGTAATTTTTGACCGTGTCCGTGAAAATGTCAGCCTGAACAAGAGTGCTTCACTCGCAGCCCAGATTGACAAGAGTGTTACCCAGTCGATGTCCCGTACCATAATGAGTGCGGTAACAACGCTGGTTGCAATTCTTCCGTTGGCAATCTTTGCCAGTGGTGACATTAGGATGTTTGCCATTAACATGGGTTTTGGAATCCTCTTCGGTACCTACTCCTCCAACTTGCTCGCACCAACGATGCTCTATTGGATCAGCAAGGCACAGAAAAAGGCAAATGTTGTTCAGAAGGTCGTTACGGCAGAGTAACTTGCATCTTTGTTGCGAATACGCCGCCGTGGGGTTTCCTTGCGGTGGCGTCTTTCGTTTAGGGGGATTGTGTTGGAAATTCTACTTTCGGATACCATGGGCTATTGTGGAGGTGTCTCACGTGCCATCTCCATGGTGGACCTTGCCATACAGGATGCACACGAGAAGGGCGTGCCTGTCTACTCGCTTGGAAAGGTCATCCATAACAAGCAGGTCTGTCTGGCTTTTGAGCAGCAGGGTCTGGTGACGATATCCTCTCCCTTGGGGCATGAGCCAGGGCTGGTCGTGCTTCGGGCACATGGGGTACCTGATGCCTTGCGGAGGCAGTTCTCCGAAGCTGGCTTTACCCTTATTGATGCGACCTGCCCAGTAGTGTCGCGCAACCTTAGGCTCATAGCGGCCAACCAAGGTAGTGCCACCATCGTCATAGTGGGCCATGAGAACCATCCTGAGACTCTGGCCATGTTGGGGGTGGAAGGTGACTGTACCGGGTGTGAGGCTGTGGTAATAAGCCACCCAGAGGATATCGCCAAGCTGGAAAAGGGAAAGGCGTATGCCGTCTTTATCCAGACAACCTTCGACCGAATCCTCTGGCAGGAGATCCGTTCCAAGCTGTTGGAGGAGATTGAGCAAGGCTATGATATTCGGTTCTGCAATGAGGTCTGCCCAAGTTCCGTCAGCCGGCGGGATGCAGCTCTCCGCCTGGCACACAGGTGTGATGCAATCCTGGTGATCGGGGGCAAGGAGAGTGCCAATACAAAGGCCCTCTACTCCCTGGTTGTCCAGCAGGGGAAGCCGGCATGGCATATTGAGAGTGCGGAGGAAATTCTCCCTGAGATGAGAGGCTATGGTATACTTGGCGTAACTGCCGGGGCCTCGACTCCTCCTGCAACCATCGAAGAAGTACTAGAGATACTTAAGGAGGTATGATCATGGATGACATACATCGCGGAATACCCATTCCTACAATAAAACGGCTTCCTTCCTATTTGCGGCTGTTGAAGCAGTACCGTGAAGAGGGCCAGGAGATGGTCTCTGCAACAGCCTTGGCTGAAGAGCTCGGGTTGAAACCCATACAGGTCAGAAAGGATATCTCCTGCACCGGGATCGAAGGGAAACCCAAGGTGGGGTTCGTGATCCATCGGCTCATCGATGCCATCATCCATACCCTGGGATGGGACAATGCCACCGATGCCATCCTGATCGGGGCAGGCCACCTGGGTTCGGCCCTTGCCCGCTATGAGGGCTTTGATACCTATGGGCTGAAGATTGTGGCGGCCTTTGATATAGATGAGGTGAAGTGGGGGGCAAAGCTGGGCGAGGTCCCTGTCTACTCCATTTCCGACATCAAGGAGTACCTCAACGCCAACCATGTGAATATCGGCGTGCTTGCCGTACCCGCCAACCATGCCCAGGAGGTAGCGGAACTCCTGGTGGACTGCGGAATCCTGGCGATCTGGAATTTTGCACCGAAGGACCTGAAGCTTCCCGAACGGGTCGTTGTCCAACGTACCGACCTGGCTACGAGCTTTGCTGTCCTTTCCGCAAAGGTTAAGCGAAAGATTGCCGATGAGGATCTTGCCAGTGAGGTAGATGACTGGTAGATAATGCCAAGAAAATCTTTGAAACTTCATCAGAACCCTTTTTAATATCTCATAAGGAATATTAAAAAGGGTTTGTTGTCTATTATAGATAATATAAATACCATTTTTGGTAGGTTAAAATCCAAATTTCAAGATTTTGTTGACTCTTGTTGGACAAATGGATACCATAGCGGCAGAACGTGAATGCAATGGGGACCAACATGGAAAAAATAACCGTCGAATTGTGTATGGGCAGTTCTTGTTTCGCCAGGGGAAATGCGCAGACTCTGGCAACACTTGAACGGTATATTGCCGACAAGCACCTTGAAGAGAGGGTCGACCTGATCGGGCACCTCTGTCTTGGGGCCTGTTCGAAAGGCCCGAACATCAAGATCGGTGAAATAACCCACAGTGGGGTCTCATCCGATTGTGTGATCGACCTGCTCGAGGCTGCCTTGCACAGCGAGTCGGTCCAAGATAGGAATGGGCGATGATATACCCAATCTATACTGAGCTTACCGAGTGTAGGGATTGCTACAAGTGCGTCCGTTCCTGTCCGGTAAAGGCCATTCAGGTCCATGAGGGATCGGCTGTGGTGGTCAAGGACCGTTGTATCTACTGCGGCAACTGTGTCGATACCTGTCCCTCCCATGCCAAGAAGATCCGGAACGATTTGGCCCGGGTCAAGCAATTCCTCAAGAGTGAGCGCAAGGTCTTTTGCTCGCTTGCACCTTCGGTGGCTGCAGAATTTCCCAACAGGGTCGATGCCCTGGTCGTTGCCCTCAAGCGCCTGGGTTTCTTTGCCACCAGCGAGACAGCCATCGGTGCCGCCCTGGTCAATGCCAGCATCGAGCAGTATGCCTCCGAGCATGACGGCAGGTGTGACTGGATATCGACCGCTTGCCCTACCGTGGTACAGATAGTAAAGAAATATTACCCCTCCCTGGTTCCTTCGCTGAGTAAGGTCCCCTCTCCCTTGCAGTGTCATAGCGCCTATTTGCGCAAGCTGTATGGCCAGGATATCGGCATTGTCTTCATCGGCCCTTGCATTGCCAAGAAGATCGAGGCCGACGAAACCCCGGGTTACCCCGATTTCGCCCTTACCTTTGGGGAGCTTCGCTCCTGGCTTGAGGAGGAGCAGATCGACCTTGATGCCATCACGGGCCAGCTGGAAGCTGCAGAGGAGAGTGTCCCTCCCTTCCTTCCATGTGCTGCAGGCAAGTCCACCCTCTACCCTGTAGAAGGGGGCATGATAGCATCGATGCATTGGGGCAGCGACCCCTTCCAGACCCATGCGGTAGCCATCAGCGGTTCTGACCAGGTGGTAAGCACCCTCAAGGGTATGGTCCAGGACAATCAGAATAGAGACTTTCTGGAGCTACTGTTCTGCGAGGGTGGGTGCATCAATGGCCCGGGGAGTGAGACAGGTCGGTCCTCTGCCTCCAAGAAAGGTCTTGCCTCGCGGTATACCCGTTCAAGGATCACCACTCAGCAAGAGACCTTTTCGGGCGATCCGCAGTTTGTCTCCTCGCTGTTGGCCTCGGGCTATTCACTGGTCGAGAAACCTGCCTTGGCCCGGGAGGCGGAGCCTTCCACCCTCTTTGGGAAGTACCACAGCGACGAGGAGATTGAACAGGCCCTTCACCTCTTGGGCAAGGCCGACAAGCAGGAGGAGCTCAACTGCGGGGGTTGTGGCTACAACAGCTGCAGGGAGATGGCCATCGCCTATCTCGATGGCATGGCCGAGCCTGAGATGTGTGTCACCAAGATGAGAAAGGAGGCGCAGGGCAAGATGGACGTGCTGCTACGCACCATTCCCATCGGGGTTGTCATCGTCGACGACGCCCTGAAGATTGTCGACTGCAACAATGGCTTTTTGCGCCTCTTCTCTGAGGTGGATTTCCCTCTGGACGGGGATATGCTCAACATGGTTGCAGGCCTCCCGTTGGAACGGTTCGTTCCCTTCCATGAGAAGTTCCGCGAGCAGTTCACCTATGCCAAGGCCGAACAGTATCGCCTCCACTACCAGGACAAGTTTTTGCGGGTGACCTTCTTCTCCGTAGAGAAACAGCGTCTGGTGGGGGCTCTCTTTGAAGACATCACCACCCCTACGGTGCGTAGGGAGACGGTCATCAAGAAGGCTGAGGATGTCATACAGAAGAGCCTGGAGACCGTACAGCAGATCGCTTCCCTGTTGGGGGAGAATGCCGCCGATACCGAGATCATGCTCAACAGCCTCATCGATGCATTCAAGGTGCCCGGTAACGGGGAAGTCAACGGATTTACCAAAGATGAGCAGCAGGACCTAACATGAACGACGTATTCATCGATGTCGACTATGCACAGATCTACAAGACCGGCCAGAAGATTGGGGGGGATGTCTTTTTGCTCTCCCGCAATCCCGACCGCAACCAGATCGTGTGCACGCTCAGCGATGGCTTGGGCAGCGGGGTCAAGGCCAATGTCCTTGCCAGCCTCACCGCCCATATGGCGCACAAGCTGAGTTTCAGTGAGATGGACCTCACCCATTCGGCCAAGATCATCATGAATACCCTGCCGGTGTGCAAGGAGCGGAAGATCAGCTACGCGACCTTCTCCATCGTCGATATCCGCCACCCTTCGCTGGATGACATCCAGGTGAACCTGGTGGAGTACGACAATCCACCGGCCTTGCTCTTTCGGGATAGCACCCCCCTGCCTTGGGATCGGGAGATGATAGACCTGCAACGGGATGGGGCCTTCAAGAAGGAAGTGCTCTCACGCTCGGTCTTCAAGATGTCCGTCGGGGATCGCCTGATCGTCTTCAGTGACGGGGTTACCCAGGCGGGGATGGGCAAGGGCCTTCCCCTGGGTTGGCGTCTGGATGGGGTAAGGCAGTTTGCCCAACAGCAGATTGAGGCCAATCCGAGCATCTCCTCCCACGACCTGTCCCGCGCCATCGTACGCAAGGCCAATGGGTTGGATAGGCTCTCTTCCAAGGACGACATCACCTGCATGGTGGTCTATGCACGCAAGCCTCGCCGAACCCTGGTGGTCACAGGCCCTCCCTTCACCAAGGAGAAGGACGAACTGCTGGGGGAGAAGCTTCGGGCCTTCGAAGGCAGGAAGATCCTCAGCGGAGGTACCACCGCCCTGATAGTTTCCCGCCTGTTTGGCAAGAAACTGAAGGTGGACCTCTCCTGCTGGTCACCGGATGTCCCTCCCTGTTCGACCATGGAAGGTGTCGACCTGGTCACTGAGGGTATGCTAACCCTGAGCAAGGTGGCGACCGTCCTGGAAGAGAAGAGGTCTGTGCGCAGCCTTCCCAACGATGCGGTACGTAAGTTTGTCGAGGTGATGCAGGACAGCGACCAGGTGCACTTCATCGTGGGGACGAAGATCAATGATGCGCACCAGGACCCCAGCATCCCGGTGGAGATAGGGATTCGCAGAACGATAATCGGGAGACTGAGAAAAGCTCTCGAGGACAATTACCTAAAAGAGACCTCACAGGAGTACTTGTAGAGGCAGAGGAGTTTTTCATGGGCAAGAAAGAGAGAGTGACCGTTAGGATCTGTGTAGGAACCGCCTGCTTTGTGCAAGGTGGGGCTGACCTGTTGCTCTATCATGAGTTTCTGGACCCTGTGGTCCTTGCCAATTGCGAGATCGAAGGGGTCTCCTGCCTCGGCAAATGCAAGCAATCCGATGCAAACGCCCGGGCTCCATTTGTGCAGATAGGCTCTGTCATCTATGGTGACATGACCCAGGAGCGGTTCTGCACCCTGCTCGCGGAGGCTGTAAATGCTTGAGATGAACAACCAGTACACCCTGATCAAACGCAGGGTGCAGACCGAGGTTCTCAAGCATTTCTTTGACGATACCCTGGTCGAGAGTGCCGACAAGATTCCTTTCCAGATCATCCCCAAGGAGCGGGTTCCCAACAGATGCTGCATCTACAAGGAGCGTGCCATGATCCGCTACAGGATCATGGCGATGCTTGGCATCGACATTGAACGCTATGACGATGAGATGAAGAGCCTCAGCGAATATGTGAAGGAGGTCCTGGAAAAGGATACCCCACCGGTTCCGATCCTCACCACCATCTCTACAGCCTGTTCGTCATGCCCTCCAGACCGCTACCTGATAAGTGACGCCTGCCGTGGTTGCTTTGCCCGGCCCTGTCTAGCCAACTGTCCGAAGGATTGCATCACCTTCATCAATGGACAGGCACGCATCGATGAGGCAAGGTGCATCCGTTGCGGCAAATGCAAGGATGTCTGCCCATTCCATGCGGTGGTGCACATCCCCGTTCCCTGCGAAGAGGCCTGCCCGGTGAATGCTGTGGAAAAGAACAAGGATGGGTATGTCGAGATCGACTACAAGAAGTGCATAAGCTGTGGCCGATGTGCCATGAGCTGTCCCTTCGGGGCGATCGTGGAGCGCTCGGGTCTGATCCCGGTGGTGAAGATGCTCAAGGCCAAGGAACATGTGACGGCCATGATAGCTCCTGCCATCGAGGGCCAGTTTCCTGGGACGTTGGCCCAGATCAAGGGGGCCTTGCTTGCATCCGGCTTCTCTTCTGTGGTCGAGGTATCCCAAGGGGCTGAGACAACCAGCGTACATGAGGCCGAGGAGTTGACCAGTCGCAAGGAGAGCAAGGCTGGCTACATGACCACCAGCTGCTGCCCTGCCTATATGGAAATAGTGGACAAGCACCTTCCGTTCCTGGATGGTCGCCGTTCTGTAGCCCTTTCGCCGATGGGGTATACCGCCCGGTGGAGCAAGGCCCAGCATGCAGGGACAAAGACTGTCTTCATCGGGCCCTGTCTTGCCAAGAAGGTCGAGGCCGCCAAGACAGCTGATGTCGATGGGGTCATCACCTTCAGCGAGCTTGCCTCACTGTTCATGGCAAAAGGGATAGATGTCCGTGAGATGGAAGGCGCCGACCTCGGTGATACTGCCCTGTTTGAGGATTGCCGGGAGTTTGCCCTTTCCAGTGGGGTAGCTGCCAGTGTGCTCAGGAGGCTTGACAACCCCCAGGATGTGGATGTGCTCTCCATCGATGGCATTGACAAGAAGATGTTCCGTACGATGAAGGTGTGGGAGAAGCGTCCGCCAGAGGCAGACCTTGTGGAGGTGATGTGCTGTGAGGGTGGCTGCATCAACGGCCCCGGTACGGTAGTCAAGCCTTCGGTTGCAATCCGTCTTCGCGGAGGAAACAAGGCATCGACCCCTGTCAAGGCGATGCGCGATCCCATACCCAGGGGGTAGGTGATGAGTGAATTCAAGGGTGAGGGGACCCTCCTCGAGCAGATGGAAGCCTTGGTGGGGGATTGGGAAGGCAGTATCGAGCGGAGGTACTGCCATCTTGCCAATGCGGCGGCGCTTCTTTGGCAGCACCTTGAAAGGGTCAACTGGGTTGGCTTCTATGTACGGATTCCGGGAAGGGAACACCTCGTCCTTGGTCCTTTCCAGGGGAAGGTAGCCTGTACCGACATAGCATTCTCCAGAGGGGTGTGTGGCAAAAGCGCAACCACAAAGGAGAGTGTGCTTGTCGATGATGTGCACCAGTTTGCCGGCCATATCGCCTGCGATGGTGCAAGCCTGAGCGAGTTGGTCGTCCCCATATTGGATGGGGAGGGCAACCTTGTTGCCCTGCTTGATATGGACAGCCCATACAGGAAGAGGTTTTCACCTGAGGACCAGAGGATGGGCGAAGCGGTTGCTTCCCTGTTGGGAGCGAGGCT
Source organism: Sphaerochaeta sp. PS (assembly GCF_032144095.1). NCBI lineage: Bacteria > Pseudomonadati > Spirochaetota > Spirochaetia > Spirochaetales > Sphaerochaetaceae > Sphaerochaeta > Sphaerochaeta sp. PS. The sequence continues at coordinate 87,812 of NZ_JAVSNJ010000009.1, forward strand.
TTGGTCTTGACTAATTTGGCTCTTGTACGCATTCTTATGCCAAGGCATTGAGAAAGACGAGTAGTCGGTAGCGGTGTGACAGAGAGGACTCCCACTTCGGTGGTTGAGAGGAGTCTGGCAGGCGCCCGGTGAAAACCCCTTTTGAGCCGCATACCGAACGTCCTACCAGTAGGCTATGCCGCACACCTGGCGAAACAGGTTGAATGAGCGTCTTCTCCAGCGACTGTAGAGCTGGAAGGGAAGCAAGGTGGAACCGCGGAAACATGAGAGCTTTCATGTCTTCGTCCTTGCCGGATACGGAACATGCCGTAACGGAAAGGTGAAGGCATGAATGCTCTTTTTTTTGTATTGATTCACCGTTTGTGGTGGAAAGGAGATAGGAATGGCTAAAGAGGAAGTGGGAGAGAAACTCTCCAGGATCCGTCACTCAATGTCACACGTTATGGCCGAGGCCGTGTTGGAGATGTTCCCCAGTGCACAGATTGCCATCGGCCCTTCGATTGAGAATGGGTTCTATTATGATTTTGACCTGCCCAGGCAGTTGGTCGCCGATGATTTGGAAGAGATTTCGGAGAGGATGCGCGCCATCATCGCCGAGAACAAGCCCTTTGTCCGTACTGCGGTAAGCCGCGAGGAGGCGAGGAAGGTCTTCGCTTCCCAGACCTACAAGCTCGAGTTGCTCGATGCCATCCCTGAGGACGAGGAGGTCTCCCTCTACAGTGTCGGTGGCTTTACCGATCTCTGCCGTGGCCCGCACGTCGAATCCTCCAAGGAGCTCAAGGGTGATGCCTTCAAGCTCATGAGCATCGCCGGTGCCTATTGGAGAGGGAAAGAGACCAACCCGATGCTTACCCGCATCTATGGGACCGCCTGGGCAAACGCCAAGGATTTGCGCCTCTATCTGCAGCATCTTGAGGATGTGGAGAAAAGGGACCACCGCAAGATCGGCAAGGACCTCGACCTTTTCAGCTTGCATGAAGAAGCAGGCCCCGGCTTGGTGTACTGGCACCCGATGGGGGCCAGGATTCGTCAGGCGATCGAGAATTTCTGGAGGGAAGAGCACTACGCAAACGGCTACGAGATGGTCTATACCCCCCATATTGGTAAGTCATGGCTCTGGGAGACCAGCGGCCACCTCGGCTTCTATAAGGAAGGCATGTATCCTCCGATGGAGATGGACAAGAGCGACTACTATGTCAAGCCGATGAACTGTCCCTTCCATATCATGATCTACAACAACAGCAAGCACTCCTACCGTGACCTCCCGTTCCGTTGGGCAGAGCTCGGCACTGTATATCGATACGAGAAGGCCGGTGCGATGCATGGCCTGATGCGAGTCCGAGGCTTTACCCAGGACGATGCCCACCTGTTCGTCACCCCTGACCAGATGCAGGACGAGATCCTGGAAGTGCTCAGGTTCTCCTTGCACATGTTGCACTCCTTCGGGTTCAAGGATATCAACGCATATCTTTCCACCATGCCGGAGAAGGCTGTGGGGGATCCTCTGCGTTGGGCAGATGCAACCGAGGCCTTGAGAAAGGCCATCGTTGCAGAAGGCCTCAGCTATGAGATCGATGAAGGTGGTGGGGCGTTCTATGGCCCGAAGATCGACCTGAAGGTCAAGGATGCCATCGGTCGTGAATGGCAGCTGTCCACCGTCCAGTTCGACTTCAACGAGCCGGAACGGTTCAACATGACCTTTGTCGACCGCGATGGTGTCGAGAAGCGCCCGTACATGATCCACCGCGCCCTGCTCGGTTCCCTTGAGAGGTTCTTCGGTGTGCTGATCGAGCACTATGCTGGAGCCTTCCCCCCATGGTTGTCCCCTGAGCAGATCAAGGTGATCCCTGTTGGGGAGAACTTCTACGACTATGCAAAAGGGCTTGAGAAGCGTCTCCGCTCCGAAGGGTTCAGGGCCTCAGTCGACCTTGGGGATGACAGGATGAATGCCAAGATCCGCAACGCCCAGCAGCTGAAGATCCCCTATATGGTGATTGTTGGCGAGCGAGAGGCGGAGGGTGACCTGATCTCGGTCCGCTACAGGAACGGCAAGCAGGAAAATGGTTTGGCCTACAGCGATTTCGTCTCCTTGGTCAAGGCAAAGATTGCCAGCAAGGAACAGCTCTAAGATCGATGCACATATGGAAGAAGCCGGGTCAAACCGGCTTCTTCATGTTGGAGGACAGGATGAAACGAGAAGAGGCTTTTGAGAGGCTTGAGGCGATCGACCGCGAGTTGGTTATGCTTGAGCATATGCTCTCCGTCCTCTCCTGGGACCAGGAGATGGGCATTTCCCCGAAGGGTTTTGCAGAGAGGGCCAAACAGATGGGATGGCTCTCTTCCCAGATGCACACCCTTGCCTGCAGCAATGAGATGGGGGACCTGCTCGCCCAACTTGATGCTGGGCAGGCTAGGCCTGAAGGGTCGGGCAGCTCTGCCTTCGAGAAGGCCCTTATCAGGATCAGGTACCGTCACTGGGAGAAGCACAGGAGCCTTCCCTCTTCCCTGGTCAGTGCACTGAGCGAAAAAGGTTCCCTTGCCCATGAGAGCTGGGTTGAGGCAAGAAAGCAGAATGACTGGAACCTGTTCAAGAGGGACCTGGGCGAGATCATCGCCTTGGTGCGTGAGAAGGCCTCCTGCTACAGTCGGGAGGGCTTCAGTGGCTACGATGTGCTGCTGGATGATTTTGAGGTTGGCATGAAAGGCTCTGAGGTCCAGACCCTCTTTTCGGCCATACAACCGGCGTTGGTCTCCCTTGTCGATAGGCTCTCGGACAAGGAGGTCGATGACAGCTTTCTCCGGCTTGACTATCCTGTTGCCAGGCAGGAAGCCTTTTCCCAGATTGTCCTGAAGGATATGGGCTTTGATTTCAGCCGTGGCATGAGAGCTGTCTCTGTCCATCCGTTTACCTCGACGCTGGGAGGCGATGACATTCGCATCACTACCCGGTACACCGATCCCAGTGTGTTGGACTCGTTCAGTTCGACAATCCATGAGGGTGGGCATGCCCTCTATGAGATGGGGATGAATGTAGGCAGGCAGAAGGGGACGAGTGTGGCAAATGCCGCCTCGCTTGGGATGCATGAATCACAGAGCAGGCTGTGGGAGAATATGGTGGCAAAGAGCGAAAGCTTCTGGATCCACTACTATCCGCTGTTCTGCGACTTTTTCCCATCCCAGACCGAGGGTGTCAGCCTCAAGAGGTTCTTGCAGGCTGCAAACAAGGTCGAGCGATCCCTTATCAGGGTGAATGCCGATGAGGTGAGCTATTCGCTGCACATCATGATGCGGTTCGAACTGGAACAGGAGATGCTCTTTGGAAACCTGGGTATGGATGACCTCCCCGAAGCCTGGAATGCAAAGTCCAGGGCCTTGTTGGGGGTTGTTCCCAAGACCTATGCCCAAGGGGTGTTGCAGGATGTCCATTGGAGTAGTGGTGACTTTGGGTACTTTCCTACCTATGCCCTGGGAAACCTCTATGGCTCCCAGATATGGGAGAAGATGCATGAAGAGCTGGAGGTGGAAGCCCTGGTTCGGGAAGGGAACCTCTCGGCCCTCTCTGGCTACCTGAATGAGCGAATCTATGCAAAGGGAAGTCTCTACAGACCTGCTGATCTGCTGAAGCAGGTGACGGCAAAGGCTCTTGACGCGACGCTCTACACCAGTTACCTTGAAGCTAAATTCAGCCGCTTGTTCGGCTAATAGAGGTCGTCTATGAATATTCCGAATAAGCTTACTGTTTCCCGTCTGATTATGGCACCGCTGTTTTTCATCTCCTTCAACCTCCCGCTTTGGGTCGGTCCCGAATTGGGGAAGATCTCATCCATCCTTACCATTGTGTTGCTGGTCTGTACCGAAATGACAGACCTGCTGGATGGCATCATTGCAAGGAAATATAAGCTGGTTACCGATTTGGGCAAGGTGATGGACCCTTTTGCCGACACCTTTTCCCGCCTGACCTACTTTGTATGCCTTACAGGATATGGGCTCATGCCCTCTTGGACCTTCATCATCATCATGTGGCGTGAGTTCTTCATCCTCTTTATCAGGATGCTGATGATGGGGAAAGGAAAGCCTGTTGCCGCAAACATCTGGGGAAAGATGAAGGCTGTGCTCTATGCTGTCAGTGGGGCGGCCGGTGTGCTCTACATTGCCCTCACCCGATGGTTCGTGGATGCCTCCTGGCTCTCCCCGATCGCATCGGTCCTGACTGTGGTGTTTGCCCTGGCAGCCTTTGCCTCGGCTGCGTCCTTGCTCACCTATGTACGGGCCATCATCCGCGATGGTAGCCTCTCCACCCTCTCCCGGTAAGCGGCATGGTGGTGGATGACTGTTCTACAATGCGCCCTTTCTCTCTGCTTTCGAGGCAGGAGGTCGCCCCTATTTCCTATGTACTCACCGATGTTGACGATACGATCACCACAAATGGGAAGTTGCACCCTGAGGGCCTTGATGCGTTGTGGAAACTCCACGACTCGGGTTTCAAGGTCATCTGTGTCACCGGAGGTTCGGCTGGTTGGGGTGACACCTACCTGCGGCAGTGGCCGGTAGAGGCTGTCCTCAGCGAAAGCGGGGCGGTCTGCATGTATAGGGAGCATGGGGTCATCAGGCACTATGTGCATCCTTCCATCCAAAAAGAGGGGTATGGACAAAGGGCCAAGGATCTCATCGACAAGGTTCTCAGCCTTGTTCCTGAGGCAAAGCTCTCCAGCGACCAGTTTGCCCGTATCTATGACATCGCCTTCGACCATGGCAGTGAACCTCCCTACCTTTCCCGCGAAGGGATCGACAGGGTCGTTGCAATCTGTAGGGAGATGGGTGCCGGCACTGCTGTCAGTTCCATCCATGTGAATGCCTGGTTTGGGCAGTTCGACAAGAGACGGGGCACAGAAGCCTTCTTCAGGGATGTGCTCTCCCTCGATAGCGAGACGATGCAAAGGGTCAGTTGCTATTGTGGGGATGCTCCCAATGACCAGGTGATGTTTTCCTGTTTTCCCTTGAGCTTTGGGGTGGGAAACATCAGAAGGCATAGTTCCCAGATGCATGATCTTCCACGCTATGTCGCACAAAATGAGGGCGGGGCGGGGTTTTGTGAGATTGCTGGGGCACTGCTTGCGAACAAGATGCATTAATTCTCCATTTCTTTGAAAAGAACGCTTGACACTAAAGAGTCAATTTTGTTATGTTGTCTGAGCACGCTGAGCAACAGAAAAGTTCAGTAGCAGATTTTTGACAGATATATGAGAGAAGAGAAGAGAAGATATACGCGAAGTGATTGCCGGTAACGGCCGTTGATGGAGCGTGGAAGCGAAAGCTTCCGGGAAGCATTA
>NZ_JAVSNJ010000010.1:0-90245 GCF_032144095.1 Sphaerochaeta sp. PS
GAACCGAACACATATGCTTGCATCTCTTGTTCTGACATGGTATCTCCAAAGATATATATAGGTAACCTGTTGCCTATAATAGGTAATAGGGTACCTATTGTCAATCCTTATTGGCCCTCTCTCCTACAACCCTTGCAATCTACCTGGAAAAAAGTTTAGGTACCCGTTACCAGCGGATACCTGAACCATGATGATCAGAGTTACTTTCTACCCTGCATAGGAATCGGTATGCACCCCTGCAACGGCCCTTCCACTAGGCTCGTTCATCGCCTTGAAGGCACTATCCCACTCGAGGGCAATTGCCGTGGAACAGGCAACGGAATCCTCACGGGGAACACACCTTGCAGCGCTTTCACTAGGAAAATGACCGGCAAAGAGGGAGCGGTAGTAGTACTCTTCCTTGTTCGCCGGGGTGTTGATGGCAAACCGCTTGCTAGCGGCGGCAAACTGCTCGTCACTAACCTGTTCTGCTGTCATTTTCTTGAGGGAATCGATCCAGGCGTAGCCCACCCCGTCACTGAACTGCTCCTTCTGCCTCCAGAGGATCTCCGGTGGAAGATACTCCTTGAAGGCCTCGCGCAATATCCATTTCTCGATACGGCTCTTTCCCTCGACCACCGGAGACATCTTCAGTTCAGGCTTGATTTGCATCGCCACATCGATGAAGGCCTTGTCAAGAAAGGGAACGCGCCCTTCCACGCCCCATGCGGCGAGGGACTTGTTCGCCCTCAGGCAGTCATAGAGGTGCAGCTTGCTCAGCTTACGGACAGTCTCCTCATGGAACTGCCGCTCATCGGGGGCCTTATGGAAGTACAGGTACCCACCAAAGAGCTCGTCGCTGCCCTCTCCCGAAAGCACCATCTTGATGCCCATCGACCGTATTACCCTTGCAAGGAGAAACATGGGGGTGGCTGCCCGGATGGTCGTGATGTCGGAGGTCTCCAGGTGGTAGACAACATCGCTGAGTACATCCATGGCCTCCTGGATGGTGAAATGGACCTCATGGTGGACGGTGTGGAGGTACTCTGCAGCGATCCTGGCCGCCTTCAGGTCGGGAGAGCCTTCCAACCCGATGGCAAAGGAGTGCAACCGAGGCCACCATGCTACCTCCTGGTCCCCGCTCTCGATCCTTTTTCCTGCATACTTTGCAGTGATGGCTGCGATGATCGAGCTATCAAGGCCACCGGAGAGCAGGACCCCATAGGGGACATCGCTCATCAGCTGCCGCTTTACCGCTGCCTCCAGGGCTTCACGGATCTCTTCGGCAGTTCCCCCGTTATCCTTGACCGCATCGAAGCTGGTCCAGGACCTTGTGTACCAGAGCTTGCAAGCCTTGTCAGGGCTGTAGTAGTAGTGCCCGGGGAGGAAGAGCTCGACAGAAGCACAAAAGCCCTCCAGGGCCTTGAGCTCGCTGGCAACATAGTAGCGCCCCTCGTTGTCCCACCCCTGGTAGAGGGGAACCACCCCAATGTGGTCACGTGCGATGAGGTAGACATCCTTGACAGAGTCATAGAGGGCGAAGGCGAAGATGCCGTTGAGCTCTTCCAGAAAATCGGGGCCCTTATCCTCGTAGAGGGCGAGGATGACCTCGCAGTCGCTCAAGGTCTGGAACTCATAGGTATCCTTGTACCGATTGCGGATCTCCTGATGATTGTAGATCTCCCCATTGACGGCAAGGACCACACTCTTGTCCTTGTTGTAGAGGGGTTGCCCCCCCGAAAGAGGATCGACAATGGCCAACCTCTCATGGCTTAGGATTGCCTTCGGCCCACAGTGGATGCCAGACCAGTCTGGACCCCTGTGACGGATCTTTCTCGACATGGCCAGAACCTGAGAGCGCATGGGAAAACAATCACCCCTACTGTCAAACATACCAACGAATCCACACATCAATGTACCTCCAAACGTAAAAAGAACAAAGGCGTTCCAAATCCTAGGGATCGGAACGCCTTTGTTCTTACAGGGATGGTAGACTCATCACAAAAGAGATGCAAGGGCCTCATCAACAATATCTATGGCTTTTTCAATCTCATCGACACGTATTACCAGGGGTGGGACAAAGCGCAGTACATCGTAGCCAGCACTCAGGACAAGCAAGCCTCTCTCAAAACATGCATCCACCAGGGCTCTTGGGGGGATGGAAAGCACCACCCCGTCCATCAGGCCCAACCCCCTGACTGCTGTGCACTGGGTGGGGTACTTCTTAATCAGAGCCTCAAGCCTTGATCGGAGGAACACCCCCTTCTCTTCTACCTCCTTGCACAGGTCGGTCGAAGAGAGGCGGTGTGCCATCTCCACCACCCCTGCCATGGCAAGGGCGTTGCCCCCAAAGGTTGAGGCATGGTCGCCAGGGGAGAAGACATCCTTTGCACGCTCTGAGACAAGCATGGCCCCACAGGGGACACCGCCGGCCAACGCCTTTGCAAGGGTCAGGACATCGGGCTTCACCTGATAGAGCTGCCAGGCAAAGCTTCTGCCGCTTCGGCCCATCCCACACTGCACCTCGTCGTAGATGAGCAAGAGGTCGTGCTCTTCGCACAACTGCTTCACTCCCTGCAAAAATTCCTTCGTGGCGGGCACGATGCCGCCCTCACCCTGGATAGGCTCGACCATGATGGCACAGGTCTCTCCTGTTATGAGGGCCTTCACACTCTCCAGGTCATTGAAACGGGCGTAGCGAAACCCCTGGGGGAGCGGGTCGAAGTTCTGGTGGTACTTGTCCTGCCCTGTAGCTGTCACCGCCCCATAGGTCCTTCCATGGAAGGAGTGGGCCATGGTTATGATCTCAGTCCTGATGGGAGTGCTCTTGTGCCCGAATTTTCGGGCAAGCTTCAAGGCAGCCTCATTGGCCTCCGCCCCACTATTGCAGAAGAAGACCTTCTCCATCTCTGCCAGTGAGCAGATCGCCTCTGCCGCCTTGATGGCCGTCTCATTGTAATAGAGGTTGGAACAGTGGAGCAATCCGCTCTGTAGGACAGCAGAAAGGGCCTTTGTCAGCCCCCTATCCCCATAGCCCAGGGCATTGACTGCAATGCCCCCCACGAAATCGAGGTAGTGCCTTCCCTCAACATCGGTGAGGGTACACCCCTCACCATGGGAGAAAACCACCGGAACCTGGCTATAGGTGTTGACCAGAAACTGCTTTCCCTTTTCTATCTGTTGGTGCATATCCATCTAGGCTTCCTCCTTGGTCACCATGGTACCGATACCCTTGGTGGTGAAAATCTCCAGCAAGATGGCATGGGGAACCCTGCCATCGAGTACGTGCACACTCTTCACGCCCTTCTGGAGTGCATCAAGGCAACACTGGACCTTGGGGATCATCCCACCGGCAATGGTGCCATCCTCGATATAGGAGAGGGCCTGACCCTCGGTAAGGGAGCTGAAGATCGAGGAAGGGTCGTTCTTGTCCTTCAGGATCCCTTCGACATCGGTAAGGAATATCAGCTTCTGTGCCCCCAAAGCCCCTGCGACTGCACTGGCGGCATAGTCGGCATTGACGTTGTAGGTCTGGCTCAGCGAGTCCACCCCTACCGGGGAGAGGACCGGGACAAAGCCGTTGTCTATGAGGGTGGTGAGCAAGGTGGAGTCGACTGAGTCGATCTTCCCCACATACCCCAGGTCCCGCCCCTTGGCATCGGTCTTTTTCGAGCAGAGCAGCGTCCGTCCATCCTTTCCGCTGATGCCAACGGAAGGGATGCCTACGCTTTGGAGGCTCTCCACCAGATTCTTGCCTATGGAGCCGGACAGCACCATCTCGGCGATCTTTGCCGTCTCCTTGTCGGTGACCCGCAGGCCATCGAGGAATTCGGTCTTCTTGCCAAGACGCTCGAGCATCGCCGTGATCTCATTGCCACCGCCATGCACCACAACCGGCTTGAGCCCGATGTACTTGAGCATGGCGATATCCTGGATCACCAGCGAGCAGAGGGCATCATCGACCATGGCGGAACCGCCATACTTGACCACCACCACGCTCGAGGCAAACTTCCTGATAAAGGGAATGGCCTCCACCAGCACCTCAGCCTTGAGGATCTCATTGTGCATATCGTGTATCATCAGCTTCTGTAGTCTCCATTGATCCGTACATACTCATAGGAGAGGTCACAGCCCCAGGCTGTCCCCTCACCACTGCCTTCACAAAGCTCGGCGAGGACCTCGACCTCCCGTTCCAACAGGATGGTCTTCGCCATCTTCTCATCGAAGGGGATCGGCTGGCCATCGGAGAGGACAACGATGCTGCCCTTGCCCGACCTGAAGGATAGCTTCACACCCTTGGGGTCAAACTGTGCACCGCTGTACCCCATGGCACAGAGGATACGGCCCCAGTTTGCATCACTGCCGAAGAAGGCTGCCTTCACCAGATTGCTCGATACCACCGAGCGGGCAAGAGCTTGCGCGCTCGCCTTGTCCAGAGCGCCTTTGACCGTCACTTCAATGAACTTGCCAGCTCCCTCCCCATCACGGACTATTGCCTTGGCAAGGGCGGTATGGACAAAGAGGAACGCCTCCTTGAAACTCTCCCAATAGGGGCTTGTCTCATCGACAGAAGGGGCATTGCTCATCCCATTTGCAAGGACGAGGACCGTGTCGTTGGTGGAGGTATCCCCATCGACACTGATCATGTTGTAGGAGTCGATGACACTCTCGCCAAGGAGGCCCTGCAGGCTCTTCTTGCTGATGGCTGCATCGGTGGTGATGAAGCTGAGCATGGTGGCCATATTGGGATGTATCATCCCAGAGCCCTTGGCCATGCCACCAATGCGTACGGTCTTCTCTCCAAGAGCCACCTCTACGGCAACCTCCTTGGTGAAGGTGTCGGTGGTGCAGATGGCCTGGGCGGCATCAAGGCCTGCCTGTCGGCTTGCTTGCAAGTCCTTGGCACAGAGGGTGATGCCCTCCTTGACCGTCTCCATCGGAAGCGGGACCCCGATGACACCGGTCGAGCAGACAAGGACCTCTTCGGCCTTGGCAGAGAACCCTTTGCGGGAGAGGGTCTCGGCTACCAAGGTTGCCATCTGGCGGGTATCAAGCATGCCTTGCACCCCGGTGCAGGCGTTGGCATTGCCGCTGTTGACAACAAGGGCCCTGACACTGTCCTGCTCTTTGACCACCGCCATGTCCCAATCGACCGGGGCAGCCTTGACCAGGTTGGTGGTAAAGGAACCAGCAAAGGAACACGGCTGTTCACTGACCACCAGGGCGAGGTCTTTCTTCCGTTTCTTGATGCCGCAGGCGATGCCGTTGGCCAAAAATCCCGTTGGGGCGGTTATGCCGCCTTCCAGTAGTTTCATAAGGTTCTCCTAGAGAGGATTGACGACACTCGAGGCGAGGCCTGCGGTTTCGGCAAAAGCACATCTGATGTTCATGTTCTGAACTGCCTGGCCGGCAGCTCCCTTCACAAGATTGTCTATCGCACCGATGGCGATCACTCGCCGGGTCCTCTGGTCAACCTTCCATCCAATGGCACAGACATTGGTATTCTTTACAAATCGTGTCTCCGGCAAGGAGGATCCCATCAGGCGGACAAAGGGTTCGTCTGCATACCATTTGCGGTATGCCTGCCCTATCTCTGGCTCACCTATCCCGCTGGCGAGACTTGCATAGCAGGTGGAGAGGATACCCCGGTTCATCGGTACCAGGTGGGGGGTAAACTGCACCATGAGGGGCCTGCCTGCCAGGAGGGAGAGCTCCTGCTCTATCTCAGGGGTATGGCGGTGGTTGGCAACCCCATACGCCTTGAAGGACTCGTTGCACTCGCAGAAGAGCGAATCGGTCTTCTCGACCCGCCCAGCCCCAGTCACCCCGCTTGCGCTATCGATTATCAGCGTCGAGGTATCGACCAGACCCTCTGCAACCAAGGGGGCAAGGGTGAGGATCGAGCAGGTGGTATAGCAGCCGGGGTTCGCGATGAGGTTTGCCGAGACAATTGCATTTCGATGCAGTTCAGGCAAGCCATAGACAGCCTGGGCGATCAGGGAGGGGCTGGCATGCTCGCACCCATACCAATGGTTGTATGAGGCGACATCACTGAGGCGGTAGTCAGCACCCAGGTCGATGACGATACATCTTTTGAGAAGCTCTGCGTTGACCTTCTTGCTTGCCAAGGCGTGGGGAAGGGCAAGGAAGAGGACATCACAGCGCTTGCTTGCCTCTTCAAGGTCTTCCTCTTCCATGACCAGGTCACAGCTTCCCAACATTGATGGGTAGACAGAGGAGAAACTCCTGCCCACATAGGAGTGGGATGCAAGGTAAGTAAGAGAGACATGCGGATGATGGGAAAGTAAGGCAACCAGCTGGGCTCCCGCATAGCCGGTAGAGCCAATGACACCAACGTTGACCATAGCTTCCTCCTAGGGTAAATTTGGTATAATTATACAGAGATAGCGAAATATTACTAGATTAGATGCATAAATTTTCATTAAAATTGTATAATTATCAATCTTTTCTGGTATGTTCCGTGAGGGAACTCCTGTTTTCTTGCAATTTACCAAGAGAATTCTGCACGGGTGTAGTCACTTCTCATTCCTATGCAGCAGTGCGATCCCACAACAGAGGGCCACAAGCTGGGAGGCGAAGAAGAGCATTTGGGCGATCTGGAAAAAGAGATCTCTTGTACCATTTAGGAGAGGGGCGACCAGAGACCCCACCAGGCTGAGGGCAGAGAAGAAAAACGAGAAGCCAAGCAGAAGGGTAACGCTTGAGGTGAGAAGAGAGCCGACAAACACCAGAGCGACACCCGCAGAAGAAAGCAGGGCGTACTGCATGCCCAAGAGGAGGCTTGCATCGGAGGCTTTGCCCAGTAGGAGGGCGATGAGGAAAAACAACAGGGGTGTAAGGAGTGCAAAGCCTATCAGCAGCACCCCTAGGGAGATGAGGATGGTCCCGATGTTCCTCATAGGGTTCCCAGCATCTTCTCCACATGCTTGAGCAACAGGGGGTCTACTTCGAGGGAACCGGCACTTCGGGAAATACCGTACCGCTTGTTTTGCATCAAGGCCGTATAGGCGGCCTTGATGGAGGAGACTGCCTCATCGAAGGAGAGTACATCGGTGTTGATGACCAGGTCGTACAGGCTCGCATCATTGCCATCAAAGCCCAAGTCGGAGTGGATGAACGATCTCCTGATCTGGTCAAACTTTTCCAGGAGGGGATCGGCTACATCCTTCTTCATGCCACGCTCAACCATCTTCCTCTGTACCCGTAGGTCAAAGGGGGCCTGGATGCGGACATTGAGCACATCTGCAAAATTCTGGAAAAGGCCAAAGCCACCTCGGCCAAGCATCACCACATCTCCAGCCTTGGCAACGGCCCTCATCGCCTGGATGAGGAAATCAATGGTAGAGGCCCGCTCCAGGTCGAACCGCTCCCAGAAGTTGGGTTTGGTGTTGTAGACCTCATCAAAGGAGCTGAAACCATACTCTCTCATGATTGTTCCCAAACACTGTTTGTCCACATAGCGAAGGCCTAGGCCCTCTGCCAACTTCTTTCCTATGTAGCTTCCCCCACTACCCATCTGACGTGAAATGGTAATGACTCCCATATGCACCCCCTTGGTTGCGTGTGAACACATGCATTGGATAAAAGAAATATTTTTCCTCTATCTGTACGGTATACAGTGAGATATCAGCTGTCAAGGAAGGAGGGATGGCAAAAGGCCAAGTTTATTTCAGGCCAGGGAATCCCAGTCGAGGTTAAGGACCTTCTCGACAAAGATCCTTGCAAGAGCAGGATCGAACTGGGTGCCTGCACAGCGCTTGATCTCTGTAGCGGCCTCAAGTGGCAGGACGCCATTACGGTAGGTGCGCTGCCCTGTCATGGCATCGAAGGAGTCAGCGATGGCGATGATCTTCGCCTGCAGGGGGATTTCATCGCCCATGAGACCCTTGGGATACCCCTTGCCGTCGAGCCGCTCATGGTGGGCAAGCACGTAGACGGCCAAGGATGTCATGTCCTCTACCGAGGAGAGGATCCTGTACCCGATCTCAGAGTGGCGCTTCATCTCCTTCCACTCTTCGTTGGTGAGCTTTCCATCCTTGTTGAGGATGGCTTCACTGATGGCTATCTTGCCGATGTCGTGCATCAGGCCAAGCAGTTTCATCTCCGAGATTTGCCAGTCGCTCATTCCCGACGCCTTGGCCAGGGCTTCACAGAAGGTACTTACCCTTCGCGAATGTAGCTCCTCACGCTTGTTCTTCTCATGCAGCGTGTTGATGATGGCATATACGGCACGGCCGCGCATGTGGGGCGACTCGACGAGCTTGCGCGTCCCGACATCCTTCTCAGCCAGCTTGATGACCTCATTGATGTCATCACTAGCCGAGGTCATCTCACACAAGCCAAAACTGATGGAGGTCCTGACCGAATTCATGACCATCATCTCTGAGACCTTGCTGCGGATATCCTGTATGATGAGTTCAGCCTCGCTAAGCGGCGTACTGAAGAAGATCAGGGCGATCTCGTCCCCTCCTACCCGGGAAGCATAGGTGTTTTCCCCTAGCCTCTCCTTGATGATGGAGGTAATCTCCTGCAGCAGAAGGTTCCCCTGCTCACGGCCGAAGGCCTCATTGATGATCCTCAGGCCGTTGACATCGCCAAAGGCTACGGTCAGGGGGAGCCTATCCTCACTCTTGAAATTCCTGAGGCGCTCTTCGAAATGGGTTCGGTTATAGAGGCCGGTAAGCTGGTCGTGGTTGCTGGCATAGAGGACTTTATTCTCCTCGTTCTTCCTCTCGGATATATCGAGGGTCATGCAGAGCGATTCAAGGGTATCCTCGTCGTTGGGGTCGAAGACACATAGGGAGAGGTTGGACCAGACAACCGTTCCGTCACTCTTGATGAACCGTTTGTCGAAGTTGAAGGGTCCTGTTTCTCCAAGGCGCATCTTTTCGGTAATCGTTGCTGAAAGGGCCATGTCATCTGGATGGGTGAACTCTTTCCAGTTTCGACCCACCACCTCCTCACTCGTCAAGCCCAAAAGGTCCAGATAACTTTGGTTGATGTTGGTTATCTTGCCGGTGGTGAGGTCGGTGAGGGACATGCCGATGGGAGCCTGTTCAAAGATAGTCTTGAACTGTCGTTCGCTTCTTCTGAGGTCATTGATGATGGCTAGCCTATGGGTCTGGCTGAACAGCAGCAGGCAGAGCAAGTAGGAACCGATGGGGTAGTAGACGAGGATGGGCAGAGCCATGGCTCCAAACACCATACCCTGCATCTCGTTGGGAATAAGGAGAAGGCAGAGCAGCATCCCTATGTGGGTAACCAGCCCGACCACATAGTACTCAAAGCCCAAATGATGTTGCTTGCCAGCCATCTTCTTGTATCGGAACCTATGCCAGAGGCTTCCGACGGAAAGCGCCAGGACAATGGTGGAAACACCGGTAAGGGTACCGCTACCGCCAATGACAATCCTGTAGATAGCCATGATGCAGGAGCCAATGAGGGCCGGGAAAAATCCAAACACCATTGCAGAGACACTTATGAGGATGGTACGGGAGTCAAAGAAAATCCCATCCTGGATTACCAAAGGGTTCAGCATGACGAAGATGCCAATGAACCCTACAACCGTTCCTACGAGTATGACATGGGAAAAAAGCTTCTTATAGGTCTTGAAGGGGAAGGTTGCGTACACCACACTGAGGGTGAGCAAAAGCATGATGTTCACTAAGATGTCGAAGCCCACGTAGCTACCCCCTTACCTACAAGATTACAACCCGGTTACGCCCCTGTTTCTTTGCCTCATAGAGTGCCTTGTCAGCACATCCAACCAATGCGGTGATATCGTTAACTTCACTGGAGGCTGTCGCCACACCAATGCTTATGCACACAGGAAGCTGTTTGTCTTCATAGGAGAAAGGATAGTCCTGGATAGCCAGACGCAACTCGTTACTTTTTTCCAACACCTGTTCGTTCGTCATGTTGACCAGCGAGATGATGAACTCATCACCCCCAAAGCGGGCTATGGTGTGGGTTTGCTTCAGGACCTTCCGTACGATTGTTGCAAATCCCTTGAGGATTGCATCCCCTGCGAGGTGTCCATAGAGGTCGTTTATCGACTTGAAGTGGTCGATGTCGCAAAGCAGGACATGGACGCTTGTGCCTTTTGCGTAGTGTTCCTCAAGCTCCTCAGAGATGCGTTCCATGAAGTACCGCCTGTTGGCCAGGGAGGTGAGAGGATCGAGGTAGGAGAGCTCACTGAGCCGCTGGTGCAGCAACTTGCGCTCGGTTATGTTGATGATCATGACCGTCACCGCCCGATGGCCCAGATAGAGGTTCTCCATCGGGAACATCCGAGCCTCAAACCACTGCTGCCCTCCAGGTCCGTTGAGTTCAGGGAGGACCACACGCTCGGTCTGCAGCTGGTATTCGAAACAGTTGAGGGTCTTCCCCCCAAGGGTCTTGTGCAATTGGTCCATGAAGTAGTCGGCAAACGCCTTCTCCATGAACTCATAGATGTTTTTCCCCTTCAGGGGAGTGCCGTCGTCGTAGAGCGATCGCTCGGTCCCACCAAGAACCTCAAGGTAGACACCATCCTCACTGATGACCAAAAAAGGATCGGGTATGGTGTTGAACAGTGAAACTGACAGATCAGACAAAAACGTATGTTCCATGCATCCTCCCCTTTTGTATAACAATACCAAGCCTATACAAATAATGCTAGAACCATACCATACCACTTGTTAGTATTTCAAATCAAAAGGGCTCTCCCTTTCGAGGAGAGCCCTGAAAGGGATATACCCCTTACCTATACAGAAAGCAACAACTCCTCATAGGTCGGTATCGGCCAGTAGGTTGCACCAACCTGCAGTTCCGACTCGTCACAAAGGGAGCGGACAGAAACCATTGCAGGAAGGATACTGTCGGCATAGAACCTTCCGCAGGCAGTCCCATCGGGGAGCATCTCGGCCTGCACAACCAAGCCTTCCAGACCTTGGATCTGGGTGAAAATGGAGTCACCCAGGGTACTGAGTGTCTCTAGAACTCCCTTCTCATAGAGCAGGGGAAGCGAAGGTAACAAGGCTTGCTTGCCAGTAGCGGCAAGGGCAAGGGAACTGGAGAAGCTACTGATGGCAGGAAGGATCTGCCTGCGCACCATGTCGATCAATGTCAAAGCCTCGATGTGGACGGTCTTGCAATAGTTCTCCATCATGATGCCGAACCGACTGGTCATCTCAGAGGTGGAAAAGACACCGAACCTGCTAAAGAGAGCAAGGTTTTTTTCTGCAACAAACAAAGGTAGGCAATCGACGGTGGAGGTCAGGTTGAGCAGCCCCCTCCTGGCAGCCTCATCGACCCAGACCTGGCTGTAGTTGTTGCCATTGAACACGATTCTCCGGTGCTTCTGGTAGCTCTCCTTGAGCAAGCAGAGGAGGGCTGAGGTAAAGTCAGTAGCTCTTTCCAGCTGGTCTGCAAAGCCGCACAGCTTGTCGGCAACGATGGTATTGAGCACGATGTTGGGTCCTGAGACGCTGAAGGAGGACCCCAACATCCTGAACTCAAACTTGTTTCCCGTGAAGGCAAAGGGACTGGTCCTGTTGCGGTCAGTGCTGTCCTTGGGGAAACGGGGGATGCCAGGAACCCCAAGAAGCATCGATTCCCTGGTCTTGTTGACCGAAAGTGTCCCATTGGCGATGGATTCGAGGATTGAGGTCAGCTCGTCCCCCAGGAAGATGGAGACGATGGCAGGAGGCGCCTCATTCGCACCAAGGCGATGGTCGTTGCCGGCACTTGCAACAGAGATGCGCAGCAGGTCCTGGTAGTCGTCCACCGCGGCAATGATGGCTACCAGGAACAGCAGGAACTGCTCGTTGTCCTTCGGGCTATCCCCCGGCTCAAGCAGGTTCAGCCCCGTATCGGTGGAGAGGGACCAGTTGTTGTGCTTTCCCGAACCGTTCACTCCGGCAAAGGGCTTTTCATGCAACAGGCATACCAGGTTGTGCTTGTCGGCGACCTTCTTCATCATCTCCATGGTAAGCTGGTTCTGGTCGGTGGCAACATTGCTGCTGGTATAGATGACGGCAAGCTCATGTTGGGCAGGGGCGACCTCGTTATGCTCAGTCTTGGCAAGGATACCCAGTTTCCAGAGCTCCCGGTCGAGTTCCTGCATGAAGAGCGAGACACGGCTCTTGAGGTTGCCGAAGTAGTGGTCCTCCAGCTCCTGGCCCTTGGGAGGCCTGGCACCCAGGAGGGTTCGCCCTGTGTTGATGAGGTCCCTCCTCTTGAGGTAGACGCTCTTGTCCAGCAGGAAGTACTCCTGTTCGGGGCCGACGGTGGTGATGACCCGCCCTACCTCACCCTTCCCAAAAAGATGGAGGATCCTGACCGCCTGTTCGCTGATGGCCTCCATTGACCTAAGCAGAGGGGTCTTCTTGTCAAGGACCTCTCCACTATAGGAGCAGAAGGCGGTCGGGATGCAGAGGGTGTTCTCCTTGATGAAGGCAAAGCTGCTGGGGTCCCAGGCCGTATAGCCCCTTGCCTCGAAGGTTGCACGTAACCCACCAGAGGGAAAGGAGGAGGCATCGGGTTCCCCCTTGATGAGCTCCTTGCCGGAGAACTCCATCAATGCAAGGCCATCGGAGGTGGGGGCAATGAAGCTTTCATGCTTTTCGGCAGTGATGCCAGTCATCGGCTGGAACCAGTGGGTAAAGTGTGTGACACCCTTGGAGAGAGCCCACTCCTTCATGCCATGGGCAACAGTGTTTGCGATGGCGGGATTGAGGGCCTTCCCTTCCTTGATGGTCATCTTGAGTTCCTGGTAGACATCCCCTGGCAGATAGGTACGCATCATCTTTGTGTTGAACACCAGTGAACCGAAATACTCCGCTACTGTTTCCATCTCTCTCTCCTCATTTGTGGTGGTGTCGGGTGAAAAAAGGAAAGGCGCCGTAGATCCTCGGGGGACCTACAGCGCCTTTGCTGATGGCACGTTTTACACCAAAGATACAACCAATGTCAATGAATCTGCCACAAAAGTGTTGCACCGAAGAGAAAAAAAGCTTCTTCACTGATGACAGCCTCCCCCTTTTTCTGTATGCTGGGCGAAAGTAACTGGACAAAGGCGTCCACCTAAGAGAGCTTGCTCATGCAAGTTTCCTTCGGTGGACGCCTTTTTTGTTCCTAGGAGTACCAACGATGCAAAGTGGCCAACAACGAATGCCCCTGGAGGGAGAAGAACGGTTTTCCAGTGGTTGTGCGATAAGCGGCATCATCGACAGGAGTGGGCAACGATTTTCCGCAAGGAGTGCCATCACCTCCATCAGCGTGATGCATGACCGCTCAAACGGTCTGGGAGGAGGTTTTGCCGGTTACGGGATCTATCCCGAATACAAGGACCACTATGCCTTCCATCTCTTCTACTATAGCAAGGAAGCCAAAGTGGGGTGCGAACTCTTCCTTGAGGAGCATTTCGACCTCATCAACCTCTCCAAGATCCCTACGGAAAAAAACCCGAACATCACTGACGAGCCCCTGATCTGGCGCTACTTCGTAACCCCTCTCCCGACCAAGTTGGCAAGCAGCCAGCTCGAAGAGGACGAGTATACCGCCCGGTGTGTCATCACCATCAACTCAACCATCAAGGGGGCGTATGTATTCTCGTCGGGCAAGAACATGGGGGTGTTCAAGGCAGTCGGGTATCCGGAGGATGTAGGCCAGTTCTATCGCCTGGACGACTACAAGGGGTATTGTTGGACCGTCCACGGGCGCTACCCCACAAACACCCCTGGCTGGTGGGGAGGCTCCCATCCCTTCGCGCTGCTGGACTACTCGGTAGTGCACAACGGGGAGATATCCTCCTACGATGCAAACCGCCGCTTCATCGAGATGTTCGGCTACAACTGTACCCTCCAGACCGATACCGAGGTCATCACCTACATGATCGACTACCTCCACCGTCGCCAGGGGCTGACCCTCGAGGAGGTCTGCCACGTCATCGCAGCCCCATTCTGGTCGACCATCAGCAGGAAGAGCGAAGAGGAGATCGCACAGTACACCTACCTGAGGAACACCTTTGCAAGCATGCTGATCACCGGCCCATTTTCCATCATCCTTGGCTTCACCGGTGGGTTGATGGCACTCAATGACCGCCTGAAGCTCCGCTCCCTGGTCGCCGCAGAAAAGGGGGACATGGTCTACCTGGCAAGCGAAGAGGCGGCCATCAGGATCATTGAGCCAAACCCGGACAGGGTCTGGCATCCAAGCGGCGGAAAGCCGGTAATCGTCACATTGAACACGTAAGAGGAAAAACAGATGGGAATCAATTACCTTTATCCGGACTATGAAGTCCACCGCGACAGGGAGAAGTGTATCAGTTGCAGGGTGTGTGAACGCCAATGTGCCAATGAGGTACACAGCTATGACAAGGAAACAAACAGGATGGTCGCCGACGACAGTGCCTGTGTAAACTGCCACCGCTGTGTCACCCTCTGCCCTACCCACGCCCTGAAGATTGTGAAGACCGATCACCTGTTCAAGGAGAATGCAAACTGGAAGGGGGAGGTAATCCAGGACATCTACCGCCAGGCAGCTACCGGTGGGGTCCTGCTTGCCTCTATGGGAAACCCCAAGGAGTATCCCGTATATTGGGACAAGGTACTCATCAATGCCTCACAGGTGACCAACCCTTCCATCGACCCCCTACGGGAACCGATGGAGACCAGGACATTTCTCGGACAGAAGGAGGCGAAGATCAGGCGCGATGAAAACGGCAGGATCATCACTAAAACCTCCCCGCAGCTCTCCCTGACCATCCCCATCATGTTCAGTGCGATGTCCTACGGCTCGATCAGCTACAATGCCCACAAGAGCCTTGCCCTTGCGGCACAGCAGCTGGGGACCTTCTACAACACCGGCGAAGGGGGCCTGCACGAGGACTTCTACCAGTATGGGAAAAACACCATTGTACAGGTAGCCTCAGGTCGCTTTGGCGTACACCCCGGCTACCTCAATGCAGGCGCTGCAATAGAGATCAAGATGGGCCAGGGGGCAAAGCCCGGCATTGGAGGCCACCTCCCAGGTTCGAAAATTGGCCAGGACATCTCCAAGACCCGCATGATACCCGAACATGCCGATGCCATCAGCCCAGCCCCACACCACGACATCTACTCCATCGAGGACCTCAGGCAGTTGGTCTACGCCCTCAAGGAGGCTACAGCCTACACCAAGCCGATCATCGTCAAGGTTGCGGCGGTGCACAACATCTCGGCCATTGCCTCGGGCATCGCACGAAGCGGGGCGGACATCATTGCCATCGACGGGTTCCGTGGAGGCACAGGGGCTGCCCCTGCCAGGACGCGGGACAATGTAGGCATTCCCATCGAACTGGCCTTGGCCAGCGTCGACACCCGCCTGAGGCAGGAGGGAATCCGCAACAACGTCAGCCTGGTCGTAGGCGGCTCGATACGCAGCAGTGCGGATGTCATCAAGGCCATCGCCCTTGGTGCCGATGCCATCTATGTGGCAACAGGTGCCCTGCTTGCATTGGGCTGCCACCTGTGCAGGACCTGCCAGAGCGGAAAGTGCAACTGGGGTATCGCCACCCAGAAGCCGGAGTTGGTCAAGCGGCTCAACCCCGAGGTGGGGAGCCAACGCCTGGTCAACCTCATAACAGCCTGGGACCATGAGATCAAGGAGATGATGGGAGGCATGGGCATCAACTCCATAGAGGCGTTGAAGGGTAACCGGCTGATGCTCAGGGGCATCGGGCTCAATGAGACGGAATTGCAGATTCTCGGCATCTCGCATGCCGGTAACTAGGAGAACCAAATGAAACGGGTCTACGTCAATGAACAGTGGTGTCTCGGCTGCTTTTCCTGCATCATGGTCTGCCCCTATGGTGCACTCATGCCCAATGCATATATGCAGGGGGAGGTTGCCGGAAACAACATGGCCGGCGGCGAGGCTACATTCGACAAGGCCATTGCCATGAATTCCATCGGCTTCTTTGGCCTCCATCTCATGACGGCAGGGATCTATGAGGGAGAGGAAACTCTCTTTTCCTCCGAGACAGGCTACAAGCGCCTCTTCGTGCAGAAGGGCAACCTTGTGGGGTACATCCTCATAGGGGATACCATACACAGGGCAGGGATCTACACCTCCCTGATCCGCAACAAGACCGACCTTTCTACCCTGGACTTCCGCCTTATCAGCGAAGAGCCCCTTTTGATGGCATTTGCCAAGAACGAGCGGGCTTGCAAACTAGGAGATGTGCAATGACAACCATTGACGTAGGGCTGAAGGCCTTTGATGAACTGAACAGGGAGATCCGCTCTTGCACCGATCCCGAGCTGGTCCTTACCAATGTGCATGGGCAACGCTATATCGGCTGTGCCCTGACAGAACGGGCGATCACCATCAACGGGACGGCGGGAAATGCCTTGGGGTCCTATCTGGATGGGTGTGCCATTACGGTAAACGGCAACGCCCAGGATGCAATCGGGGATACCATGAACGACGGAAGGATCATCATCCACGGCTGCTGTGGCGATGCAGCGGGGTACTCGATGCGGGGTGGGAAGATCTTCATCCGCGACAGTGCGGGCTACCGCTCGGGCATCCATATGAAGGCCTATCAGGAAAAGCAGCCGGTAATCATCATTGGGGAGAGGGCCGGCAGCTTCCTGGGAGAGTACCTGGCAGGGGGTACCATCATTGTGCTGGGGCTTCACCAAGAGGGCAAGGCTCCTGTAGGATATTTCTGTGGTACGGGAATGCATGGTGGCAAGATATATCTTCGTTGTGATACACTTCCCTCAGATCTTCCGCAACAGGTTTCCGCTTCCGATGCGACCGAGGCGGATCTGGCCGAGATTTCCGGGTCCCTTGCAGACTACTGCGCTGTATTCGCCTTGGACATGGAAGCCGTTCTTGCCAACCATTTCTTCGTGTTGAGACCGAACTCGAGCACTCCGTACAAAATGTTGTACACAAATGTTTAATTTAGGGAGGATTGTCATGACCAATACCCAGAAGGAAGTGTTGCAATTCATCAAGGAACAGGATGTACGGTTTGTCCGCCTGGTCTTCTGTGATATTTTCGGACATATAAAGAACCTCTCGATCTCCGAGGATGAGTTGGACCGGGCCTTTGCCACCGGAATCTCCTTCGATGCCTCTGCGGTAAAGGGTTTCCTGCAGGTCGATGAGAGCGACCTCCTGCTTTTCCCCGACCCTTCAACCCTGGCGATTCTCCCCTGGAGACCTGCCCAAGGACGGGTTGTCAGGTTCTTCTGCTCGATCAGGCGCCCTGACGGCACCCCCTTTGAGGGTGATGGAAGGTCATTGCTTGAGGCCAAGGTACGGGAAGCCGAGCTTTCACTCTTCAAGTTCGGTGTCGGCCCGGAGTGTGAGTTCTACCTCTTCAAGATGGGGGACGACGGGCTTCCCACCTACAGGCCCCTCGACAATGGGACCTACCTCGACGTAGCTCCCCTGGACAAGGGGGAGAATGTGCGAAGGGAGATCTGCCTGACGCTGCAGCAGATGGGCTTCCATACCGAACGGTCCCACCATGAGTCTGGGCCAGGACAGAATGAGATCGACTTCAAGTACAGCCCGGCCCTGGAGGCTGCTGACAACTTCATCACCTTCAAGTCGGTCGTGAAGACCATTGCAGACCGTAGCGGGCTGTTTGCCTCCTTCTTGCCCAAACCACTTGCCCATGAGAGCGGCAGTGGCCTGCACATCAACCTCTCCCTCTCCTGTGATGGCGAGCAGCAGACCCAGCGCCTCGAGGAGGCGATGACCGAGGGCATCCTCAGAAGGATCAAGGAGATCACCCTCTTTCTCAACCCGTTGGCAAACTCCTACGAGCGGCTTGGCGCCTGTGAGGCCCCACGACATGTGGGTTGGGGTCGGGCAAACCGATCGCTTCTCATCCGCATTCCCCAGACCAGCGGGGAGTATCGCCGTATCGAGGTACGTTCTCCCGACCCGGCCTGCAATCCCTACCTCGCCATAACGCTCCTGATAAGTGCGGCCCTGGAAGGGGTGAAGGACAACCTGAAGGCAAGTGAGGAGTATCTTGGCGATGCCTACCAGAAGCTGAGTGGGGAGATGCTTCCCTCTTCTTTGGGTGAAGCAATCGACTTGGCCCAAAAGAGTGAGTTTGTTCGTTCGGTCATCCCCGAGCGCCTGCTCACCTTCTTTTTGGAAGCAAAGATGGCAGATTGGAAACGGTACGAGTCCAGCATCGACAAGATGCAGGAAAGTCGCGCACCATTTTTCCTTACGACCTAAGAGGAAGAGCCCAGATGCCACACGTCGTTGTTGTTTCGTCGAATGAGAAAGGTCTAGCAACCATCCCCTCGCTCCTTTGGGAGTATGAGCTCTCCTTCGACATCAGCAAGTGCAAGAGCGGCAGTGAAGCCAGACGCTTCATACTCGACAACGAACTGGACCTGGTAATCATCAATGCCCCCCTTTCTGATGAATCGGGAGAGGAACTGGCTGTCATGGTAACCGAGCAGAGCATGGCAGGCTCGATCCTGTTGGTGAAGGGAGAGTACTTCGATACTACCCAGCAGCTCTTTGGCGAACAGGGGGTCCTGATCGTCTCAAAGCCGATCATCAAGCAGGTGCTCTTCCAGGCCATAGCCCTTGCCCGTTCGATGCATCGGCGTCTCAGTGCCATGCAAAACGAGAATACCAGCCTGCAGAAGAAGATCGACGAGATAAAGCTCATCGACAGGGCCAAGCTGCTGCTCATGCAAACCCTGGGGATGAACGAACAGCAGGCCCATCGTCACATTGAACAGGAAGCGATGAATCTCAGAAAAAGCCGACATGATGTGGCTTGCTCAATCATACATACCTACGGATAGGAGAACCGAAACATGGCAAAGCATATATTTGTAACTGGCGGCGTTGTCTCAGGCTTGGGAAAAGGGATTACCGCAGCGTCCTTGGGCAGGCTGCTCAAGGCAAGGGGCCTCAAGGTCGCGGCCCAGAAGCTTGACCCCTACATGAATGTCGATCCCGGAACCATGAGCCCATACCAGCACGGGGAGGTCTTCGTAACTGAAGATGGGTCAGAGACCGACCTGGACCTTGGACACTATGAACGTTTCATCGACGAGAACCTCAACAAGTTTTCCAACCTCACCAGTGGGCGGGTCTACTGGAACGTGCTTACCAAGGAGAGACGGGGTGAGTTCCTGGGTTCAACGGTGCAGATCATCCCCCATGTCACCAACGAGATCCGCGCCTCCATCTACGCCTTGGCAGAGAAGACCCAGGCTGATGTGGTCATCACGGAGATCGGGGGCACCACAGGCGACATCGAAAGCCAACCCTTCCTTGAGGCCATCAGGCAGATAGGCCACCAGCTGGGCCATGAGAACTGTCTCTTCATCCATGTTACCCTGGTGCCCTATCTCAAGAGCAGCGGGGAGCACAAAAGCAAGCCCACCCAACACTCGGTCAAGGAACTGATGGCCTCGGGCATCTTCCCCGATATCATCGTCACCCGCTCCGACGAGCCTATCGAGCAGGAGATCAAGGACAAGATAGCCCTGTTCTGCAACGTGAAGAAGGATTGCGTCATCGAGAACAAGACCCTTGAGGTGCTCTATGAGGCCCCGATGATGCTCAAGGCCGAACACCTTGATGAAATCGTCTGCAGGGAGCTGCATCTGACAAGCAAGGAAGCGGACATGGGTGAGTGGGAGAGGATGCTCGCTACCATCAAGCAGGCAAAAACCCCAGTAAGGATAGCCCTGGTGGGCAAGTACATCCAGCTGCATGATGCATACCTCTCGGTCATGGAGGCGCTCAAGCATGCAAGCTGGGCCCTGGGGGCCAAGGTTTCCATCATCTGGATCGATTCGGAGAAGGTCACCAAGGAGAGCGTTGCCCTCCTGTTGGGCTCGGTGGATGGAATCCTCATTCCCGGAGGCTTTGGGGACAGGGGTATCGAGGGCAAGATCTTGGCCGCCTCCTATGCAAGGACGCACAGGATCCCCTACCTGGGCATCTGTCTTGGCATGCAGATAGCCGTCATCGAGTATGCCAGGAGTGTACTGGGTTACACCGATGCCCACTCCAGCGAGTTTGCGAAGCAGACAACCCACCCCGTCATTGACCTGATGGTCGACCAGAAGGGAAACATCCCCAAAGGAGGCACGATGCGGTTGGGAAGCTACCCCTGCAGGATCACCGAAGGCACCCATATGGAACGTGCATACAAAGGGGAGCTGACCATTGAGGAGAGGCACCGACACCGCTATGAGTTCAACAACCAGTTCAGGCCAGCTCTTGAAGAGGCAGGTCTGGTAGTTGCAGGGACCAGCCCTGACGGAACCTTGGTGGAAGCCATCGAGATAGAGGACCACCCGTTCTTTTTGGGTGTGCAGTACCATCCGGAATTCAAGAGCAGGCCCAACCGTCCCCATCCTGTCTTTAGTGGTTTCATAGCTGCAAGCCTTGGCCTGAATAGTTGACAGTTTCAGGACTCTAGAGTAGCTTGTTACAAGGCTTTTGGGGCCATAGCTCATCTGGTAGAGCGACTGGTTCGCAATCAGTAGGTGGAGGGTTCGAGTCCCTTTGGCTCCAAAAATACAGGCGAGGAGGTTGTCACTGACAGCCTCCTTTTTCTTGGTCCAATTCCAAACACAGCTTGCCCCTTGCCCAAAGTCGAAGGGCAAAATAAAACCCTCCGCTACGGAGGGCTTCTTGGTTACTCAGGGTGCTTCTTCGGTTATTCCCCTTCTTCACCACCACAACCAAATGATACCACCGATGAAGACATCCGTCAAATTTTCTTTTTTGGTGGGTTATCGACGCGCAAGGGGGAAAGCAGTACAACTACGTGGGGAGAACCCTATATGAAAAAAGACATTCTTGAAGGCCCGAAGCACCTTGCCCAGGGAAAAGTCATTAGCAAGAAAGAGAGTATCCTTGAGATAGTGAGCTCAGCCCTGTTTTCCTTGCTGCTTGTCGTGTTCTGCCTGAAACCAGGACTCCTTGCAATCTATCAGAAGGGTGTTGCACCGATTCCCATGCTCTCTGATCCGGCAACGAAGCTCATGCTGATCCTGCTTGTACTAGCCCTAGCAGGTTTGGCAGTAAGCCTGGCTAAGCTGCTCAAGAAGCGATGGACGCTGCCTCTTCTCTGGACCAGTTGCATCATTGACCTTGCAGGGGCCCTCTATTTCTTCTACTTCATAACACGGTGGAACGCATTGAACCCTTCTTTCATACGCTTCTTCAGAAACGACCTTGCTACCTGGAAGACCATCGCAAAGGCAGCGGGAACCTGCTACCTACTGCTGACCATCATCAGCGTAGCCGATGACCTCTATAGGGTATACAGACAGAGGGAGAAGTAGAGGCAGAAAAAAAGAAAGTATGCTTGAAGGCGAAAGCCTGGATGCATGCTTCTTTTTTTTCTTGTGGAGTGCCTTTTCCGGTCTTCCTTTCTTTGCCTAGAAGGCCACCGAGCGAACTTCGGCGATGATGCGTTCACTGGTAAGCTTGGACTCCTGGATAAACGGGTTGTCGTCAAGACAGCCCAACACCGCATCGCGTTCCTCCAGATTACGGTAGGTGCTTCCCCTGAACCTGTTGCTGAAGTCCTTCTCCTTGGTCTTGAAGACCTGGTCCTCTATGTAGAGGCGGATGCGTACAACCGCTTCCACCAAGGTCGACCAGTGCTTCGCCTCTAGTGCCTCCACCCCCAGAATACTCTTCAGGACAGCAAGGCCATGGTCTGCCCTATCCTTTGGATAGTCGACAAACCACTGTTCATACCGTTGGTGCACTGCATCCCACTGCAGCAACACATCCTCACGGATATCGTCTTTGAGCTGTTCAACCTTACTTCTGGGAACCAGCTGGCCACCGACATTCTCCCAAGGCTGCAAAGAGGAAAGGCTCTCCTCCTGGAAAAGGGAAACAGTACATCTCTTTTGGCTACACCAGGCGGCAACCGATTTGGTGCCATAGTAGAGAAGCATCTCAGTATAGGAGTGGTAGGCATCCACAGGCTTGAGAATCTCGACAGGCTCGGTGCTATTTTCCAGGTCACTTGCAGTTACAATAAGGCTAGAGAGGTCATCCCCCTGGGTTTCCAGAAGGGCCTTACCCTGGATGACAAGCTCATCCCTGGTGAAGGTGCGCCTGTCACCACTGCGCCTGTTCCAGCTTTCAGCGGTCCATAGGCAGAGCAACGAACGGGCGTGGAGCATCTCATTTGCCGTATCAGGGGCAAGGTAGTCGGTCTCGATATGCTGACGGATCACCTTGCGCTTGTCCCGGGTACGATACTTGTAGCTATTGCGCTCCAGGGCATAGAGGTTGTACATCCACCAATAGGCAGGCAGCACCACCCGCCTACACTCCTTGCTGTCGGCACTCAACAGGCTGAAAGGAAGAGGGATATCAAGCTCATAGGGGTAGTTTCCCTTGGTGATGAGCAGATAACTTGCAAACTTGCAGTCATACTTGAGGGTACTGGAAAGCGCAGGCCAGAAGCCTCGGCCTGCGACCATCTCCCCATCGTTGCCACGGCTGTTGTGGTTGGATCCTATATTGGCACCTGCGGCCATGTTCGACTGGCCCATAACCAGGCTGGCTATGAGGAATGAGTTGTTGTGGTGCTGTTCATGGCCTCCATAGATGAGGTTGTTGAGGATCTCACAGCAGCTGACAGTCGAGTTGTCGCCAAGGATCGAGTGGATGAGACGGGCACCGTACTTGAGGGCGCAGTTGTCCCCCATGATGAATCGAATTCCCTTGCTTCCGTAGAAGACTCGGCTACCGGAGCCGATGATGCCATTGACCAGCTCGACCCCCTCCCCGATCTGGATAGGAGAGGCGAGGGTCGAACGCAGGGTGAGGTTCTTCAGCTTGTTCGCTCCCTTGATATAGGAACCCGGGCCAACCCATACATCCTTGATGGTGTCGCACGACTTGATGACCGAGTGCTCCCCAACAAACCCATACCACCCCCGCCGCAGGTCACACTCACGGTCGGTCATCGCCTCGAACTTCTGCATAAGGCGAAGATCATCGCGGTAGATACCCCATAGGAAAGCATCGGAGCAGAGCATTCCGCTGAATGGACGGACGCTGCGTCCTCCAGCCTCATTCATGATGCCGATGGTAACCAGCACCTCAGGGTCCTCGCCCTCCTTGACAATACCGTTGCCGAACTTGGCGTGGTTTGTTGCCTGCATCTCCCCAAGGCGGTAGAGAATGACATGGTCGGCTATGATGTAGTGACTGAGGTAGGCACAGTCGAGGACTGCACAGAAGTCGCCAATGTCGCAGGAGACCAGGCGGCTGTTGGAAATCCCTACGGGGACGCAGAAGTCATGGAAACATACCACCTGCTTGGTCATCTTTCCCAGGCGAACCAACCCATAGAACTCGGAGTTCTTGACCAGGGAGGGTTCGAAAGGATCGCTGACAAGCACATGCTCCCAAGCAGTGGAGAAGTTCAGGTTCTCCTTCAGCGTCTCGATTTCACTGCTGGTCAGGTTACGGTAGGAATTCTCCCTACCCAGGACTTCATTGCGCAGGTAGTATTCATCCTTGCCCTCAGGAATGTAGGCTCCCTCTATGAAGTCATATCCAAATCGCTTGGTATCAAACATGGTTACTTTGTCACTCATGGCAAAAGTA
This sequence comes from Sphaerochaeta sp. PS, assembly GCF_032144095.1. NCBI lineage: Bacteria > Pseudomonadati > Spirochaetota > Spirochaetia > Spirochaetales > Sphaerochaetaceae > Sphaerochaeta > Sphaerochaeta sp. PS. The sequence goes on from NZ_JAVSNJ010000010.1 coordinate 23,620, forward strand.
TAGCAAGAGAGGCAAGAGTGTTCAATTAAGCCATACTATATTCAGGAAATACACCAAACTGCAACACTCATATATATACAGAGTATTTGCATATCCTTTCATTTGTCATGATAAAACTGCGTGATAGATCACCAAGGCCCTTGCGCGCTGAACAGGGATACATTACCATAAGCCCACTATGGCTGACTATGATTTGTCTCCAAAAATGAAACGCTTGGTTGCCCTTATCGGCAGGCTTTCCGTAGCCAACCCAGAAGGACTTACCCCCAAACGCATTGAAGAGATCAACGATATTTCCATTCCCAACAATATCATAATCCGTAAACTCTTGGGCAAGAGTGCAAAAAACATCGACACCAAGACCTTCATCATTCCTGTCACCGACGGGATGGTAACCGGTTATTTCTTTGAGAAACAAGGTTCCCGGGACATCTCGGACCTCACTCCCCTCATCGTGTTCTACCACGGTGGAGGATGGGTCTGGGGGAATATGGATTTGTATAATTTCTTCTGTGCACACCTGGCCGATATCACCGGAGCCTCAGTGCTCTCGGTCGACTATCGCCTCGCTCCGAAGTACAAGTTCCCCACAGCAGTGGAGGATTGTTACGATACCCTGCTCTGGGCAGCTGCAGGATGCAGGTACTGGAAAACCGACCCCGACAGGATCTATCTGGTCGGAGACAGTGCAGGAGGCAACCTTGCCGCCGTTGTCAGCCGCCTTGCCCGTGACCGCAAAGGCCCAGCCATTGCAGGTCAGGTCCTCCTCTACCCGGTAACCGATGGAAGGATGCGGACTGCAAGCTATGAGAAGTACAAGGACTCGCCGACCCTCTCCGACAAGCACATGACCTTCTTCATCAACAGCTACCAACGGGAGCCCAAGGACATCCTCAACCCAAGCTTCTCACCCCTGTTGGGCAAGGACCACTCACGCCTGCCCCAGACCCTGATCATCGGGGCAGAGTATGACCTCCTTCGTGATGACGGAAAGCTCTATGCCGATGCCCTCGCCTCTGCAGACACCCCGGTAAAATATCTTGAGGTAAAGAAAACCATCCATGGTTTCATAAACTACCCCAATGCTACAGGTACTGAGGAGACCGAGTGCGCCATGATCCAATTCATTGGAGGCCGACCGGTCGAACAGGTAGCGCTCATCACCCGCAAAGAGTGGGCGACGGCGATCAAGAAAGAACAGCGGCAGATCAAGAAGCAAAACAAGCTCTACATCGGTGCTGAATCGACCTAACGTTTTCGCCTGAACAAAGAAAAAGCCAGCGGCAACCGTCCTCTCTTCGGAGAAGCAAGTGTTACCGTTTCTTTGTTTGTGCTCTCTGTCTGGTCTTTTCCTTCGTTTTCTGAGGTGTGCAGAGTGCTCTCTTCAACAACACCCTCCTCCCCTATCTCAGTGTATGCCCTCTTTTGGAATTGATCGTCTAGGGCCTCTCGAGGGCGCTTGTCACCAAACCAGTCCAGCAACAGCGGAAGCAGAGCCTTCGCAAGGCTCTCATGCCCTTGCCTATCCATGTGCAGGGCATCGATATCGCTACTGGCTGCTACAAGCGAAGCATCGAAGAAGAGCAAGCCATGCTTGCTGGCCATGGCCTCGATCTCCTTCGCCAGGGATTGGCTCAGGGCTATGGCTTTCCTGTCAAAGGAAACAAAGGGCGACTCCTCGATCCCTTGGCCGACGTGGATGGGAGATATGACCAACACCTGGGGAACAGGGTAGAGATCCCCGTAGGGATACTCCTTTACCATGGAGGAGAGTTTCTCGAGGGCCTTTGCTATGACCCTGGCATTGTTGTTGTATAGGCTCTTGCAATCATTGGTTCCCAAGCTGATGATGACCAGGTCCAGGGGCCGGTGGCTATGGAGCATGATGGGAAGCTGCAGGCTTCCATTCCTGCCTGGCTCGAGAGGATCCTCAAAGCAGGTAGTCCTTCCTCCCAACCCCTCCTCGATGATGCGGTACCCCTCTCCCAGAAGGCGGGCAAGGATGCCTGTCCACCGCTGTTCAAGAGGCCATCGCCCACCACTGGGGTTGGTACCGAAAAGATTGGAATCGCCAAAGCAAAGGATATGTTTCATCAAGGCCCCCTCAAAACGCACAATACAAGGGGATTGTAACGACCCTTCGGAGGTTGGTCAAACCCAAAAGAAACTAGTAAATCAGCCGATGCAGAACCAAAGAGGGGGGCCTACGCCCTACTCAAAATGGGGAAAGCAGAATTCCCCTCGATAGTTCGAGGCATTGTACAGGGGATACCTATGGGGCAGATAGGTCTTCTCCCGTTTGGGTTGTCCCCTGTCCTGGGTATATACCCACAGGCTCTTGCGATCCCAGACAATCAGTTCATCACGCTCATCACCGGTGACATTCAGCACGTCACAGCACAACTCAGGATGCCCGTCTTCCGGGAACAGGACGACAGTGTCCCCTTCCCCGTCCATCAGGCCCCCATGCTGGGTATTTGCATTGAGCAGGAGGAGGTCCTGGGCAGAGCCATCCCAATTGACCGGGGCAATGACGTTCCCATTGCAGCGCATCTCACGGTGCCAGATAGGCTCGCCTTTGCAGTCATGCATATAGATGATACCCTGGCTTCCCCAGTAGGTAGTCGTGCATATCTCAAGGCCGGATTGGGCTGGCAGGTAGTTTCCGACACTGATTCGCTGGCCATGCCCATTGATGTCCCGCCTCAGTATGGTCCCATCCTTGGAAACAAGCATGAACCCCTCCCAACCTGAAACTATGGCGATGAGGTCATCCTGCTCAGGGTCTATCGGCCCTATGACGATCTCATCCGTATGGTCTTCTCCGATAGGAAGCTTCCATTGCAGCTTCCCATCGCTATCGATCATATTGTAGCAGCTGAAGATCTCGTCCTTGCCATCCCCGTCAAAGTCATAGGCATAGGGGAAGTGGCCGGTGTTGTTGTGGGTAAACATCCATACTAGCTGGAATTGGTTGTCATAGATCCAGATGCGGGCATACCTGTCCTTGATCAGGATATCGGATGCACGCTCCTTTCCGGTAACGTTGACGATCCTGATCGAATCGACATTGAGGCGTTCAAAGGCATGGTGGCCAAACTCCACCCCACATAGTTCATCAGCAGGGTGCTCATTGTACGGAGTAGCCATCTGGTTCTTGACCTCTCCTGATGAGCCATCAAGGATGAAAAGCTTGAAATCCCAGGAGGCTATGACCTCGTCACACCCATCACCGTCAATATCATAGATCTGGAACGGAAGGTCCGTAGTCAGGTGGATAACATCCTCATCGTCCCTTGGCTCTCCCAGTTGCCACAGGACCTTTCCGGTATCCAAGCTTACAGCTGTCAGGCAACTGATGAAGGGATAGCGGTCCTTATAGACCCGCCTCTGATGTTGTGCCATGACAAAGAACAGCTCATCTGTGCCGTTCAGATGCCCAAACCGAATCTGCCGGCCTGCACCGAAATCAGAGAGGTCTATCTTCCTGGTTAGCTTGGGCTGGGGATAGGTCATGCGCTTTGCTTCAACCCGCCTCTCAATACAGGATCTCTGCTCTTCCAGACGTCTCAGTTCTGCCTTGTCGCAAGAGACCACGACCGAGGCATATTGGGTCGGCATGCAGGAACAGAGGGCGATACAGCCATTGGAGAACCGCCCATCATGGAACCGTATCACTTGCTTGTCATCATAGGAAATGCAGATGAGGCTCCCTTCTACCGTGACAGTCAGTTGTTGAAACTCATCGGTAGACCATGGGAGGGAGGCTTTTGCAAGAACGGTACGCTCAAGCTTGTCGACCCTTTGCAGCTCAACTCCCTCTGAGGTAAAAAAGACTCCATAGTGCATCAGGCTGGTCTGGTAACGGACCAGTATTCCACAAGGAAGGTCTTTGGAAAGGGGGCGAAGGAGAACCGTGACCTGATAATCCTGCCACAACACATCACCACTGACCAGCGTTGGGAGGGTGGTCTTTTCCTGGGGGGCCTGGATCCTGGACAACTCCATCACTTTCCTGCCATCCAAAGAGGGGCTGGTCACCAGCCAGGAAGGGCCCTTGTAGTTGTAGTTAGCAATGGGGTCATGCCACCTACCCTTATAGCCAATTTCGGGAAAGTAATGGTACTCGCCCATTGCTGAATGCTCAGCATCGTAGGGGAAAGGCCCCAGGGGAAACGACTCAAAGGACTCTTCGAAAAGACAGACTTCATTCACAGGGTGGCTCCTCTACCAAGAAAGCAGGCTATCGACATCGACAGCAAGGCCGGAGGCGATAGATTTGTTGGCCGCAATTCCGGTCAGAATCGACCGAAGCCCATCAGTATGGTCTGCTGCCCGGTGCAGGGGATCAAAGGAAGCTTGCTCTAGGAATATATCATCGAGCATCGCAGGGTCCCCACCTCCGTGGCCACCCTCAGTCATCTCGATGGCAACTTCATACGGAGCAGCAAGAAGAGGGCAAACCCTCACCTTATGGAAGGTCGTGGCTCCTTCATCTCTCTTGTCTCCCCCTGCATTGATATAGGGTTTTTCAAGCGCGGTATACTCGATTCGACCCTTCGAGCCATTGATTGACACATTGAACCCTTCCCACGGAAGGTAGGAATTCAGCGAATAGGACATCATGGCCCCACTCTTGTACTTCACAAGGACAGCCATGGTGTCCTCAATGCTTACATCATCGGAGAAGACACTGCGGTCCCGGATGTATCCACTCTCCTCCTCTGCATCCAGATAGAGGCCCTTCAAGGTTGGGTTACTCTCCAGGTCAATGGCAAAAGGGTCATCCTTTGCATGTTCATTTCCATGGCAACGGTAGTAGAATTTCTCCACACCCCGTTTCTGGGCGGCCGCCTGGCCGTAGAAGTTCAAGGCACCAAAGGCAAAGACTGTCTTGGGTTGTGTCCCCAGCCAGAAGTTCACCAGGTCGAAGTGGTGGGTGGACTTGTGCACCAGCAACCCTCCGCTATTTACCTTGTTCCGGTGCCACCTACGGTAGTAGTCGGCACCATGTTCGGTATTGAGCAACCATTCAAAATGCACAGAATACACCTCTCCGATGGTTTGTGAGGCGATCAGTTCCCGTATCTTGGAGTGATGGGGCGCATAGCGATAGTTGAAGGCAACACGGATGGACCTTCCATACCGTTTTTGCGCATCAAGGATATCCTGAGCCTTATGTTCATCGGTGGTGATGGGTTTCTCGGTAATGACATCGCAGCCAAGCTCCATGGCACGGATGATATAGGTGTCATGGGTTCGGTCAACAGAGGTAACGATGATGACATCGGGTTTCTCCAGCTCTACCATCTTGTCGAAGTCGGCGCTCTTGTAGGTTGGGACCCTATGATAGGAATACTCGTTCTCCAACAATGAGTTGGAGAAGTCCATCCTTTTCTGGCTCAGGTCGCAAAAAGCCACCAGTTCACAAATTTCGCCATAGCGTGTCGCGATAGCCTCATAGAAAAGTCTGGCTCGGCCCCCAGTGCCTACCTGAGCATACCGTTTCTTCTTCATCTCATGCGCTCCTGTCCATACAATCTTCAGCATTGAGTATACGGGCAAGCCTATCAGATGTCGTTGGCAGAATGCCACTACTTTTTATCTTTTTTCGTAGGTCAATACTCGGTACGGGTGGTCAGGCGAACCTTGGCTATATACTCTGAAGGAGTGATTCCCCCGGTCTGTTTGAAGAATCGGGAGAAGTATTGCAGGTTCTCAAATCCAAGGTTCCATCCAATTTCGCTGAGGGTCTGCTCGGTATTCTGTATGAGGTAGAGGGCACGCTCGAACTTCACCAGATTGATGTATTTGATGGCGGACAATCCTGTCTGCTTCTTGATGACCCTGTAGAGGTAGTCCTGGTTGTACCCGCACTCTGCTGCCATCATCTGGAGGGAAAAAGAGGTGCCGATGTGCTTGTTTATGTAGGAATCGACCATGTCCAGGACAGGGGACTTGGAGACCGTACTTGCTTTGCGCAACTGATGGATCGGGTTCGACTCATAGACAGGGAGCGAGTGCTGCAGGCAGATACGATTCATCACCAAAAGCGATTCCATCAACAGGGTTCCCGACATGTACTTATAGTGCAAGGGCTTTCTTTGTCCTTCCAGGACTATGCGAGAGAGGAGGGTGTAGATCTGGCGGTCCTGGTCACAGAATTTTGTCTCTATGCCCAACAGGACTTCCTGCAGTTCCAAGTCGGTGGCAGTGAACTTTACCTCTAGCATCTTGACCCCTTCCTTGCTCGTCGCATGGAAGGCATGGGTCGTACCCCTATGGCAAAACACCACATCTCCGGCTACGAGAGGATAGGGCTTGTCATCAAAATAATTCATAGCCTCCCCACTGTAGACCAGCTGCACCTGATAGTCATGGTGATAGTGCTTTTGCATGCCCTCATCCTTGCGGTAATAGAATCGACCGGAACTGGTTATGGTGACATCCATCTCTGCTCTCACTCCTTCATCCTGGACTTCGGCCCTAGGGGAAATGGCCTATTCATGCCAGTTGACACTGACAGAGGCTTCGTACCATCCTACCGTGAGCCCGTCCGGGGGGACAAGTCCGTACATACGAGAAAGTATAATTATTTCTCTCTTTCTGCTAACGACGGGAGAAAAGAACCCCCCTATACTAGACACTACAGGGTCTTTTCAGACCCCAACCTTAAGGAGGACTTGTATGAAACCAAAGCGCATAGTGCTTACCCTCATTGCTGCCCTTATCTGCCTGACAGGCGTCTTCGCCGCTGGCCAGAAAGATAGCTCTGTCGTTGTGACACCCAAGATTACCCTAGCCACAGCCGACAACACCTACGGCCTGAGCACCGATCCAGAATTGCAGGGAACCATTACAGCACTTATCGAGAACAAGACTGGGACAAAGATCAACCCGATCATTCCCCCTCTTGCTTCCTACACTGACAAGATAGCAACCCTGGTCAACAGCGGGGATGTCCCCGACCTCTTTGTCGTAGCCCAGGCCATGACAAAGATCCCTACCATGGTCGCCCGGGAGCAGATCCTTGACCTGACCGAGTATATCAAGAACAGTCCGGCTCTTTCCAAACTCGACCCCTCCTTGTTTGCTGACCTGCAAATCGATGGAAAGACCTACTTTGTTCCCTACAACTACCCAAAATCCAAGGCAATCTTTATCCGTAAGGACCTGATGGAACAATATGGGGTAGTCCTCTCTTCCACCCCAACAACAGAAGAGTTCCGTACCGAGATGAAAAAGTTTGTGGGAAAGGGAATCATTCCCTTCAACTTCCCCAAATGGGTGGATAATTTCCAGTTCTTCTACAACACCTTTGGGGCCTGGGGTGGCGTCTACATGAAGGATGGCAAGTTCATCGATGGCTTCCAGACTTCGGAAATGAAAGAAGCCCTCTCCTACCTGCGCCAACTCTATGTCGATGGTTCCCTCAACCAGGAGTTCATAACCACAGAGAACAATGACATGCGTGAGAAGACCTACACAGGCCAGGCAGCCTCCTCGATCGACTACGTAACCAATTACATCAACTACGTGCAGAATACCACCGCGGCAAACAAGTACACGGACATGCACCTGGTATATAAAATTGTGGGACCCAGAGGTGAGGGTGGCTCGCTCAACGAATCAACCCAAACTGCCTTTGTAGTCTCTTCCAAGTCAAAGAATCCTGATGCAGCCGTTCGCGTCCTTGAGACAATAGTGACCGACCCTGAGGTATATCCTGCCTTCTTTGGTATCGGAGTCGAAGGCTCACACTACACCCTCGATGCCCAGAAGAACATTGTCCCAACCGCCAAGGCCTCAAATTCAGGGTACAAGTATACCTTGAACTACCTCAGCGATTCGTTCATTGCCATTGACCTGGACAACCTCCCCTTCGCCCTTTCTCCTGCATTGAAACTAGGCCTGCCCAAACAGATCGGGCACATCCGAGCCATGCAGGCAAACCTCGGCCCCAACTATGCTGCCGATGTTCCTGTCGGGGTTTCAGTTACCTACGACCGCGTTGCCCCTTCCATCAAGAGCACCCGTGAATCGGTTGCAACCAAGATCATCATGGGCTCGGTCTCCCTTGAGCAAGGGATGAGCGAGTATGGGAACTTCTGGAAATCCATCAACGGACCGAAGATACTCGACGAACTGAACGCTGTACGGTAAGAGATCTCTCACCTAGCAATGTATCGGTTTCCGGGAAACCTTCCTGGAAACCGATTCTTTCGAAACTGGAGTAGTAGTGCATGCAAGACCGTTTCAAACAACAAGCTGAACACCTTGTGCAACAGATGGATATCCTGGAGATGTTCAGCCAACTGCGCCATGACTCTCCTGCAATCCCAAGACTGGGAATCCCAGCCTACAACTGGTGGAATGAAGGATTGCACGGCTCTGCCCGCAGTGGGACCGCCACAGTCTTCCCCCAGGCAATCGGGCTGGCATCCCTCTTCGACCCCGATTTCCTCCATGCCGTAGCAACGGTGATATCGACCGAACAGCGGGCAAGATACAATATCTCCAGCCTTCTGGATGACAGGGACATCTACAAGGGCTTGTCAATCTGGTCACCGAACGTGAACATCTTCAGGGACCCCCGATGGGGTCGTGGACAGGAGACCTATGGGGAAGACCCCTACCTGACAACAAGACTTGCCGTGGCTTTCATTACCGGTTTGCAGGGTGAAGGGGAGATCCTGAAAACAGCTTCCTGTGTGAAGCACCTTATTGCCCATAGCGGACCGGAGCCTGAACGGCACGGCTTCAATGCCATGGTGACGAAAAAAGACCTCTCTGAGACCTACCAGGTTGCCTTCGAAGCTGCGGTGAAGGAGGCAAAGGTCGACGCTGTCATGGGAGCCTACAGTGCGATCAACGGGGAACCCTGTTGTGGCAGCAAAACCCTCATCGAGGGTCTGCTACGGGAGAGCTGGGGATTCTCCGGAATGTATATCTCCGACTGTTGGGCGATCAAGGACTTCCACCTCTCCCACAAGGTTACCAGCAATGCAGAAGAGTCCGTAGCCCTGGCCCTGAATGCAGGCTGTGATCTGAACTGTGGCTGTGAGTACAAGGTCCTGGAGCAAGCCTACAACAGTGGCCTGATCTCCTATGAACGTATCGTTGAGGCGACGGTCAGGGTGGTAACTACCCGTTGTAGGCTTGGACTGTTCGCCAAGGAGACACCCTTCGACAGCCTGGGAGTTGAGGATATCGATTCAGAAGAGCACGCCCTCCTTGCCTACGAGGCCTCCTGCCGATCGCTTGTACTGCTGAAAAATGAAAACCTGCTTCCCCTGGAAGCTTCAGATCTCTCATCGATCGCTATCATCGGGCCGAACGCAAACAGCCGTCCTGCCCTCTGGGGCAACTACCATGGGACAGCTTCCCGGTATGTCACGGTGCTTGAAGGAGTACGAAGCGTTGTCGGTGCGAAGGTCAAGGTTCGCTACAGCGAGGGGTGCAGTCTGGTCAAGCCCAGTGTTGAGCGCCTGGGACGCGAAGGCGATCGCCTCAGCGAAGCTGTGGCCTTCGCCCAGGCAAGTGATGTCACCGTCCTCTGCCTTGGCCTGGACGAGTCGGTTGAGGGTGAGATGCACGATGACGGAAACGGCGGATGGGCAGGAGACAAGAGTGACCTCAGGTTACCCTTGCCCCAACGAAAGTTGCTGGAAGCCGTTGCATCAACAGGAAAACCCATTATACTCATCCTACTCTCAGGAGGTTCCCTTGACCCAGAAATAGAGAGGTTTAGCAATGTACGGGCACTCATACAGGGGTGGTATCCTGGACAGGAAGGGGGGCTTGCCTTGGCCCGTCTCATATTCGGCCACTTCAGCCCTTCAGGCAGGCTTCCTGTCACGTTTTACCGCGCAACTGCAGAGCTTCCTCCGTTCACCGACTACTCGATGCATTCCAGGACCTACCGCTACTGCAACGAAGAAGATGTCCTCTACCCCTTTGGGTTTGGCCTCTCCTACACCTGCTTTGCCTATAGCGATGCCCACGCTTTTGTGGATGAAGAGGGAATGGTCCAACTCTCCTGTATTGTCCAGAACAGAGGCAAGCGAGCAGGGAGGGAGGTTGTGCAGCTCTATTGCAAGACTGAGGATGCCAATTTCCCCCTCCATCCAGTACTCTGCGGGACCAAGGACAGATTCTTGGAACCAGAAGAACGGGAGAGCCTCCATTTCGTCCTTCCCCCATCCCTGTTTTGTGTCATTGGCGAGGATGGCCAAAAACAGGACAAACCAGGGAGTTGGCAGCTTTTTGTAGGGGGTAGCCAACCTGACACAAAGAGCTTCGCCCTTGGTGGAGCAAAGGGTGTGGTTTGCACCATAACCCGAACCTGACCTATCCTTTTATCTTTCAGAGGAGTCTACAGATGAAGAACAAGACAAAGACTGTCCAGATACATCCGCCCTTGATGACGAGAATCAAGACACAGAAATACCTATTGGCAATGCTCCTTCCTGGAGTCCTTTGGTACCTGCTATTCAAATACCTGCCCCTATTTGGCCTCACACTGGGGTTTACCGACTATGGGTTCCGCTCGAAGGTCTCGTTCGTAGGGTTGGAGAATTTCCAGCGCCTGCTCAGTTCCACCATCTTTTGGAATGCGTTTCGCAACACCATGATCATAAGCCTTGCAAACATCATCTTCTACTTCCCGGCGCCCCTCATCGTAGCCCTCCTGATCGATGAGCTGAAGAGCAACAAGGCCAAGCGCTTTATCCAGTTTCTCATCTACATCCCCTACTTCTTCAGCTGGGTTGTTGTAGGAAGCATCTTCGTCAACCTGCTCTCCCCCTCTTCCGGGCTGGTGAACAATGTCATTGTCAAGCTAGGCGGGAATCCTATCTACTTCATGGCCAGCACGAAATTCTTCCGCCCAGTTCTGGTCAGTTCCTACATCTGGAGACAGATGGGGTATGGAGCTGTCATCTATGTTGCCAGCCTGACCACGGTCCAACCTGAGTTGTATGAGGCAGCCACCATTGACGGTGCGGGCCATTGGGGAAAGCTCTTCCATGTGACGCTTCCAGGGATACGGAGCACCATCGTGACCATGCTTTTGCTCAACCTCTCCCACGTGCTCCTGATTTTTGAGCAGGTGTTGGTCATGTACAATGCCGCAGTCTACGATGTGGCGGATGTATTGCAAACCTATGTGTTCCGGGAGGGAGTACTGTCAGGTGACCTGGGCTACTCCATAGCAGTGGGTATGTTCACCTCAGTGGTGAGTCTCATCCTGGTGCTTTCCACCAACAAGATCAGTGCTCGGTTCCTCGATGAACCGATTCTATAGGAGCCGTATCATGAAAAAGAAATCCCCCAGTGGTATCCGTGAGTCAAATAGCCGGAAGGCCTTCCACATACTCAATGCCTTGATCCTCTCTTTTCTCTGCTTGATCTTCATCATCCCCATCTGGAACGTCCTGATCACCTCACTGGCGAAGGATATCGATGTCATGGGAACGGACTATCTCCTGGTCCCCCATTCATTCACCTTGCAGAACTACTGGAGGGTACTCAACAGCGGCTACATGGGTGCATTCCGGAACTCGCTGTTTGTCGCCTTTGCAGGGACTGCCCTGTCCATGGGCATCTCGATACCAATGGGGTTTGCCCTTGCCCAGAAACACCTGATCGGCAGGAACATCATCATGAAGGCAATCGTCTTTACCATGGTCTTTGATGCAGGGATCATGCCCTTCTATATCGTGGTCAAGTCATTGGGGCTGATCAACCACATGGGGGCCATCATCCTGCCTGTGGCAGTATCAACCTTCAACCTGATCATCCTGAAGAACTTCATGACCAGCATCCCGACCTCCCTGATTGAATCGGCGAAGCTCGATGGATGCAATGATGTGACCATCCTGCTCAAGATAGTCATGCCCCTTTCCATCTCCATCATAGCCACGGTCACCCTCTTCTACTTTGTCAGCTACTGGAACCGGTATTTTGAGGTGATCATGTTCATCAATGACAGCCGAAAGTATACCTTGCAGGTGGTCTTGCGCTCACTGATGTTTGAATCGGACGATTCGCTTGGGGGTGGGCACTATGTCTACAGCAACCTCAAGATGGCAGTCATGGTATTGGGTATGCTTCCGGTTCTCATCATCTACCCCTTTGTCCAGAAGCACTTTGTCTCAGGTCTCATGATTGGAGGGGTCAAAGGCTAGGACCCCACCACCTTCTCCCATGCCGGCTCCTTTTGGGGCCGGTTATTTTTTTCGTAGCAGAACCGGAATACATGGGGATCCCCAGGCAATCCCGGCAGAAAAGTGGCTTGTAGAACCAATACACAATAAACATCTCCCTATCCCTCTTTATTTATCTAATTGTATTGACCAATGCTCGATCAAGGAATATATTTGTTTGTGGCAACAATTGCTTATATGAACGATAAAGGATGTTTCAATGATTGACCTATGTGCCATTAGAAAACTGCAGACCTCGTTGCGAGCTTTCGAATAACACCTGAAGGAGGAGACCGGACTCTCCTTCAATGATGCCTTGCTGCTCTGTGCGGTAAACAAGGGAATTGCCGAGCCTGGCCTGCTTGCAAAAGAGCTTGAACTCTCCCCCTCCCGCCTTACCCGCATCCTGGACAGCCTTGAAAGCCGGGACCTCACCAAAAGGGAACTCTCATCCCTTGACCGAAGAAGCATGCTGGTTACCCTCACCGAACAGGGCAAGCAGATGGTAGAACACTACAGTTGCACTGGACTCATACTCCCTGCAGACCTGGAATTTACACAGAACTAAACCCTTAGGAGGGCAATATGGCAAGATACCTGATCGTCGGAGGCGTAGCTGGTGGAGCTGGAACAGCTGCAAGGCTTCGCAGAAGAGACGAAAAAGCTGAAATCATCATGTTTGAACGAGGGCAGTACATCAGCTACGCAAACTGCGGGCTACCCTACTACGCTGGCAATGTCATCACCGAACGGTCGCGCCTGTTTGTCATGACCCCCGAGCGCTTCAAGGAGACCTTGGATGTGGAAGCCAGGGTACTTTCGGAAGTGGTCTCCATCAACCGGGAGGCCAAGTCCATCCACATCAGGAACCTCAAGGACAACAGCGAGTATGACGAGCGGTATGACACCCTCATCCTCAGCCCAGGGGCCTCTCCCATCAAGCCCCCCATCCCTGGGATCGACCACCCCTCCATCATGAGCCTCCGCTCAGTCACGGACATCGACCACATCAAGGAGAAGATCGACCAACCCTCCACCAAGCGTGCAGTGGTTGTTGGCGGTGGCTTCATCGGCCTTGAGATGGCAGAGAACCTCAAGGAACGGGGACTGGAAGTTTCAGTCGTCGAGGCCCTGGAACAGGTGATGAACATCATCGACTATGACCTTGCAGCCGAGGTGCAGCAGCACCTGAGGGCCAAAGGGGTAAACCTCTACCTCCGCGACGGCGTCAAATCCTTTGGCAGCCATGATTCGCTGGTGAGTGTCGAACTCTCCTCGGGTACCATCATCGATGCTGACCTTGTCATCCTCTCCATCGGGGTACGACCTGATACTGCATTCCTCAAGAAAGCAGGGATCGAGCTTGCAGGCAACGGCGCCATAAAGGTCGACGAGTATTTCACCACCAACGACAAGAACATCCGGGCTGTCGGTGATGCCATCGAATTTACCAGTCCCCTTACCAAGCTGCCCATAACCGTACCCCTTGCAGGCCCTGCAAACAAGCAGGCCCGACTCTGTGCGGACAACATCATCGACGGCAACACGCGCCCCTATGGAGGGACCATCGCCACCAGCATTGCCAAGATATTTGAGATGACTGTGGCATCGACGGGCCTTACCGAGAAGAGCCTGGTCAAGGCAGGGCTGCCCTTCCGCTGTGCAGTGACCCATGCAGGAAGCCATGCCGGCTACTACCCCAACTCCAGCCAGATAACCCTCAAGGTACTCTACCACCCTGAAACAGGAAAGATCTGGGGAGCCCAGGCTGTTGGCTATGATGGCATAGACAAGCGAATCGATGTCATATCCGCCTTCATTGGCAAGGATGGGACTATCGCAGACCTAGCAGAGTTCGAACAGGCATACGCCCCTCCCTTCTCCAGTGCCAAGGACCCCACCAACATGGTCGGCTTCATCGCCGAGAACGTGCTCAACGGGTACTCAAACACCATCACCTGGGAAGAGGCTGAAAAGATGCGCCTGGAAGGTGCATTCATCCTTGATGTCCGTACCCAGGAAGAGTATGACCTGGGCCGTATTGAGGGCTCACACCTTATCCCCAACTTCGACCTTCGCAATAGGCTCAACGAGGTTCCCAAGGATAGGAAGATCGTCGTCCATTGTGCCATAGGGCTACGTGGCTACCTCGCCGAGAGAATCCTACGCCAGAATGGCTATACTGAGGTCTACAACATGACCGGTGGCATGAAAACCTATGAGGTGGCGATGAGGGAACGCCACTTGTTGGAGAACAAGGAGCTCAATACAGTCAAGATCCAGAAGAATGTCAATGTGCTCAACGAAGATGGAAGCTTCAGGAAAGCTGCAGTCAACAAGATCTTCAAGGTCGATGCCTGTGGCCTGCAATGCCCAGGGCCAATCATCCGGCTGAAGAGGGAGATCGACAACCTGGAGCATGGCGACAGGCTTTTCATCAAGGCATCGGACCCCGGCTTTGGCGTCGATGTCCAGGCATGGTGCGACCTTACCGGCAACGAGCTGGTATCGCTGAACACCACAGCAGGCATCATCGAGGCGGTCATCAGCAAGGGCGATCCTGCTGTCTGTTCCCTCCCTGATTCCTATGGAACAAAGCCTGCCATCTGCGACCCGGACAACGGGGCTACCATGATCGTCTTCTCCAATGACCTGGACAAGGCACTCGCCTCCTTTGTATTGGCAAACGGTGCTGCAGCAACAGGAAAAGAGGTCACGATGTTCTTTACCTTCTGGGGTCTTTCGGTGCTACGCAAAAAGCCGGCTGGCCGTGTCAAGAAGGACTTCATGGGCAAGATGTTCTCCGCCATGCTTCCTAAAGGTATGGATGACCTGGGCCTCTCCTCGATGAACATGGGAGGGATGGGCGCTGCAATGATGAAGGGTCGCATGAAGAAAAAGAATGTCGACCAGGTAAGGCAGATGTACGAGGATGCCAGAAAGGCAGGGATACATATGATCGCCTGCCAGATGTCCATGGACATCATGGGCATCACCCGAGAAGAGCTGCTTGATGGGGTTGAGATCGGAGGTGTTGCAACCTATATGGGTGCAGCTTCAAGGAGCAAGGTCAACCTGTTTATCTAGGCTCAATAGTGGGGCGGCCTCTCGTTTTCGGGTAGGCCGTCCTCCCCTCCATCTGCCAGTGCGGTAAGGCGTTTCTCAAGCTTTTCCATACGGTTCAACAAGATGGAGATTTCCTGTGCCTGGCCTCTGACGATAGCGTCGAGAGCGAGGACTGTCTCCTCCGTATATGCTAGCTTCATCTCTACTTTGTCCAGACGTTCTTCCATGACTTGCTCTCCTATGGCCTTATCCTATCATGGCTAGGAGAGTGTTACAATGTACTTTTTTTGTTGCAAAACCCTTGTATAAGTGAATATTCATGGTATACTGACATGAATTTTGTTGCAGAATGGTGCAGAAAGAGGTACTTCATGAAAGGTGAACGGGTTGCACAACTAGAACTATTATTACACTCCCACCCTGAGGGGCTCAGACGTGCTGAGATAGCCCGACGCTTGGGTGTCCATCGTTCCACGATCAGCCGCTATGTCGATGAGCTCAAGCAGTACATAGATATCTACGAGGAGAACAACCTCATCAAGATCAAGGGGCGGGAGGGGGACGAGAACATCGCCCTCAGTGTCTATGAGAGCCTCGCCTTCAACCTCTCTGCAGAGGTCCTTGCCTCCACCAGCGAATTTCAGAACCCCCATCTGGCATCAGGGCTGCGGAAGCTGGCCATGAACATGCGCTCCTACGCACCAAAGATCAGTGACAATGTCATCAATCTTGCCGAGCAGATCGACAAGCAGGTCCAGCAGAAGAAGGAGAGCAGCAAGTTCAACTCGATCCTGGAAGTCCTCATCGACTCCTGGGTCTCGGGGCGCATCGTAAGGGTAATCCAAAGCCTGAAAGGGTTTGAAAGCATCGAGACGGAACTTGCCCCCTATTTCATCGGCTTCAGGGAAGAGGACAGTGGAGGCAGGCACCCCATCAGCGTGACAGGAAGGCTACGCCATACCACCGAGATCATAACCATCGACATCAGCACCATCACCAGTGCAACCATCCTCGACGAGACCTACACCATCCCAGACAACCTCAAGCCCTTCAAATTCCAGGAGGCGGAAGAGCGGTATGAGAGCTTGGACATGATACCCTTGAGCCTCAAGCTCAAGGAGCGTTCGGCGATGAACGTATTCCGCTCGGTTGTCCATGGTACCCCTGTGTTTACCAAACAGGGTGACGGGACTCTGGTGTGCAATATGGATGTGGAGAACTCCATCGAACTCTACCTGAGGATCATCCAGTGTGGGGATTCAGTAGAGATCCTCTCACCTGAAAGCTTCAAAAAGAAGTTCTGCAAGATGCTGAACAAGATTCTCGCACTTTATCAATAATATTTTTCTTGCCCCTCGTGCCGTTTATCGCTATGCTAACTACTAGGAGGAAACAACTATGCAAGAATACGAATGCGACCTTTGTGGTTATGTGTATGATCCCACAGTAGGTGATCCCGACAATGGTGTGAAGCCCGGTACTGCCTTTGAAGATATTCCAGAAGATTGGGTATGCCCTCTTTGTGGAGCCCCTAAGTCAGACTTTTCACCTCGGAACTAATCATACAAGAACTGTAAGAAACGGGGTTGCTTCAGGCAAACCCCGTTTTTATGTCTATTGTGCCTATACTCCCTTTGCCTATTGCTAACTATTCGTGATATGCTCATCGCATCTGGAGCTTGCACATGGAAACAGGTACAACCAAACCCATTATCATCATTGCTGATGCACATATACCTACGCATTCAAGCGTAAGCAAAACTCTTTCAGAAGAGTACCTCATCATCGATGCATCTGATGGCCTCGCAGTTCTTTCCATTCTGGAAACCCAAACCATTGCTGCCATACTCTACGATCTGCACCTGCCTTCCCTCGACGCCAAGGCTTTCCTCATGCTACGCCAGGGCAGGAAGCACCTGCAGGGTCCGCCACTCTTCATACTAACAACAGACCAGCAAGAGGCACTCCAGGAAACAAAACTGGACCCCTTCTTCCTGGTCGAAAAACCCATTAAGGCTGAACTGCTGAAAAAAAAGTTACAAAAAGTTCTCCAACCCAAAGAACAGGCAAAAGACATCTTCACGCCCAAACCTCTTCACCAGGACGAACTCTCCCTTTGGGACATCAACCCCAGCGAGATGCAGAGCGGGTTTGCCCTCTACCAATATGCACAGGAACAAAGCTTCCCCATCTATGTAGACCAAGGGATGCTTAGCCTTTCCGGAGTACACGACCTTGAAGCATTCAGGGTAAAATATCCTAGGATCGATACCTTCATCAAAGAAGAGAACATCACAATCTTCAACCACAATGTCAGGCAAGCAATTGACAACCACAGTTCCTTCTCCTTCTCCATGGGGATGAAGGGCAACGCTAACCATGGTTCGGAACTTTTTTTCCAGATCTCCTGGATCCCCTATGCAGGCCAGGAGGCCCCTGTATTCCTCATCATGGTCCTCGACTCTTCCCAGCTGAGGGAGAACCAGAGGCAACTCTGCTCCCTGATCCAAAAGGATGCACTGACAGGAATCTACAACCAGGAGACCTTCTATCGCAAGACAGGGATACTGCTTAGGCAGAACAGCGAAACCACCTATCTCTTCATCCGCTGGAACATAGACCGGTTCAAGGCGGTAAACGACCTGTTTGGCACCTCTGCAGGAAACGCCATACTCAGAAGCCTGGGCATGACCTTTACCAAACTCGTCGGAGAGAGGGGAACCTATGGGCGCCTCTATTCCGACCATTTTGCACTCTGCGTACCCAAGAAGGATTTCGACCCTGAGCACTTTGCCCGGGAAGCTGAGAGACAGCTGAATGCAAACCACCTGAAAACCTATGTACGTTCAACCTTTGGCATCTATGAGATAAGCGACCCAACCATGGATGTCTCACTGATGAATGACCGTGCGAACATGGCACTCAACACAGCCAAGGGAAACTACCAGAAACCGTATGCCTACTATACCGATATCCTCAGAAGGAAGATGCTGAAGGAACAGGCCATAGTCAATGAGATGCACTCTGCCCTGGAACTGGGACAGTTCCAGATCTACCTCCAGCCCTTTTACAGCCTGACGGAAAATCGGTTCACAGCAGCCGAGGCACTGGTGCGGTGGATCCACCCCGAGAGGGGCATCATTGCCCCGGATGCCTTTATCCCCATGTTTGAGGAGAACGGTTTCATCATCGCCCTCGATGACTATGTAATTGAGCAGGTCTGCATCCTTCAGAGAAGGCTCCTCGATGAGGGGAGGCCTACCAGCCCCATCTCGGTCAACCTCTCCCGGTCCGACTTCTTCAACCAGAACCTGGCACAGAATATCATCGAAAAGACCGACCGCTACAACATCCCCCACTCCCTGCTCATGTTTGAGATCACCGAGAGCGTATATATCGAAAACCCAGATGAGCTGCTCAAGGCAATGGTTGCCCTGCAAAAGGAGGGGTTCCTCATCCTCATGGATGATTTCGGTTCTGGCTACTCCTCTTTGAACATCCTCAAGGATGTGCCAATCGACATCCTCAAGCTTGACCTCATGTTCTCCAAGGAGATCGGCAAGTCAGAACGGTCAGAAAACATCATACGAAGCATTGTGAACATGAGTGTTCTGCTGGGCCTCCCCCTTATCATCGAAGGGATCGAGACTATCCAACAGGTCGAATTCTACAAGCTTCTGGGGTGCAATACCCTCCAGGGGTTCTATTTCAGCAGGCCGCTTCCCATCGAACAGTTCCTGACGTTGGATATGGTGCATTACAGGCCTTCCTCCATACCAAAGCAACCCTTCCAACACCTCAAAGGATTCTCCCTTTCAGAGATGCAGTCCAAGATCCTCAAGGCCTTGTTTGAGCAGATATACCTGTTCGACTACACTTCCGACAGGTACCAGCAGCTCTACAACGATCCACTTGCAGCCTCCCTCTCCTCTGAAAGCCAGGGAAACCTCTCCACCTTCCTTTCCCTCATTGAGGAGAAGAAGATCCAAACCCAGGAGAGAGAGTCGTTCCATCTTTTCACCCATGCACGGATGGAGAGTGTTATGAGCCAAAGATTTCCCTGGGTCAACAGCAAGGGTGAATCTGAAATTGCCGATTGGACGCTCATCAAGCTGGACAATTCGGATACCAGTAACCTGGTTCTCTGCTGCATCAGGTCCTTGGGAACGGCCTGCCCTCTGGCACGAGGAGGTTCGGACTATCATGACTGTGCCTACAGAAGCCGCCACTCCCTGATAGAGGAACTTGCAAACACCAAGGTGCTCGAGTGGGATCTCCAGCAGGATATCCTCTACAAGAACCCTAACCTGGAATTGCTGCAGATCTGCAAGATAGCTCCCAAAGCCCTCATTGCAAAGGAGTATTGCTGCCCCTTCATCCATGAGGATGACCTCAAGGCCTTTGAGGACACTCTTGAGGAGGTACTCAAGAAACCCTCCAAACAGGGCACCACAGTACGGCTCAGGCTACTGAATGGGGAGTACCGTTGGTACTCAATACAGATGAAGATGCACTATGCAGAAAACAGCGGGGCAAAAAGAATCATGGCCCTCCTGCTTGATGTCGATACCAAGATGCGCCTAAGCGAGCAGGCAAGGGAGTACAAGAGGCAGATCGAGTTCATGACCACCAGTGCTACCTGGGGCATTGCTACAGGCTACCTCTCTGATACCGGCTCGATAGTACCCACCTTCCATAACCCTGCCTTCTTCAAGTTGTTGGGCTACTCCCAGGAGGAGTATGAGGCCCTGGGCAAGAACTGGCTTACGATGATTCGTCCTAGGGACCACCAGAGGTTGTCTGAGATTCTGAAGGCCAAAGAGGATTCCACACTCCATTTCCATCTGACCAAAAAGGATGGGTTATCGGTGTCGATCAGGGCATCTCTCGCCTTTACCCAACCGGAACGGGAGAGAACAGAGTTCATATGCAACCTGTTCGAGGAAGAGCCCTCCCCCCAACACGCTGCTAGCTCCAGCACGGTCTTTGGACAGATAGGAAGCCATACCTCTGAGATACACCAGCAGGACCTGTTACTGGAACACTCTGTGCTGATAACCTTTGAATATGACCTGGCCACCGACAGCGCCTTCATCACCTTTCCCAACCCGGACAAAAGCCGGGGAAATGGTGTCTTCTATAACTTCACCCAAAAATACCTGCCCAATATGGTCCATACTGATAGCCTGGGGCTCTTCAATGCGATTGTAGAAAAAGGGAGGAAGGGTCCGACAAGCGGAAGTTTTGAGGTTAAGCTTGATTTCTTCCAGAAAGGATTTGTCTGGTACTTGTGCAACTACATGACCCTAGCAGACGATTCTGACAAGGTCTATAAGTACATCGGCTCCCTTGTGGACATCCACAGGGAGAAGGAGTTTCAGGAATCCCTGGCAAGACAGACGCAGATCAACAAATCCTTGCGTGAGAAATCCCAGCTGGACCTGGCAAGCGGGTTGCTCAACAAGACCACACTGGAAGAGAAGATAACCAAGGAGCTTGGGAAGACCCAGAAACCCTGGTTCCTGCTCATCACTGACCTCGACAACTTCAAGGCGGTCAATGACTCGTTGGGACACCAGAAGGGAGACACCCTGATAAGCGTCATGGCCAAGACCCTCAAGGAGACCTTCTTTTCGGAAGAGGCCATCATCGGGAGGTTTGGCGGTGATGAGTTTGTAGTCTTCTCACCCTATGATGAGGAGCTATTCCCTCTGCTTGACAACTTCCAGAAGAAGCTTTCAGCCTATGCCAGCGAGAACTTCCTCTTCAGCTCCAGCAGCGGTATCGCACTCTTTCCTGAACACGGGAACACCTTCTCCGATCTCCTTCACTATGCGGACAAGGCCCTCTATGAAGCAAAGAGTGCTGGCAAAAGCCAGTACTGGGTATACCAGCCAGAGTAACCAGACACAGACAAAGAACCCTTTCCAAACAACCACACGTCAAGGAGAACATAGATGCCGATACTCAAAGCAATTGAAACACGGAGGGCCTATAGGGCCCTATCCACCAAGCCCATCGAGAAGGAAGTGCTGCTTCGCCTTGCAGAGGCAGCGCACCTGAGCCCATCCAGCCTCAACAGCCAACCTTGGCGCATGATTACCGTTACCGACCCTACCATCCTGGCCTCCTTGAAGGGGACCCTTACCCCTGGAAACTACTGGGCCAAGAAGGCCCCTGCCATCACAGCCTTTGTCACCAACCCAGCTTGGGGGCTTACCATGGGCGGCGTTGCCTACACCCCCTTTGAACTGGGGATGGCGGCCATGGCCTACCAGGTCCAGGCGGTTGCAGAAGGTCTCTTTGTGCACCCCATCGCAGGCTTCAATGTACAGGCAGCAAAAGCTGTTCTGGGCATCAGGGAAGAGGACACCCTACAGACACTGGTCATTCTGGGCTATCCAGGACCACTGGATGGTCTCAACGAGAAGCATCTGGAGAGCGAAAAAGCACCAAGGGTCAGGAAAAACCTTGATGAGGTAGCATCCTTTGACAGGTGGAATGAAAAACTGCTACCCAAGCAGAAAGAGTAGGTACTCTCCCATCCAACAAACCAAGCCCTCCTATTAGACAGGAGGGTTTTCATTCTGTTCTTACTGGATGGGAAGAGGGATTTTAGAAGGGCAGAGACCCTGTTCACCACTCTACCGAAGCCCTACAGTTTCCAATACAGCGATGAGGTCATGAAGGAATACCAGATCCCTATTGTCACACTCCCATAATAGAAAAAAGCTAACCGTCTCTCCAATGTTGGGAAAAGGTTAGCTTATGATGATCATCAAATCCTGAAATTCCTATGCCAAAAGGCCCATTCCTAACAACACTTTCTGTAATTGTGCCCTCTCCTCATCAGTCAAAGGACCGCAAGGTGCTGTAGTAATCCCAGCAGGGATACCAATCATATGGAGAGCCTCCTTAATTACCGAAGGAAACGTTCCAAGAGAAAAAGCAAGGCGTAGAGGGGCAAGTGCATACTGCGCTTCCAGTGCCCCCTGCAGATCACCTTGCATGTATTTCTCATAGATATCAACGACGATGGCTGGAGCAACGTTTGCGCAGGCAGCAATTGCCCCAGTAGCTCCATACACAAAACCTGCCAGTATCTGGGTGTCCCTTCCTTGCAGTACATGAAAATGGGAGAGATGGCGGGTACGGCGAATATATTCTCCCGTCAACGTAAAATCGCCTGAACTATCCTTGATCCCGATGATATTCTGACAATCGGTAGCAAGTTTCACACAAGTATCAACAGGAATTCCCACTCCAGTCCTGGGTGAGTTGTTATACAAAATAATCGGGAGGTCAGTACTTTCGGCAATGGCCTTATAATGTGTATACAACTCTTTTGGGGAAGGGGAGATAAACATTGGAGTGAGGACAGATACAGCATCAACACCGCATCGTTCAGCCATTTTTGTCAGCTGGATACTCTCTCGGGTTGTGATATCATTTGTTCCTGCATATACAGGAATTTTTCCAGCAACTTCATCCACAGTAGCTTCGATGAGTTTCTGTTTTTCTTCCATAGACAGAGCATAGAACTCCCCCGTCGAGCCAATAACAAATATGCCATGCACACCATTATCAAGCTGGTAACGAATTAGTTTCCTCAAACTGACCAAATCTACTTCTTCTGAATTTTTTAGCGGAGTAACCAATGCAGGGATTATTCCCCGCGGAACAAAGTTTTTATACATGAGACATCCTCTTATGGTAGTGTAACGGTCTAGAAAGTCTGGAAATGACGGTATGATTCTTCTTTCATGGCATCCATATCCACACAAAGTCCCAAACCGGGAGTATCAGGCAGTATGAGATATCCATCTTCCACACTGAAGGATTCCGTAAAAAATCGTTCTTTCAACTCCAAATTCTCTACGCTAAACTCTTGGATGTAGAAGTTAGGGCTGGTTGCATCCACCATCGCTGAAGCTATCGTACCTACTGGTCCACCAGAATTGTGCGGAGCAAATTTCAAGAAATACGATTCAGCCATGGTTGCCATTTTCTTGGTCTCCAGAATACCCCCACAGTGGGTCAAATCCGGTTGAATGATCGATAGATACCCATCCTCGTAGATCTGCCTATGGCTGAAACGGGTAAAGTACCTTTCCCCTGCTGCAATGGGAAGAAGCGAGAGTTTTGACAACTTGAGATATCCTGCCCTGTCATCTGGGTGCATTGGTTCTTCCAGGAACATAGGAGAGTAGGCTTCTGCACCTTTGGCAAACATGAGCGAACCGTCAAAAGAAAGACTTCCATGAAGTTCAATCCCTAATTCTATTGAATCTCCGACAGCTTCACGGACAGCTTTCAAACAGGCAAGTCCCTTTTGTACGGTCACTCTCTCTGAATCCCCTTTTGCTGCTGCTTTGAGAGGATCCCATTTGAGTGCCTTAAAGCCCTGGGCCACACAGTCTTTCGCTGCTTGCGCAAACTCATCTATCGTTCGTGCTTGCATGAACCAGGTATTTGCATACAACAGAATTTTGTCTTGCAGTTTACCACCCAGGAAATTATAGACAGGAATACCAGCTTTTTTCCCTATGATATCCCAGAGGGCTGTTTCGATACCGCTGATGGCGGAATTAAAGACTGCACCATTTCTCCAGGCATCCTTCAGGAATGCGTTTTGGAAAAACTGTTCAATCTGAAAGGGGGATGTACCGATCAACATAGGCTTGAGATGATGCTCAATAGCCTCTGTCACTGCCATTTCCTTGTTTCTGATCGTCGCTTCACCAATACCGGAAATACCTTCGTCTGTCTCGACAATAACAAAAATCAGGTTTCTCCAAACAGAGAAATGTTTATACGTTTTTATATCAGTAATCTTCATTTTTTCCTCCAGCACCCTTTCATTGAATTTGTTATTTTTTAGGAACGACACCCTTTGCTGTACTTCGAATATGCTCAACCAGGGCGGCCTCTGCAGCTTCAGGTTTTCTCTGTTTCACAAGATTCAGGATTTCTCTATGTTCAACCCTTCCCTTCTCACGTTCTACATCAGTAATCAGAGCTTTGCTCCGTATGGTGTAATCAAAAGACATAAGTCTTTCAATGAGAACATACAGATAGGTATTACGAGCCGACATCCGTAGTTTCCTATGGAATTGAGCATTCTGTTTGACAAGGGTTACCACATCACCATTTTTTATCGCTTCCTCGCCCTCATCGAGAATCTGTTCCATCATCTGGATATCTTCATCAGTAGCATTCTTTGCAGCCAGATAGACAGCAGCTCCCTCTAAAGCAGAGCGGAGAATTGAAATGTCTGAAAGACTTTGGTAGGCAAGATCAGAAATCATTGTCCCCGATCGTGGCTTCGTTATCAGTAGTCCTTCCGATTGCAAAATCTTAAATGCTTGTTTTACCGGAGTAGCACTAACCTCCAACTTTTCAGAAATACTAGAAACAGAAATTTTCTGACCTACACCTAATTCACCTGACATAATACTTTTTCGGATGGAATCAGCTACTTGATCGGAGATTGGGAGAGGGGTCTCAATTCGTTTCATTACATCTACCTTCTTATCATTGTTTTACACTGCCAGCTGTTAATCCAGCAAAGAAATATTTCTGAAAAAACAAGAAGATTATAATTAGTGGGATAGAACCAAGCAAGCTCGCAGCCATCATCTCATTCCAGTTAATTTTCGTATCTTCAATCATTTGTCCTATCCCAATAGGCACTGTCTTCATCAGATCTGTAGTAGTAAGGACCAACGCAAACTGAAATTCATTCCAACTGTTGATAAAAGCATATATGGCAGTTGACGCAAGGCCTGGGAGGCTCAGGGGAAGAATAATCCTTGAAAACGTCCTAAATTTACCTAGACCATCTATACTCGCAGCATCATCAAGGTCCTTGGGAATAGTCTCAAAATAACTATGCATCAACCAGGTACAAAGGGGGACCTGAAATGACATATACACAAGAACCAATCCAAGATGTGTATTTATCAACTGGTATGTCTTGAGAATCCTGAAATAGGGAATCAACATAATTACCGATGGAAACATCTGGGTTACCAAAACGAATCCCAGAAATCCTGCCTTCCCTTTAAATTCAAATCTTGATACGCCAAAACCCGCAAACGTAGCAACGAACAAAGTTAAAAAAGTAGAGGCGACAACAATAATCACACTATTCTTGAAGAAAACCCCGAACGAATAATCCTTGAGCACGGTGCGATATGCTGCCAATGAGGGAGCATGGGGAATCAAGGAAGGAGGAATCTCAAAGGTTTCCGGTACACTTTTCAAGGATGTAATCACCATCCATAAAACAGGAACCAAAACCATAAGACACCCTACCAATAGAATTATGAAAGACCCAATGGGAAATGCATCATGTTTCTTCATATTAATACCCTTTGGAGTTCTTGAATTTTCTTTGTAGCAGACTTATCACAATCACAATGATAAATACGTATACAGCCCTAGTTGCCGATTCACCGAAGCGCATATATTGGAAACCTGTTTTGTATATGTCAATGCTGACAACATTTGTTGCATCAACTGGACCGCCATAGGTCAAGTTCCATATCAACGTAAAATGCTTGAAACTCCACATGCTTTCCAGCATGACCGTTGTAGAGAGAACTGGAGCAATCCCTGGTAGTGTTACATGTAGAAACTTTCCGATCCTTCCACATCCATCAATTTCTGCAGCTTCGTAGAGATCCTGTGAAACCGTTTGCAAGGCAGCCATGAGCATGACAACCATAAAGGAAAACCCCTTCCAGATACTTACAAGAATCACTGCCCCCATAGCAGTAGATGAGTTGCTCAACCATTCAACAGGAGCCTTTATCATGTTCAGGCCTAGCAGAAGGTGGTTGATCAAGCCATAGTTAGTATTGTAGAGCCATTTCCACAGCAACCCAATGACCACATCAGGGAAAAACCATGGCAACACGATAATCGACCTGAACAAGGGTTTGAACGGGATTCGTTTGTCTACAAGAATTGTAGCAAAAAGCAAACCCAGGAATGTCCTGCCGGCTACGGTACCAAAGGTAAAAATAAGGGTCTTCACGATCGATCGCCCAAAATTCTCATCAGTCAGCAATCGAACATAGTATTTAAGCCCAATGAATTTCCATTTGTTGACAAGATTTGTATCAAAGAAACTAATCCCTATACCATAGAGCATCGGATACACAATCATTGCAACAAGAACAAATAGGGCTGGAAAAATAAAAATATATCCCAGTGAATTCTGGCGCAATCTATCTGTGGTATTCTTAATCATGTTCAATCCTTCGATCTGAAATAGGGAACTGGAATCGGTTTTAGTACATCAGCAATCCATAGCTCTCCGAAAGGAGAGCTACGGATAAAAAACACATTACTTATTATTATCGATTATTTTCTGAATTTCTCGTCCTGCAGCCTGCACCTCTTTGGTTGCATCCAATGCTGGGTTAAGTATCAGTTTCTGATAGGTCCTTCCCAATACATTCTTAACTTCTGCATAATATGGTGCATTGGGAGCCTGTTCCATCGCCTTAAAGCCTGCAACGAAACCTTCAAACAATGGAGTGTTCAAATATTCTGAATCTGAAATTGCATCATTGGTACAAGGAATACGGCCAGTGACCTCTACCCATTTTATCGCATTCTTCTTACTACTGACAAACTTCACAAACTTGACGGCAGCTTCTTTATGCTTACTGGAAGGATTGACGGACCAGCCCAAGATGGAACTAGGTGTATAGGAGGTCACCCCGGATGGGACAATAACACTTCCGATCTTTCCCTTAAGCCCAGGATTTGCGCTAAAAATCTTTCCAACTGAGTTTGAACCCGCAATCAACATACCAATTTGTTCGGCAGCCAAAAGATTCACGTTTTCATTGAAGCTATTTTCCAATGCACCGGCTGGTACGACATTGTCAACATTCTTAAGGTTGGTAAAATACTTAAATGCTTCAACACTTGCAGGAGAACCAATATCGGTCTTCCATGTTCCATCCTGGAAATAGAGTTCTTTCGCTCCAAAGCCGCGTAGGATCATGACAAATCGGGTTTGCCCAGAATCGTCATTGGTTCCGATCATTCCAAATCCCCAGCGGTCAACAAGGGAATCCTTATTGGTATCGGCAGTGAGGGCTTTTGCAGCTAGGCGCATCTCTTCGAGAGTCTTTGGAGCAGAAATTCCCTTCTCCTCCAACCAGTCTTTTCGGAAAATCAATGCATTGGGACCAGAATACCATGGATAGAGAACAAGCTTATTTTCCATGGTTGAGCCAATTCTTACAGACTCTGTGATATTTTCGAGCTCAGCCTTGGTCATGTATGGGGTAAGGTCTTCGCAGATACCCATATCATACAGTTGCCCAATTATGTTTTCTGTATTGACAAACACATCTGGCAAAGAACCGGCAGCAGCAAGGGTGGTGATCTTCGTAAGCGCCTGGTTCATAGGAACACCTGTTACTTCGAGTTTAATTTCAGGATTCAATCTCATGAATTCATCAAAGAACTCTTGTGCCAGTGGGCCTTCAGGATTTTGTGTTGTAGCAGTCGTAAGTATTGTAAGTGTGATAGGCCCAGCTTCCTTCACTACCTGTTGTGGGGTCTCTTTAGAACCGGCACCAAAGGCAAGAAAAGCACAGACACAAAAAAGACTGACTAGCATGGTAAATTTCTTCATCTTGTTCTCCTTTTTGGTATCTGGGATCCCAGATACCAGTAATAAGACTAGTTTATTAACATTTATATAATCTGTCAATCAAAATCTCATTCTTTTGAAAATGGGGACTTACCTCGTGAAATGAGGGCTCTTGGTAAAGAAACTCCACCCAATCCAACACAGATTCCTGTATTGGATAATCCAACATAACCTATTTACATATAATGAAATAATCCTATATTTTACTCTGTCTTGCTGGCAAAGGCTTCTTTTGTCCCCAGACGGATAAGGGCATCCCCTGTCAAACGGTAGGTTGACCACTCATCCATGGGGAAAGCTCCAAGACGCTTGTAGAAGTCAATGCTTGGCTTGTTCCAGTCGAGGCATACCCACTCCACCCTTGCACACCCCTGCCTGACCGCAAGGGAGCAGACATGCTCGATAAGGGCCTTGCCATAGCCCTTGCCCCGGAAAGGTCGTTGGATATAGAGGTCCTCTATGTAGAGGCCGCAGCGTCCCTGCCAGGTTGAGTAGTTGTAGAAGTAGAGGGCGAAGCCAATGGGTTTTTCATCCTCGCAACAGAACAGTACCGTAGCCTTCTTTTCCACAAACAACCACCGGTCCATCTCCTGTAGGGTTGCAACCACTTCCTGTTCCAGTTTTTCATATGCTGCCAATTCGATGATAAACGAAAGGATCTGTGGAAGTTCCTCCCGTGTTGCGCTCCTGATTGTCATCACTGTAGGTGTACGATCTCCTTTTCAATAACCTGGTTCAGCCTCTCCTCTTCCGTGACAATGACCTCACTCTCCTTGAGGAAGGTACTGCCCATCATGGCAGCAAACAGCAGGGCAGCAAGGCCAGAGAGCAACTGCCCTGCATACTGGCCACGGCTTACCAGGGTGATGATCAAAATCAGGGCACCACTGGCTTGGGAGAACAACAGCAACAGGGCCTGGATGATCTCCTCGGATATGCCATGTCCAAGTTCTGCTGCATACTGGCTTCCTATGGGAATGGAGCTGAGCAGGCAGAAGCCGATGATAAAGGCACCTAGCAAAGCAAAGACCTGGTTTCCCCACAAGAGGGAGCCAAGGTCTTGGCTAAAGACCAACAACAGAACCCCTGGGATGGAACAGAGGTTGCAGAAGACAAAGAAGGCCTTGCGTTTTCTCCACCTGTCAGATAGCGAGGGAAGCACTATTGCCCCTATCATCCCCCCGACGAGCAATACGATGCCCAGTCTCCCATCGGAATCCGGGAAACCCAAGATCTCACTTATCGTATCAATCTTCACCAGCAAGGTAATGAGCACACCCCATCCTACAGAAAAGATGATCATCAGCCCTCTGAGTGAGGGAATCTTGTTCATGGCCTTGAAGGAGTTGAGAAAGGATACGCTCGGTTCACGCTGCAGGATGGAAGAAGGAGAGGGTGGGTTTTCCCGAATCAAAAAAGCAGCGGCAATGGCGAAGACCGAACAGAGGGCGGCATACATGCCCATCATGGCCTCTATGCCGCTGCCATAGTTCGGGGCATTGGCTTTCGTCACTACCATAAGGGGAGAGAGAAACATCACTATTCCCAAGGAGAAGTATTGGGCTGCGGAGGCCATGCCTACAGCCATACCCCGCTCCCGGATGGGAAACCAGCGAGAGACTATCTCGGTGATGCTGTTGAGCACCAGGGCCTGTGCCAAAGCAAGGATAAGCTGGCAGAACAATACTATGGAGAAGTTGGAGAGATAAATCCATTTTCCAAGGGCGCCAAAGACTATCATCCCTGCGGCGATACGGATGCTGACCGTAATTCCCAGGCGATGGATCACATAGGAGGCAGGGATGCTACCCACAACGAATATCAGAAGGTATGCAAGGGAGAGGAACTCCACAGGATTGGAAAATATGCTGGATACCTGACCCTGGTAGTAGATGTTCACCACCCTCCCGACAGGGGAGAGGTTCATCCACTGCATCCCTACTGCAAGCAACAGAGCCATGAGGCCAATGAGGATGAGCCATCGATACCGGTATGCCTTTACACTTTTCATTGCCCCATGATAGAGCAGAAATTCCTATTTGTATATCGGCTATTGGCATAACTCTCATCCTGTTGCTATACTCCTGCTATGAATGAAACCCTACAAATACTCAAAGACAGGCGTTCTGTTCGCTCATTCAGCGATAAGTCGCTGTCAGAAGAACAGGTCACCCTTATCAAGGAAGCCACCCTCAGGGCCCCGACAGCAGGCAATATGGCCCTCTATTCTGTGATCGAGGTACAGGACCAAGAGAAGAAAGAACTGCTGGCCAAACTCTGCGACAACCAGATCATGATAGCCAAGGCTCCCCTGGTCTGGGTATTCCTTGCCGACATGCAGAAGTGGGTCAACTACTTCGTCGAAGGGGGCTCGAAAGAGAGAGGGGAGAAGGAAGGCCTGGCCTCCTGGCGTAGCCCAGGTCTGGGCGACCTACACCTCTGTCTGCAGGATGCCATCATTGCAGCACAGAATGCGGTGGTTGCTGCCGAATCCCTCGGCATCGGTTCCTGCTACATCGGGGATGTGATCGAGAATTTCGAAGAGATGAAGGAACTGCTGAACCTTGGCCACTACACCGTTCCAGCCTGCATGCTCATCTTCGGCTTTCCCAAGACCAAGCACACCACAAAGCAGACCCCTCGATGTCCTAAGGAAGCAGTATTCATGCAGGATAGCTACCAGGAGCCTACCCTTGACCAACTGAAGGCAGCCTTTTCTGAACATGAAGAGCTGCGTAGGGAGGCGAAGATACTCCCCTTTGGGAATACCGGAAGCATTGCAGACCACTACTACTTCAAAAAGCATACCAGCAAGTTCATGGAAGAGATGAACCGTTCAACCTCAGCCATGTTTGACCACTGGTGCAAACTGTAAAAATCTTGCACCTACCCACAATTAGGACTACCATACCATCCATGGAATATACGATCCTGCTAGTTGATGATGAGAGCGCAGTACGAGAGGGAATACGAAACCGTACCCCTTGGGAGCGCTATAACTTCAAGGTTGTAGGGGAAGCTGGCAATGGCATCGAAGCGTTGGAAATGATCGAGGAACTCCATCCGGATGTAGTAATCACCGACATCAGGATGCCCTATCTCGATGGCATGGAGCTCATCAAGGAGATCCGCCGGTCCCACCCGCCGATCAGCATCATCATCATCAGTGGCTACGATGAGTTCACCTACGCCCAGCAGGCGATCCGCTATGATGTCAGTGAGTATGTGCTCAAACCGGTCACCAGCGAAGATATCTGCAACCTTCTCGAACGTACGGCAAAAAGGCTGGACGAGGACATCATTCGTATCCAGGACCAGAACCGGCTCAAGAGTGCCTATGCCCAGGCCCTGCCTCTCATCAAGGAAAAATTCCTCGTCTCCTTGCTTACCCCGGTCCACCAAAGCCCGAAGGCAAACCTCATCGCCAAGGCGAAGGACTATGGGTTCAACCTTGAAGGGGACGAGTTCATCGTAGCCACCTTCGAGACCGACCATGATGAACAGGATGACCCCTTGGAGGCGATGGCACTTCTGGAGGTCGCTGCCGAGGTGTTCCAAAAGGAAGGGGGGGACCTCGTCTTCCAGTTTGAGAACCAGATCGTCATCATCTTTACGGCAAACAGCCACGGACAAACACAATACGATGCACTGTTCCGCAAGCAGACCTTCAGGAAGGCGGAACAGCTGCACGCCTATCTGGAAAGGTACTTCAGCTTTCCCATCGTCATCGGGGTAGGAAACCTGGTGCACTCCCCCTCTTCCATCTCCCAGTCGTACAGGCAGGCCCTTGAGGCGCTGAACTACAGCTCGTTCTATCCCGAGCAGAAAATCCTGGTCATCAGCGACCTTGAGAAACCCCAGACCCAGGAGGACAAGACCCATCTTCAGGAGCTTCTCAGCAACGTTATCCTCACCGTCAAGCTGGGAACGGAGGAACAGGTCATTGAAAGCGTGAACGCCTTGTTTGGGGAAAAGGCTGCAGCCCTCCCTTATGAGGGGTTGCAGGCATTCTTGCTCGATCTCAGCTCTTCGCTCAACGCCCTGGCCGAAAGCTATGACTACACCCTGTTCCAGCTCAGTGGGGAGGGAGACTCCCGCGCCTTCTTCTCGGAACTGGGAAGCCTGACTACCCTAGGAAAGGCCAGGCGCTGGCTTACCAAGCTGGCCCTTACCATCAGGACGAACATAAGCGGGCAACGCGAAAACTCGCATATCCAGTTTGTGCAGGAGGCGAAGGCCCTCATCGCCAAACACTTCACCGAGCCAGGCTTCGGGCTCGACCAGGTCTGCGAGATGATCGGGGTAAGTCCCTCATACTTCAGTTCAACCTTCAAGCGGGAGATGGGTGTCTCCTTTGTCCAGTATCTGACAACCATGCGCATGACACGGGCAAAGGAGCTGCTCATCAAGAGCGAGGGAAAAACCTACGAGATTGCCCAGGCGGTAGGGTTTGCAGAGTCGAACTACTTCAGCTTCTGCTTCAAGCGCCACGAAGGGGTATCCCCCTCCCAGTTCCGCCAGGCAAATAGGTAGAGCATGGCACACAAGATACAAAACCTTAGCATCAAGACCATCCTGACCATTGCAATTGCCGTAGTCTCCATCTCATTCACCCACATCGTCTCGGCAATTCTTTTTTCCGAGTTCTCCTCAACTGTCAGGGAAAACGCAACCGTATCAACACGGGAGATCGTGCGGCAGGTCAATGCCAACCTCAGCTACTACATCAACGACATCCTCACCATTTCAGGCTACGCTAGGGATCTTGCAAAGCAGTCCAATACCATACCCAAGGAAGAGATCGAGGCCAAGCTCAAGGCAATCCTAGCCAGCCGGCAGGATATTGTCGCCCTCGTCCTCTTCGACCTGGAAGGGAATGCCGTGCTTTCAACCAGCGATGCAACCTTCAGGGCTGCAGAAGAGATTGTCAAGCAAAAGTGGTTTTCCCGAACAGTTGGGGTTGAGGGAAACTTCTACTTCACCGGCCCCCATGTCCAACAGCTTACCACCAGTGCCTATCCTTGGGTCATCACCTACAGCCAACTGATCAGCTACACACAGAGCGATGGCACGACCACCCAGGGCCTGCTCCTCATCGACATGAACTTCTCTGCTGTCAGCGAACTCTCGAAAAGTGCCAAGCTTGGCTCCACAGGGTATGTCTACTTTATCGACAACAACAACAAGATCGTCTATCACCCACTGCAGCAGCTGATCAACTCCAACATCATCAATGAGGACCTCGATGCTGTTGCAGACCATATCTTCGGCACCTATACCAACACCTTTGAAGGGAGGGAGCGGCTGGTCATCATCGATACGGTCAACAACGCCCGCTGGAGGATCGTAGGGGTCGCATTCATGGATGAGCTGATGAGCGGGCTCAACCAGTTCACCACAGTCATGGCCATCATCCTGCTGTTGTGCATCATCATCACCATCTTCCTGGCAAGGGCGGTATCCGAAAGGATAAGCCGTCCTATCAAGGAGCTGGAGAGGCTGATGATGGCCGTCGAGAAGGGCGACTTCTCCGAGCCCCCGACCGTAGGAGGAAATCTGGAAGTACTTGCCCTCTCCCAATCCTTTGCCCTCATGATCCTACGCATACGCCAGCTTATGGATGACATCGTCAAGTCACAGGAGCTGAAGCGTAAATTTGAGCTTGATGCCCTACAGGCGAAGATCAACCCTCATTTCCTCTACAACACCCTCGATTCAGTCGTCTGGATGGCTGAGCAGAATGATACCGAAGGGGTCATTCGCATGATCACAGCCCTTGCAAAACTCTTCAGGATCTCCATCAGCAAGGGCCATGAGATCATCACCCTCGCCGAAGAACTTGAGCATGTGCGCAACTACCTCATCATCCAGCAGATACGATACCGGGACAAGTTTGCCTTCACCATCAAGGTGGAGGAGGGCCTTGAGCAGTGCCCTACCATCAAGCTGATCGTCCAGCCAATCGTGGAAAATGCAATCTACCATGGCATCAAATACCTTCAGGAGATGGGACATATCAACATCTCAGTCTATCGCCGGAAGCCTGGGGCAATCGTGCTTGAAATCAGGGACAACGGGGTTGGCATGGATGAAGAGAAACTCGACAAGATACTCTCCTTCACCGGGCAGGTCTCCCCATCGGGCAATGGGATTGGGGTACGGAATGTGCACCAGCGTGTCCAGCTCTATTATGGGTCGGACTTTGGCCTTGAGATCTCCAGCGAACTGGATGAAGGAACCCTGGTACGGATCGTCATCCCTGAAGGAAATCCCATCCCCCCCATCAAGGTGGTAAAAAAATGAAGAAACCCTCCCTGCTTTTCATCCTGATCCTCATCCTCTGCCTTTTGGCCAGCTGTGCCAAACGGGACGAAAAGCAGGATCCCTACCGAATAGCCGTCATCACCATGATGCAGGGTGGTGAGTTTTGGGGGTCACTGAAAAATGGGGCACGAGGTGCACGTACAGAGACCGGTGCCGTCCTTGAGTTCATGGCTCCGATCGATGAGGCTGACTATGCAAGCCAGGTGGTGTTTGTGCAGGAGGCCATCGACCAACATTTTGATGCGATCGTACTCTCTCCCAGCCATACCTCCAACCTAGCGGACATTGTTGCCAAGGCAAGAAGCAAGGGCATCAAGGTAGTGCTGGCGGATACCCGCCTGGATAAGAGTGAAGGTGATTTCTTCATCACGGCAGACTACCACGAGGTGGGTGTGGAGATGGCGGAGCATGCCTTCTCCCTCTTCGGCCCAGGGGATCCGATCAAGGCCCTGGTCATTGGCTCGATTCCGAATTCCACTTCGATGACAAGTATCGTCAGTGGATTGGCAGAAACTTTTGGAAAGCGTGAGAATGCCCAGATAGGCTATGCAACCTATAGTTTTACCGATGAATCCATCGCAAAGAAACTTACCGAAAATATCCTGGACAGTGATGCAGGGGTGAACATCATCTTCGCTTTGGAAGAGAACACGGCACATGGGGTCGTGAACGCCCTCCCCTCTGACAGGAATATCAAGCTTATTGCCTTTGGGACCACCCAGTATGAGGTGCAGCTGCTCGAACAAGGGATGATCGATGCCCTGGTGGTGATAAACAGCTTCAACCTTGGCTACCGTTCTGTAAAGGCTGCCATAGACCTACTGAGAAACATCAAGCCGGTTGAAAAGCTGGTTGAACATGCACTCATAACAAAGACTACCATGTTCAGCGAACAGAACCAGCGTCTGTTGTTCCAGACCTTCCAATAGGAACCTATTCCAATTGCCCGCCACTGATCGAATGCTCAACTTTTTGCCTATGGACAACCAGCTATAAAACCATGTACGTATGATAGGGAGAATACCATATGAATAGGACCGACGAAGATTGTTGCGGATGCAATCAGATAGGCCAAAAAAAGGCTAGGACAACCTGTCCCCAATGCAAGGAAGAGGGAGTTCCAGTAAGCAGTGTGACTGTCAGACACCTGGTGAAAGAAGAATTCCTCCAGACAAGTGAAGAGGGCCTGTATGAGGTCTGCATGAACCCAGCCTGTGATGTCGTCTACTTCGGTCTCGATACGGAAAGGATGTTCAGCCAAGGCCAGGTCAAGGTTCCCATCTGGTTCAAGGATGGGGCAAAGCCGAAATATGCCTGTTACTGTAGCAGGATTACCGAGGAAGAGGTCATCAGGGCTGTAGTGGAACTTGGCGCTGATTCCCTCAAACAGGTCATCGAAGTAACCGGAGCGATGAAAGATTCGGCTTGCATTGAAAACAATCCCCTGGGAGTGTGTTGCCACAGGATCATCGAAGAGGCCATGCTGAAAGGCAGAGCCCTTCACTAGCCTCTGCAATCGAAATCCAGCTTCACTTCCCATGTCAGGTACGTTGGTTTGCCAAACAAGAGAGGGCAGGAAAAAAATCCTGCCCCCACCATTTGGTCTGTATAAGACTAGTTCTTCTTTACGTACTTGCGGATATCGAACGATACTGCGGCAACGATGATCAGGCCCTTGATGATGTTCTGCCAGTAGGGGTTCACACCGACGAAGGTCAGACCGTAGTTGATGAAGGAGAAGATGATGACACCGGCGATGACACCGCTGACAGTTCCTACACCACCGGTTGTGGAGACTCCTCCCACAACGCAGGATGCAATGGCATCGAGCTCATAGCCGTTTCCGTAGTTGTTGGTTGCTCCACCAGTACGGGCAGCTTCCAGTACACCTGAGAGAGCAATGAGGAATCCACAGACTCCGAAGAGTCCAACAAGGGTCTTGGTGATGTTGATGCCTGACACCGCTGCAGCCTCTGGGTTGCCACCAACTGCATAGACGTTTTTGCCGAATACCGTCTTGTTGAGGACAATCCAGACGATAAGGGAGACAAAGGCCGCGAAGATGATGATGACCGGCATGAACCCGATCGAACCTGAACCCAGGAAGGTGAAATCAGCGCGAAGGCCTCCGATGGGCTGGCTGTTGTTTGGAGCCATGTTGAAATAGATGGAGTTTGCCCCATAGATGATCAACATCGAGCTTAGGGTTGCAATAAAGGCAGGGACCTTGAACTTTGCAACGATCATACCGTTCAGCATGCCAAACAGGGTGCCGACGATTACCGCGATGACGATGGGTATCAACAAGGAGACCTGGCCAAGGTCAGGATAGAAGCGCCTTACATAGTCTGGTGTCTGCAACATGGAGGCAGAGATTACAGCAGCCATGCCAACGGTTCGTCCACCACCGAGGTCAACACCACCGGTAAGGATGACAAACATCATGCCCAAGGCCATGATGATCTTCGTCGAGCTCATCATCAGAACGTCACGCATGACCCTGACGCTGAGGATTCTCGGGTTGATGATCGAAATGACCACAACCAGCAACAGCAAGACAAGGAAAATTGCCTTCTCCAGCACGAACTGTTTTACTGTCCTTTTGCCCAACAGCCTGTATACGAATGTATTTGAATTCATTGTATCCCCCTCCTAGCCGACATACTTTGT
Source organism: Sphaerochaeta sp. PS (assembly GCF_032144095.1). Classification (NCBI taxonomy): domain Bacteria; kingdom Pseudomonadati; phylum Spirochaetota; class Spirochaetia; order Spirochaetales; family Sphaerochaetaceae; genus Sphaerochaeta; species Sphaerochaeta sp. PS. Next base: position 60,565 of record NZ_JAVSNJ010000010.1, read on the forward strand.
CGCCAGTTCCATAATTTCTTCCTGGTTGGTATTCTTGCTGTCAACCGTACCGGCGACACGTCCTTCACTCATCACCACGATCCTATCGGTCATGCCGATGAGTTCCGGCATTTCAGAGCTTATCATGATGACACCCTTGCCCTGGGCTGCGAGCTCGCTCATGATGACATAGATCTCGTATTTCGCACCGACATCGATTCCCCTTGTGGGCTCATCAAGGATGAGGATATCAGGGGTGGTAAGCAGCCATCGTGCAATGAGCACTTTCTGTTGGTTTCCTCCACTCAAGCTTTTGATGAGGGTCTTCGCTGTCGGTGTCTTGATATCAAGTTCCTTGATACTCTTCTTGGAATCCTTCGCCATCTTGCTGGCGTTGAGCAATCCATTCTTGTTTATATAGGAAGAGATGTTTGCAATGAGTAGGTTATCCTGTACAGAGAGGACAGGGAAAATACCCGTTGCGCGTCGCTCTTCGGTCAAGAGGGCCATTCCAAGCTTCTTGGCTTCATAGGCGTTCTTGCAGTTTTTTTCTTTTCCCTCAATAAACAGGGAGCCCTCGCTATGCAGCCTCAAGCCAAAGACGGCTTCCATTACTTCAGTGCGTTGGGCACCTACCAGTCCTCCGATACCCAGGATCTCACCCTTATGTAGTGTAAGGGAGACGTTCTTGAAGCTACGGGGATTGGGCGAGGTGTAGTTTTCGATCCTCAGCAGCTCACTGCCGGGGTTACTCTTCCTGGGAGGAAAACGGTTAGTCAGGTCGCGACCGACCATCCGCTTGATGATCATTGCTGTGGTAAGCTCTGAAGCATCCCAGGTTCCGACATATTTACCATCTCGCATGATGGTGACCTCATCGGAAATCTTGAGGATCTCTTCCATTTTATGGGAGATATAGATGATGGATACTCCACGTGCTTTCAATGACCGGATAATAGTAAACAGATGGTCAACTTCATTCTCGGTCAGTGATGAGCTCGGTTCGTCCATAATGATGATCTTGGAGTCATAGGATACGGCCTTAGCGATCTCAACACTCTGAGCCTTGGAGACCGAAAGGGTTCTCAATAGGTCAGTGGGTTTGATATTTGTCAAATTCAGTTCATCAAGCAGCTTTGCTGTCTTGTCATACATGGTGGCATGGTCGATGAAGGGGCTTTTCTCTCCACCTTTTCGGGGAAATCTGCCAAGCCATATGTTTTCCATGACCGAACGATAGGGAATAAGATGTAGTTCCTGGTGGATCATGGAGATTCCCAGGTTTAAGGCTTCCTTTACACTGGTAATCTTTACTGGTTGTTCGTTGAAGGATATGTCACCCTCATCCATGGTGTACAGACCGAACAGGCATTTCATCAGCGTGGATTTTCCCGCACCATTTTCACCCATCAAGGCGTGCACCGTACCCGGCTTTACTTTTAGGGTAACATCATCCAAGGCCTTAACGCCGGGAAAGGATTTGGAGACATGGTTCATCTCTAGAATATACATTGTTGTCCCTCAAGAGGTAGTAAATACCCCTTACTGTCTGAAAAACCCTCTGGTCATGGTCTGGCCAGAGGGTATTTGATAATCTAGCTATTCTTATTTGAATTGCTTGTAGTTGTCTTTGGTGACCTTCTGGTAAGGAACCCATACATACTTGCCGTCGGTAATGGTATAGCCGATGGAAGCACTGGTAGGAGTCTTGCCCTTGGCAAGGTCATAGGAGAGCATGAATGTTGCACGGCCCTGGTTGACTGCGTCGTTGAGGACGGTTCCAAGGAGTGTGCCTTCTTCAAGAGCCTGAAGAGCAGGAGCGGTGGCGTCAACGCCTACGACTGGCATGAACTTGCCATCTTTGAAATAGCCAGCGGCCTTGAGAGCTTCAATGGCACCGAGGGCCATGTCGTCGTTGTTAGCGAATACGGCTTCGATCTTGTCGCCCTGACTGGCGATGAAAGCTGCCATTTTTTCCTGTCCCTTAACACGGTCCCACATGCCTGTATCTTCAGCAAGTTTCTGGACTTTGATTCCGTTGTCAGCAAGACACTTGATGGAGTACTCAGTGCGAAGCTCTGCATCCTGGTGTCCGGGCTCGCCCTTAAGCATTACATACTGGAGGACTCCGTCCCCGTTCTTGTCCATCATTGCTTTGTTGGCTTTCCAGTAGTCAGCAATGATCTGTCCACTCATGGTACCAGACTCTTCAGCCTTTGCACCGACGTAGTAGATCTTGTCCCATTTTGCCATATCTTCAGCAAAAGGTTCACGATTAAAGAATACTACGGGGATATTGGCTTTCTTGGCCTTGTCAATGATGACACCAGCAGCTGAGCGGTCAACAGGGTTGATCTGCATAGCCTTTACACCCTTGGTAATGAAAAGGTCGACCTTCTCATTCTGGGTGGCCTGGATGTTCATTGAGTCAACAACATCGACTTTTGCATCGGTTGTCTCAGCTGCTGCTGCGATAATAGCATTCTTGACACCAGTCATGAATGTATCATCAAACTTGTAGATTGCGCTACCGATAGTGACGGTGCCGCTCTCTGCCTGCCCCTGTGCGAATACAGGAGTAGCAATAATGAGTGCCAAACACAATACGACAAATACTTTTCTCATATAATCCTCCTAATGGATTTTCTCTGTATGTAGTCTTGCACGGGCTTTACCATCGGTATATGCAAAATTCTTCGAAGAATCTTAATAATTTTTGGATTATCAAAAAAAACTCATATACAAGTTATTAAAAAAACAGCCCAACAAAAACAAATAACTACTTTCTCCACAAGAAAAAACAGAAAGAGCAAGAATCAAAATGAGAAATAATCTCCAATCAACACCAATTGTAAGAAATAGTATTGTATTAAAATAAAACGCGAATGATGAAAAAAACTCTTTCAGAATTGTAAAAATTTGGGTATAATAGTTTTTACTGGTGTATATGCATATGTATCATATATTTACAAGCATTTTGCAACAGTTACCTGCCGCGTAGGCAGCTTAGAAATCTTTGTACCGGATCTTTTCTACGGACTACAAGTTACCTGCCGAATAGGCAGCTTAGGAAATGTTAAAGGGCCCTTCCATTTCTGGAAAGGCCCTCATCTATTCTAGCTTATAAGACCCAAAGTCTTACATCAATGGACCAAGTTTCTCGTAGAAGCTCATGCGATGTTTTGCATCAGCTTCAGCTTTTGCAAACAATGCTTCAGCATTCTCAGGGTTGGTCTTGTACAGGGAGGTGTAACGTACTTCACCCTTGATGAAGTCCTGGTAAGAACCGGTAGCCGGCTTGGTGTCCCAAGAGAATCTCTTACCTTCTTCCAATGCGGGGTTGAAGCGATACAACGGCCAGTAACCACTCTCCACTGCTTCCTTCATTATTACCTGACTGAAGCGCATGTTGATTCCGTGGTTGATACAAGGTGAGTAGCAGAACACGATCGAAGGACCGTTCCATGCAACAGCTTCCTGAAGAGCCTTCTGAGCGTGGTTTCTGTTAGCTCCCAAAGAGATGGATGCAACATATGCGTGGCCATAGACCATGCTCATGAAGCCCATGTTCTTCTTGCCAATCTCCTTACCAGCGTTTGCAAACTTTGCAACTGCGGCGATAGGAGTTGACTTGGAGGCCTGTCCACCGGTGTTGGAATAAACTTCAGTATCGAGTACCAGGATGTTAACGTTCTTACCTGAGGCAAGTACGTGGTCAACACCACCGTAGCCGATATCATAAGCCCAACCGTCCCCACCGATAATAAAGACAACCTTGTCAGAGAAGTAGTCCTTCAGCTCGTCAATCTTGGCAAGCACTTCTTTCTGCTCAGCGCTCTTTGCAGCAGCGATGGCATCGGGAAGCAGGGCCTGGACTTCTTTCTGAGCCTGGACGGAAGCATCAGTTGACTCATTCCACAACTCAAGGGACTTCTCTACTGCAGCCTTGAAAGCAGGGGTTGTACCCAGTTCAAAGAGGCGGTTGATGTAGATCTTAAGCTGGTTTCTGTTGGAGTCAACAGCAAGTCTCATACCAAGACCATACTCTGCGTTGTCCTCGAAGAGGCTGTTGCCCCATGCTGGACCACGGCCATCGCTCTGACGAACGGTGTATGGGGTGGTTGGGAAGGTACCGGAGTAGATGGAGGAACAACCAGTCGCGTTGGCTGCGATCATGCGGTCACCGCAGATCTGGGAAACCATCTTGACGTAGGGAGTCTCACCACAACCGGCACAAGCACCGGAGAACTCAAACAGAGGCTGCTTGAACTGCAGGCCCTTGATGGAGGACTCAAGAGTACCATCAAGCACATCGTAGGGAAGCTGTTCGAAGAACACGGAGTTCTTGAACTGGCCAGCTTCTCTCTCTACTGCAATTGGGCTGAACTCAAGAGCCTTGGTCTTTGCAGGACAGGTCTCGACACAGACGCCACAACCGACACAGTCCTCAGTGTAGACCTGGATCTTGTACTGGAGATTGCGATCGTTCTTGGTATTTGACTTCAGGACATTGAAAGTCTCTGGAGCACCCACGAGGTCAGCAGGATCGATCTGCTTTGCCCTGATGGCAGCGTGAGGACAAGCCTGTACGCACTGGTTACACTGGATACAGTTCTCACTTATCCAATGAGGAATAAAAGGAGCAACGCCGCGCTTCTCGAACTTTGCAGTTGCGGTGGGCAGTGAGCCGTCGAAAGACATCTGGGAAACAGGGATATCATTGCCCTTGAGGTGCATGATGGGTTCCATGATGTTCTTGGCGAAATCAGAAGCATTCTCAGGGATCAGGCGAGCAGGCTCGTAGCTCTTGGTGATCTTGGCAGGAATCTTTACAACTTCCAGGGCAGCACTGGCGCCATCAACAGCATCCCAGTTCTTCTTTACAATGTCCTCACCCTTCTTGATGAAGGTCTTTCGGATGTACTTCTTGATAAGTTCGATTGCTTCGACCTCAGGGAGGACCTTGCTGATCTTGAAGAAGGCAGCCTGCATGACCGTGTTGATGCGTGAACCAAGACCGGCGGTCTCTGCAATTGCAAGAGCGTCGATATTGTAGAAGCGGATCTTCTTGGCGATGATCTCTTCCTGCATCTCACGAGTCAGGTGCTCGAATACCTCGTCAGAGGGAATCTGGCTGTTGAGGAGGAATACACCACCATCCTTGAGGGGACCAAGCATGTCATAGCGGCCAACATAGGCAGGGTTGTGACAAGCGACAAAGTCAGCATGGTCGATCAACCAAGGCATATCGAGGGAGCTCTTGCCAAAGCGCAGGTGACTGACGGTGATACCGCCGGACTTCTTGGAGTCATAGGAGAAGTAGGCCTGTGCATTCTGGTCAGTATTGTCGCCGATGATCTTGATGGAGTTCTTGTTAGCACCGACAGTACCGTCAGAGCCAAGACCCCAGAACATGCAGGAGACAACATCGGAAGGAGATACGTTGATCTTCTCCTTGACAGGAATGGAGAGGTTGGTCACGTCATCGTTGATACCAACGGTGAAGTTGTTGAAAGCAGGACCGGCGAGGTGATCATAGACAGCCTTTGCATGGGAAGGAGTGAAATCCTTGCTGGAAAGACCGAAGCGTCCACCAATTACCTTGATGTCTGCACGTCCCATCTGGGAGAGTGCTGTGATGACATCGAGATAGAGAGGCTCACCGAGGCTACCGGGCTCCTTGGTGCGGTCGAGCACTGCGATGCGCTTGACGGACTTGGGAAGGGCGGCAACAAAATGCTTGGCACTGAACGGGCGATAGAGGCGGATCTTCAGAAGTCCGGTCTTGCCGCCCTTCTTGTTGATGTACTCAGTAGCCCACTCCATGGTGTCGGCACCGCTACCCATGACAATGACAACATCGGTGGCGTTAGGGTCACCAACATAGTCAAAGAGGTGGTAGGCGCGGCCAGTGACCTCTGCAACCTGGTCCATGTACTTCTGCACCATCTCAGGGATTGCATTGTAGTAGGGGTTGACGGTCTCACGACCCTGGAAATAGACGTCCTCGTTCTGTGCTGCAACCTTGAGCATGGGCTTCTCAGGTCTCTGTGCACGCTCGCGGAAACGTCTTACATACTCTTCCTTCACCAAAGGCCTGATGTCGTCGTAGGAAATTTCCTCGACCTTCTGAAGCTCATGGGAAGTCCTGAAACCATCAAAGAAACTCAAGAAAGGAACCTGAGCCTCAAGGGTTGCAAGGTGTGCCACCAAGGACATGTCCATGGTCTCCTGCACACTGGAAGCACAAGTCATGGCAAAGCCGGTATTGCGGCAAGACATAACGTCGGAGTGATCGCCAAAAATTGACAATGACTGAGCTGCAAGTGATCGTGCTGACACGTGGAACACGGTCGGGATCATCTCTCCAGCAATCTTATGCATGTTTGGAATCATTAACAACAATCCCTGACTTGCAGTAAAGGTGGTGGTCAGCGCACCAGCGGCCAAAGCACCGTGAACAGCACCAGCTGCACCTGCCTCAGACTGCATTTCCATGATCTCTACCTTCTTGCCCCAAAGGTTCTCACGGCCAGTGCTGGCCCAAGAATCTGCGTATTCACCCATAGGTGAAGACGGGGTGATCGGATAGATTGCGGCTACCTCACTGAAGGCATATGCAATATGCGCGGCAGCGGTGTTTCCGTCAATAGTAACCATTTTTTTGTTACCCATTTTGACACTCCATAAAACAATATTTGATGTGCCCCGGTAGGGGTCACCCTATGCGAAAAAGAAAAAACCCGAAAGGATTTCCCAAGAAACAATGATAAACCAATAAGGAATCGTTTGCAACCACACCTTACGGATTTTCCAGCCCCCGCTTATACTTAATTGCAAATTTATCTCTCAAGGCGCCTATCGAGAACAAGATAGGAAAGGCCAATGCCCAAACAGACCATAGCCATGATGACCCACAACAGCATATAGCTCTGCGATAGCAGCAACAGGCCGCCAACGGTGGGGGCAAGGGCGCTGCCAAGCCCCCCTGCTATATGGAAAAGCGCATTGAAACGAGTCCTATACCTGGGAGGGGCAAAGGCATTGAGGAACACATTCGCATTGGTTGCCATCAGGATCTCCCCAAGCGTCCAAATGAACGTGGAGACAAGAAACACCGAATAATGCGTACAGAATGCGTACGCACCATAGCCCATTACATAAAACAACATGGCCAAGGCCATAACCCTCAGCTGCCTCATCCCTGTGGTCACCCTCGTCAAAAAAGGGGTGGTGGCAAGAACCGTCAGGGCATTGATGGTCATCAGAAACCCATACCGAGTTGTCCCAAGGCTATCGCCAAAGGACGATGTAAACTGAAGAGGGAGTGCAAAGGAGTTCTGCAGGTATGTCAGGTCATAGAGGGCAAAGAGCAGAAGGAAAAAGAGCAGGACCTTGTTTTTCAATAGCGAGGCCACAAACCCGCCCTCAATCTTGGCTGAACCACTGCTAAAGGTTTCCCCATGCACCAGAGGCACCTTTGCTATGAGCAAAGCGGTAGAGAAGAGCAACAGGACCGAAGAAAACCCAAAAAGAAGGACCAACGAACGGCTGTAGAGAAAGGCTGCTGCCATCGGCCCTACAGCAACACCGATGTTCGTTCCCAGGTAGAGCAAGGAAAACGCACGGCCTCGGTCGCTCTCTCCTGAAAAGTCAGCAACCATCGCATTGGTGATGGGGGCCGTTGCACCCCTGAATGGCGAGCCGAGCAAGACCAGGAGGGGAACAAGGGAAGCAGAGCTTCCACCGACAAGGCAGGCACTGGCCAGATAGCTGAAGCTCACCATGAGCTGGCAAAAGACCAGGACATACTTCCTGGCAAACTTGTCTGCAACCACTCCGGCAACCAGCTGGCCGACCATGGTGGCCGCCAGGGCAAGGGAGATGAAATAACCCGCCTCGTGGCTATCCATACCCAATTTGCCGGTAAGGATAAGGACAAGGAGCAACTGCACAAAATCACCAAACCTGTTGATGATCCTAACAGCAAACAACAGATATATACTCGGATCGAGTCCCCGGTACAAAGAAAACCCCGCCTTCGAGAGCAGACGGGGCATCAAGTTCTTGTCATTCACCTTTCCATATCCCCTGTGACAAGAGAATATGCCTAGCTTCAACTCTGGTCAACACTCACTATAACCACAGGAGAAGCACTTCTTGCAGCCTTCGATATTTACAAAGGTCACATTGCCACACACAGGACAGATATCAGGCTTGACGCTGTTGACCGATGGGGCAAGGCCCAGATCCAGCTGGCCAGCATCAGAGACCTCATCCTCCTCATCGGGAAGGTCGGAGGAGCGGGTCTCGGAAGCAGCAGAGCCAATGTGCTGCTGCAGCACCTGCGCTACTGCATCAGGAAGGCTCATGACCCGGTTCTTGCCAAAGCCCATCGACCTGCCACTACCAATGCCAGCAAGCTGCGTTATGATCGACTGCGCACGCTGTTCGGGCGTAAGGGGGGAAGGCATCCTGAGAACCAAGCTGATGAGCCTGCCCAAACCCTCTGCATCAGCAGCAACGTCGGAACCGACCTTTGCCACATTGATGAATACCTCAAAGAGATCGGTGGAGTTGGGTCCATCACAGTTGACCGTGATATAGGCAGTCCCGATAGGGGTTGCCTTGCGGTAGGTGGTCCCCCTGAGCACCGTCGACCGTACCCGAGGCTTGGGTTCAGCAAAGCTTGGGATGACAACCTCAGGCTTCTCCTCCTTTTTCTCCTCTTTCTTGACAGTCAGCACCTGGGTATCCCGTGAACCGTCACGATAGGTAGTCCCACCCTTGCATCCCAGGTCATAGAGCAGCTCGTAGAGCTTGCCTGTCTGTTCGACAGTGTACTCGCGGGGAGTGTTGCCTGTCTTGGAGATGGAAGAATCGACCCATCTCTGGATGGCAGCCTGCACCTTCACATGTCCCTCAGGGGCAAGATCCATGGCAGAGACAAAGTAGTGGGGCTTGGGCTGTCCAGGATGTTCCTTGACCCAATCTTCATAGACCTTGACCCTCTCGATGTTCGTACCCATCCGCCCAGTCCGTTCCCACTCCCAGAAGTAGTAGGGTTCGATGCCGGTGCTGGTATTGACCATCGTCCCGGTAGTCCCGGTGGGAGCCTGAGTGATGAGGGTCACATTGCGCAGACCCTTCTTCCGGACATCCTCACGCAAGGATTGGGGCATCTGCTGCATGAACCCGCTTTGCAGGAGCTTCTCGGCATCAAAGTAGGCAAAGCTCCCCTTCTCCTTGGCAAGGTCGGAACTCTCGGCATACGCCTCGACGCAGATGAACTTGTACAACTCATCGATGAAGGCGAGGGACTCCTCGCTGCCGTATGCCAATTCCATCTTGATGAGCATGTCTGCCAGCCCCATGGTACCGAGACCGATACGCCTTTCGGACTGCTGCTGCTTTTTGTTCTCATCGAAGAAGTAGGGTGTGTCATCTATCACATTGTCCAGGAACCGCACCGCAGCACGGACAGTCCTTCCCAGGTCCTTGTACAGAACCTTCTTGTCCTGCACAAACTTGCTGAGGTTGATGGAACCCAGGTTGCAGACACCCCAGGGAGGAAGGCCCTGTTCCCCGCAGGGGTTGGTGCTCTGGATGCTGGAGTAGTACCAGGAGTTGGACATCTTGTTGTAGCGGTCTATGAAAAACACCCCAGGCTCTGCAGAAGCCCAGGCGCTCTCTATGATGGCATCCCAGATTTCCCGTGCCTTGAGCTTGTGGTAGACATTGACCTTGTAGCCTGCAGCCTTCCATGCATCGAGGTTTCCGTCCCAAACCTTGTTGTACTCAGGGTCGGAAGTGTCGGGGAAACAGGTCTCCCACTCACCATTGTTTCGGACAGCTTCCATGAAGGCGTCGGTAATTCCCACACTGATGTTGGCATTGGTGATCTTGCCCATCTCACGTTTGCTGTTGATGAAGTCCATGATGTCCGGATGCCAGACATTGAGAATGAGCATCAGAGCGCCACGGCGGGAACCGCCCTGCTCAATGAGTCCTGTTACGAAGCTGAAAAGCCCGCCCCAGCTGACTGAGCCACTGGACCTTCCGTTTACTCCCTTCACATAGCTGTGACGGGGCCTGAGGGAGGATATGTTCATCCCTACCCCACCGCCACGGCTCATAATTTCGGTCATCTGTCCCAAGGAGGCAATAATTCCGCCACGGCTGTCCTTCGGGGAAGGTATCACATAACAGTTGAAATAGGTCAGGTTCTGCGTTGTTCCTGCTCCAGTGAGAATCCTGCCGCCAGGGACGAACTTCCAGTCCTCCAAAAGCCAATTGAACTCTTTTTCCCATTTGCTTCGAACCTCCTCCTTTTCCTGTGATGCAATACCTTTTGCCACACGAGCGAGCATCTGGGCCGGATCTGTCTCAAGAGGCTTGTCGATCTCCTCGCGTTTGACCTGCAGGACAACGCCATCGTCGAGCTTGACAGTGATGGCATCCTTCTCACCCAGTGCTGTAACCACCCCGATCTCTCTCTGTCCAGTAGCAGCGTTGCTCACAGCAACGACGATATCCCCTACTTTCAGGGTCTCTTTCTTTACGTCTTTCAGCGCATACCGGTCCAGGAAAATCTTGCGGCCCAGGGGGCTCAACTCATTCTTTACAGCACTCATGTAATCCCTCATCATATATGTATTTCTCTAAATTTCTGTCTGGCGAAGCTTGTAAAAACAAAGCGTTCGCAAGGTTTAACATACCATGGCCAATGAAAGTTTGCAAGGTTAAAACCAAAATATATAGCGGGTATAAAAGATACATAACGCTACAGGTAGTGTTATATTGGTTTTATACCATTACGCTATCATCTCAAACAACTAGTGCGGTTTTCTCCAAAACCCTGCAACAAAACTTTCTCAGAAAAATGCCAAATCCTTACTCTTCAAAGGAGAGAAGTATCCAACCCTTGTTGCATTGTCCCCTATTTCCCGGCTCCAGGAATCCTGAAGACCGGGTCTCCAGGACTCCCATCTTTTCTGTCCCTAGCGTACAAAAATAAATTGACGAGCCTGTAGCCAAAACGGGAGCCCCTTGTGAGGGCTCCCTGCATTTCACTGCTATGTTGGTAATGGAATCTCTCCGCTCTAGTACCCCATGAGCACCATGGCGTCGGCAACTTTTCTGAAGCCTGCAATGTTTGCGCCCTTGAGATAGTTGATGTACCCATCCTCCTGGGTGCCCTCTTTGACACAGCTCTCATGGATGTTCACCATGATGGCGTGCAGCTTTGCATCGACCTCCTCGGCACTCCAGGAGATATGCATGGCATTCTGGCTCATCTCAAGCCCTGAGACAGCAACACCGCCGGCATTGGCAGCCTTTCCTGGGGCATAATTGATCTTCTTTTCGATGAGGAAGGTGGTGGCATCGGCGGCACAACCCATGTTGGATGTCTCGATGACATACTTGGCACCGTTGGCAACCAGGGTCTTGGCATCCTCAAGGGAGAGCTCGTTCTGGATGGCACAGGGGAAGGCCATGTCCACAGGAACTTCCCAAGGTCTCCTGCCAGGCACAAACTTGGCACCAAACTTCTTGGCATAGGGCTCCACCACATCATTGTTCGAAGCCCGTAGGTAGGTCATGAACGCCCATTTCTCAGGCGTGCCGATTCCCTCTTCATCGAGGATATAGCCATCGGGACCACTGATGGTCACAACCTTCGCCCCAAGCTCAGAAGCCTTCATGACAGCTCCCCAGGCAACGTTGCCAAACCCACTTATGGCGATTCTCTTTCCCTTTATCGTGTCATTGTTTCTCGCAAGCATCTGGGAGGCAAAGTACATCGCGCCAAAGCCCGTGGCCTCAGGACGGATGAGGGAGCCTCCAAAGCTCAGACCCTTGCCGGTGAGCACACCGGTGTTCTCGTTGCGGATTCTCTTGTATTGGCCGTAGAGGTACCCGATCTCCCTCAAGCCCACACCCATATCCCCGGCTGGGACGTCGGTATTCGGACCGATATACTTTTCAAGCTCTGTCATGAAGGAACGGCAGAAGCGAAGGATCTCTGCATCACTCTTGCCACGGGGGTTGAAGTCGCTGCCGCCTTTGCCGCCGCCCATGGGAAGGGTGGTAAGACTGTTCTTGAATGTCTGTTCAAAACCCAGGAACTTCAGTGTCCCCAAGCTGAGGCTGGAGTGGAAGCGCAGCCCACCCTTGTAGGGGCCGAGGGCGTTGTTGAACTGGACCCGGTATCCCCGGTTGACCTGAATGTCACCATGGTCATCCTCCCATTCGACACGGAAGGCAAAGACCCTGTCGGGTTCCGTGATCCTCTCCAGAATCTTATATTTCTCATATATTGGATTCTCATTGGTCACATCGATAACGCTCTCAATGACTTCTCGAGCTGCCTGGAGAAACTCCGGCTGTGCAGGGTTCCGTTTTTCCAGTTCTGCCATAAACGATTCAAGCTTGTACATTTACCAGTTTCTCCTTAGAATCACACATATAATCAAATACTTACCGTCGAAGAGTAAACCAGGTGGCGGCACCTGTCAATGAAATTCAGCATCCAAAATCTCGATTATTACCATAAACATCATTATATATTTTATTTTTAATATATATAGTATTATTACTATGTAAAAAATACCTTTATTGCAATTTGCATTTTCTTAGCAAACACTATCCATACCGTATTGGCTCGTGGTAAAATGCCAGGCATGTATAACCTTGACCCCACCTGGCTACCCTTCAGCAACCTTATGCTGAAACACATCTACAACGTGCTTCTCATCTGCAGTGACTACGACCGCTTCCTTCTGGAAGAGGATGGGAGGGTCGAGGAAGAACTCTACCTAGAGTACACCCAGCTAGGGCTCAACAACCCACCGAAGATCACCCATACCAATACCGGTGACGAGGCCCTTGCCCTTGTTGCAGAGAGGTCCTTCGACCTGGTCATCACCATGCTCGACCTTGGCTCCGATCCAGTAGAGGAGCTCGCAACGGCCATCAAGAAGATCGACCCCCAAATGCCCATCATCGTCCTCTCTCCCTCATCAAGCCACAGACGTAACAAGCTTATCAAAGATTCCGACTGCAAGGCAATAGACTATTTCTTTTATTGGCAAGGAGACCCAACTATCTTCCTTGCAATGATCAAGTTGGTTGAGGATCGCATGAACCTTGACCACGATACAGAGGAAGCCGATGTCCAGGTCATCATCCTGGTCGAGGACTCGGTCAGATTCTACTCCTCATACCTGCCGATGATGTACACCTGCCTCATCGAACAGAACCGCTCAAGCATCCTGGAAGCCCTGAACAACTGGGGCAAGACCCTCAGGATGCGAGGTAGGCCCAAGATTGTGCTGGCAAGGAGCTATGAGGAAGCCGAGAGGCTCTACCTCACCTATCGCCACAACATCCTGGGAATCATCACCGACCTCTCCTACCTACGCAAGGGTGTACACGACAAGGAGGCCGGCCTGGAGCTTTGCAAGATGGTGCTCGCAAAGGATGCTGAGGTGCCCATCCTCATCCAGAGCACCGACAGCAGCTACAAGGATAAAGCCCTGGAGGCTGGGGCCTGCTACACCTGGAAGCTCAGCTCCTCGCTGCTCAGCGAACTCAACAAATTCATGAACTCCCATTTCGGCTTCGGCCCCTTCATCTTCCGTGACCCTTCAACGGGCAAGGAGATTGCAAGGGCAGAAACCATGCGCGACCTCCAGCGCCTGCTGCCATCCATCCCTGAGGAGAGCTTCGACTACCACTGCAGGAGAAACGAGTTCTCCCGCTGGCTTCGGGCCCAGAGCCTGTATATCCTTGCGGCAAAGATCAAGGACCTGCAGATCCCAGAACATGGGGATGCCTCCGAGGTGCAGCAGCAGCTCATCGACATCATCAGAAACTACCGGGCTGAGCGGACCAAGGGCGTCATAGCCCAGTTCAGCCGGAACAACTACGACGAAACCCTCTTCTTCAGCAGGATCGGCAATGGCTCGCTCGGAGGCAAGGGCCGTGGGCTCGCCTTCATAGACATGGAGCTCAGGGCAAGCGGAATCCTTGAGAAGTATCCTGATGTCTACCTCTCCATACCCCGTACCGTAGTCATCACCACCGACCAGTTTACCCAGTTCATCGAGGAGAATGAGCTGGAGGAGATCATAACCGCCGCCCTTCCCGACGAGACACTTCTGAAAGTGTTCCTCTCCAAGCCACTGAATGCCGAGCTTGTGCTCAACCTTGCCGAAATCGTCAAGGTCATACACCAACCCATCACGGTTCGCTCCTCCTCCCTGTTGGAGGACTCCCACTTCCAGCCCTTTGCAGGGGTCTATGAGACGTGCATGCTTCCCAACCAGGGAAGCGAGGAACAACGGCTCACCGAGCTGTGCGATGCGCTTCGGTGCGTCTGGGCATCGACCTATTTCAGGCGGGCGAAGGAGTACCTCAAGGCGACCGACCATATGCTTGAGGAAGAGAAGATGGCCGTGGTAATCCAGCAGGTAATTGGCAGCGAACATGGCTCCTACTGGTATCCCAACATCAGCGGTGTTGCGCGGTCGCTGAACTACTACCCCATCGGAGGGGAAAAACCGGAGGATGGGGTCGGCATGCTCTGCTTCGGCTTCGGCAAGTCGGTGGTCGACAACGGCTCCGTGTTTCGCTTCTCACCAAGCCACCCCAGAAAGCCTGTACAGCATCTGGGAGGAAACCAGTCCAGCACCCAAAGCAACTTCTATGGACTGAACCTTGAAGGAGGGTACTTCCCCCTCGCCAAGGAGGGGCTTGAGAACCTTGAGCTGCTGGATATGCAGGAGGCGGAAAAACACCCCGAGTCCTTGCGTTACATTGCCAGCACCTTCGATATGGCGACAGGGGCGATGAGCGAAAGCACCAGGGCAGAGGGCCACAAGATCATAACGTTCAACGGGATCCTCAAGTATGATGCATTCCCCCTTGCCCCCATCGTGCGGGACATCCTCAAGCTGGGCACTGAAGCGATGCGTGCCCCCATTGAGATCGAATTTGCCGTCAACCTCAACAGGAAGGCCCCCAAGAAGCCGGAGTTCAGCCTGCTGCAGATACGCCCGATAGCCCAAGGCAATGAGGAGAGTGATGTGGTGATCACCGACGAGGAGAGAGAGGATGCCATAGTGCTCTCCAATGTCATCATGGGCAACGGAAAGATTTCCGACATCCACGACATCATCTACATCAAGCAGGAGACATTTGATCCCTCCAGGATGCAGGATATGGCAAAGGAACTGGACAAGCTCAATGCTGCTATGGTGTTGCAGGAACGGGACTACGCCCTCATTGTTGCAGGAAGGCTTGGCTCGTGTGACCCATGGCTGGGAATACCTGTGGCATGGTCTCAGATCTCCCGCTCGAAGGTCATCGTCGAGACAGGCTTCCCGGGTTTCCAGGTCGAACCAAGCCAGGGTACCCACTTCTTCCAGAACATGACCAGCCTGGGATGCATCTACATGACCGTCAACCCCATCTACAAGGCGGGGAGGCTGGACCTGCAGAAATTCTCGACGCTCCCCCTGTATGCAGAAACAGAGCACTTCATCCATGCAAGAAGCGAAAAGCCGCTCACCATAAAGGTAAACGGCTTCAAGGGTGAGGGAGTACTCTGCCTCTGACCTCTATTGTTGGCTGTGTTGGGCCTTGTAGCCTGAAATCCAATTCTGGGTATGGTCCCTGATCGCCTGGATATGGAAAAATGAGTACTTGAGATTATCGAAAACCAACCATATAATGATTGCAGGAAAAGAGAAACCCACCTAGAAAGAGCATATACATTACAAGGGAGACAGACAGAGGTACCCGCCATGAGCACACCAAAAAAAACCTATGCATTTGCACCCGATTATGCCGTTATGCCAGGAAAGACATTGCTTGAGACAGCAGAGAGCCTGCAGATGACACAAAAAGATCTTGCAAGGAGCACATCCCTTTCGGAGCAAACAATCGTCAGCATCCTTCAGGGAGAACAGCCCATTACCGCTGCCATTGCAGAGAAACTCGAGAGGGCGACAGGGGTTCCTGCAAGCCTATGGAACAATCTGGAACTCCTCTATCGCCAGCAATTGGACACCTATCCAGACCCATCTCCCTGCAGACAATGAAATCCCACCTTTCGATGGGATTCGTCTGTGAGCAGGAGTCTACTGCCTCACCTGCTCCATAAAGGCGCTCCAGAGATTGTCGAGATCTGGATCTGCAACAACGGTGAGCACCTCTTTCTTTACAGGGTGGACGAAGCTGATCAATCTTGCATGCAGGCAGATGCCTCCATCGGGATTGGAACGTGGGGAACCATACTTCAGGTCCCCCTTGATATGCAGCCCAATTGCGGCAAGCTGCGCCCGTATCTGATGATGGCGCCCGGTATGCAGCTCGATCTCCAGAAGATGGTAGCTCTTGGATGAGGCCACTACCTTGTAGTCAAGCTTTGCGACCTTGCTGCCCGCGCGTTCGATCGAGGTGGCGATGCTCTTGTTCTGCTTGGTATCCCGAACCATATGGTGGATCAGTGTCCCCTCCATCTGTGAAGGGAGGTTGTCGACAATGGCCCAATAGATCTTCTTGACAGAACTCCCCCTGAAAAGCTCATTCAGGCGGACCAGGGCCTTCTCGGTCTTCGCATAGACAACGATCCCGCTGGTTGGCCGGTCAAGGCGGTGGGGAATCCCCAGATAGACATTCCCTGCCTTATGGTAGGTTACCCGCAGGTACTCCTTCACCTTGTCGGCTAGGGTCTCATCCCCTGTCTCATCACCCTGGACCAACTCCCCACACAGCTTGTTCACTATGATGAGGTGGTTGTCCTCATAGAGAATCCTCTCTTTAACGCCCATCATCACTCCTCAACCTCATCAAACAAGGTAGGCTCATCCTGTTTCTCATGCACCAACTCCTTCACCGCCCTCAGGCGAAGCGATGCAATATCCTTCACTACGATCCGTACCCCATTTGCCTTTACATTCTTCACCAGGTAGTCCGAGAAGTAGAACTTCTCCTCCAGGATCCTGAGCCCTGGCTTCGGCTTGTAGGTCACCGTAAGCTCGGCATTCGGATGGGTGGAAAGCTTCACCAGCTTGTAGTTGCCTTCAGGGATCAACGAGTACGCCTTCTTAAGCATGAAGGCTGTGATCTGGCAACGCTTGAGGAAGAGGTACTTGTAGGTCTTCTCCTGGTAGAGCACCGTAAAGGTAAGGTCTGCAAGTGCATCCTTGTCGGCAAACCCGCAGTAGAGCATGCCCTTTCCGACAAACTCCTTCTCGGGAGCGTCGATGACCTGGTAGGTACCATCCTTTCGGATGATGAGGACGCGGTCAAACGGGTTTACCTCAAGCTGGGTGGTGCCGGTCTTGACCCCATAGCCAAGGTACCCATTGGTCGGGTCGTACTTGATCGAGAGGTTACGCTCTGCAACCTCCTTGATATCTATCGACTCAAAGGACTTGATCTTCGTCTTTCTCTTGTGCTCTTCTTCGCCTAGCATCGACTTGAGTTCTGCAAGATAGGAGAGGGCGTACTCGACCAGGTGGCCAAGCTTGTACTCGATATCCTTCAGGATGGCATTGATGCCCTCCATCTCCTGGCGGTTCTTCTCGATGTCAAACAAGCTGATACGCCTGATGGGGATCTTCAGAAGCCGTTCGACATCCTCATCGACAAGAGGCCTGTACAACTGTTCGGAAAACGGCTTGAAGCCAGAAATGACAGCCTGATCTACCTCTGCGGCACTCTTTTTCTGCTCAATCCTCTTGTAGATGCGCTCTTCAATGAAAATACGCTCCAGAGTCCTGGCATGCAGCTTGTCCTGCAGGTGTCCCTTCTCAAGCTCCAACTCAGCCTTCAGGATATCCAACAGGTGAAAAGAATGGTAATCGAGAATCTCCGAAATGCCCATGATGGTAGGCAGGTTGTCCCTGATGACCAGGGGGTTCACAGAGATCTTGGTCTCACAGGCGGTAAAGGCATAGAGAGAATCGATAATATCCTCTGCATAGGTATTTCGGGCCAGGTTTATCTCGATGTTGACCCTGTCGGAGGTGTAGTCGTTGATGGAGCTGATCTTCAGCCGCCCCTTCTTTGCAGCCTCCTCCACAGAGTGGATCATCGCTTCGCTGGTCACCCCATAGGGCAGTTCCTCGATGGTGATCTTCTTTACATCGGAGGTGTTGAGCTTTGCACGGATGGAGACAGAGCCCCGTCCATCATTGTAGGCTTCCACATCGACGATACCGCCACCGGGGAAGTCAGGGTAGAGGGTATAGCTCTCACCTCTGAGCCTTGCGGCCATGGCATCGAGCACCTCAAGGGCGTTGTGGGGAAGGATCGCAGTACTCATTCCGACGGCGATGCCGCTCACACCCTGGATGATGACCACAGGGATCTTGGCAGGGAACGAGACAGGCTCGCTGTTCCTTCCGTCATAGGACTCCGTGAAGGTAGTGAGCTCCGGGTTATAGAGGACCTTCTTGGCAAAGGGAAGCAGGCGGCACTCGATGTACCTGGCAGCAGCTGCGCTGTCGCCGGTCATGAAGTTACCGAAGTTTCCCTGCCTTTCTATGAAGAGGTCAAAATTCGCGAGGTTTACCAGGGCCTCATAGATGGACGAGTCGCCATGGGGGTGGTAGCGCATGGCCCAACCAACCACGTTTGCAACCTTGTGGAACTTGCCGTCATCCATCTCGAACAAGGTATGGATAATACGCCGTTGTACTGGCTTGAACCCATCGGAAAGATCGGGGATGGCCCGTTCCTTGATGACATACGAGGCATATTCCAGGAAATTCTGTCGAAAAACACTTTGTGCCTGCGTCATCAGATAAGATTCTCCATAATGAACTCCCTTCTCTGGGGAGTGTTGCTTCCCATATAGAACTCCAGGGTCTTGTGCATCTCATTCATCCCCACGATTGACACGGGGATCAGGCGGATGTCCTCGCCGATGAACTGCCCGAACTCCTTGGGGTCGATCTCCCCAAGCCCCTTGAACCGCGTAATCTCATGGTTCTTGATCTGAGCCACCGCATCGTCGCGCTGCTTCTCATTGTAGCAGTAGACGGTCTGTTGCTTGTTGCGAACCCTAAAAAGGGGGGTCTCCAAAATATAGAGCCTGCCGGCAAGGACCAGGTCCTCAAAATAGGTCAAGAAGTAGGTCATCAGGAGGTTACGGATATGAAAGCCATCGGTGTCGGCATCGGTGGCGATGATGACCTTGCCGTAGCGCAACCCCTCAAGGCCGTTCTCTATGCCCAAGGCAACCATCATATTGTAGAGCTCTGCGTTCTTGTAGATCTCCGTACGCTTCTTGCCATGGACGTTGAGGATCTTTCCCCGCAGGCTGAAGACAGCCTGGGTCATGACATCCCGCGTCTTGGTGATGGTGCCCGAAGCCGAGTCCCCTTCGGTAAGGAAGATGACCGAACGTTCGCACTCATCGCGGTGGGATGCACTCTGGCCCAGATGGTACTTGCAATCCTTCAGCTTGGGAATGTTCAGGGAGACCTTCTTGGCCGATTCCCTGGCCCCCTTCTTTACTTCATTGAGCTCCTTACGAAGCGTCTCGTTGTTGATGATCTTCTGGTTCAGTTTTTCAGCCGAATCAGAATTCTTCAGCAAAAAATCGATGATGGCATCCTTGACCTCCGAGACTATCCATGACCGTATCTCGGTATTGCTCAGCTTGTTCTTTGTCTGGGACTCAAAGACTGGGTCCTTGACCTTGATGGCGATGGCACCGATGATGCCGTCGCGCACATCCTGGGGGGCCCAGTTCTTCTTGTAGAACTCGTTGATCCCCTTGAGGATCCCCTCCTTGAAAGCCGCCTGGTGGGTACCACCGTCGTTGGTATGCTGGCCATTGACGTAGCTGAAGTAGTTCTCGCCGTAGGAACCCACCACATGGGTAAAGGCAAACTCCAGCTGCTTTGACTGGTGGTGGATCGTTGTGTAGAGCCCCTCGTTGCCCACCTCCTTGTCCAGCAGGTCGAGCAGCCCATGGGCACTCTTGTAGATCTTGCCGTTGAAGTCGAGGGCCAGGCCAGTGTTCAGGTATGCATAGCTCCAGATGCGGGTGATGAGGAAATCCTCATTGAAGGAGTAGTCGCCAAAGAGCTCACTATCGGGGGTGAAGGTTACCATGGTTCCGTCGGCATCGGGGCCCTTGCCCTTCCTTTCGGAGATAAGGACCCCTTTGCTGAAGGTTGCCGATGCATACTCCCCGTCGCGGAATGCCGTTACGGTAAACGCCGAGGAGAGGGCATTCACAGCCTTGGTCCCCACCCCGTTGAGTCCGACGGAGAACTGGAAGACATCGTCGCTGTATTTTGCCCCGGTATTGATGACCGAGACACAATCGACAACTTTTCCCAGAGGGATACCTCGGCCAAAGTCCCTTACCGAGACGCTCTGGTCCTTTACCCTGATGACGACCTTGTTGCCGAATCCCATGATGAACTCGTCAATACTGTTGTCCACTACCTCCTTGAGGAGGATATAGATGCCATCATCAAGATGGGTACCATTTCCCAAACGCCCTATATACATACCAGGGCGCTTGCGTATATGTTCCAATGCACTGAGCGTCTGGATCTTCGATTCATCATATGTTGTCATTGCCATGGGAAAAGTATATCAGATTTCACCGGCAATGGCAAAACCAAAGAACAGGGTGTCGTTTCCCTTTCGGCCTTTCTCTCTATGGTGGATTTTGGTAACGTTGTTCAAGAATGGGAAAGCAACCCCAATTCCCTGGAATGCGCCTTGGATGGATGCCCTGTACCCCAAAATGCTGGAGAGACGACCTAGTCTGTCCCTTTATCCAGATCCGGTACAAAGGTCCTGTCTTTCAAGGCCATTGCCAAACAAACCCTTGGAAGGAAGAGGCCTATCAGAGCAAGCGTTCCATCCGCTCTTTGGTTTGTTGACTACATCTAACCCCAAACCAGTAAGGAAACTATGAGAGAGGTATGAGAAAAGTATGAGTTTTTGTATCCAGAGCTGGTACCCTTCCCAGGTTGTGAAAAATCCCCGGGAAGCGGGGCGTTTCCCGTTGCCATCAGGCTACTGGTACGTTACCCTACAGAGGAGAAACGAAGAGTGCAGCTACCCTGCTTTCATACTAGCCTAGTCTACAAGGAGCCCTACAGATGCCGGACAAGAGAAACCTATTTCTCCAGCACAAGAAAAAAGAAGGGATGCGTCCAGGCTCCTTAATCTATGTAGGCGATACTGAGTGCGAACAGACACGAGTCAGGACGCACATCTACAACGATGAAGGACTAACCACTGTCGAAGGGTTCTCCATGCAGGAGAGCGAAAAGCAGAGATGGATAGAGATCTCTGGCCTTTCTGACATCAAGGGCATCGTGGAGATAGCCAAGAAGTTCTCCCTCTCCAACCTCAGCCTTGAGGATGCATTCTCCACCGACCAGAGGATGAAGCTGGACTACTACGACTCCTACTTCTCCCTTACCCTCAGGGTCCTGGATACCCCCAAGAAAGCCGAGGAACAGCTGAGCCTCTTTGTCGGGGACAATTGGCTCATAAGTATCGTGGAACATGCCAGTGACATCTTCCTTCCCGTATTCGCCTATCTTTCAGGAGAGCAGATCAAAACAAGGAAGGCCAATACCCACCTGCTCTTTCATGCCCTGGTGGACAGGGTGGTCGACCAATATCTGGTACGTGCCGACGAACTGGACCAACTGACCGAGGAGATGGAAGAGCTGGTCATCAACACCCCGGAGAAGATCACCGCATCGGACATCCATAGGCACAAGCGAAGGATTCTCCACCTCAGGAGGATCACCCTCCCCTTGAAGGACCTGCTGACAAATCTCATCCGATCGGAATTGGTCAGCCTGGAGAAACCGACGGTCCACCTCTTCCGCGACACATCCGACCACGCTCTCTGGCTCAGTGAGGAGTGTGAGATGCTGCGTGACACCGTCAGTGGCCTGATGGAGGTCTACCTCTCCAGCCTGGACATGAAGATGAACAAGATCATGAAGGTGCTCACCATCATCTCCACCATCTTCATCCCCCTGACGTTTTTGACCGGCCTCTATGGGATGAACTTCATGCACATCCCCTTCGCTGCCCAACAATGGGGCTTCTATGGAATGGTGTTTTGCTGTGTGCTGTTGGTCATCATCATGGCAGGGTGGTTCAAGAGGAAGCGCTGGTGGTGACAGAAATGGAGGATTAGCTCGCTACATTTTTTTGGTCTTTACCTGGTAGAGGCTGTGCAAGGTAATCGACAACACCACTATTGAGGCGCCAATCATGAAATCGAGGGTGGGAGCCTCCTGCAAGAACAGCCAGACATAGAAAATCCCCAAGACAGTTTCACTTGAGTTGATCAGTGCGGCCTCCGGTGCATTGATGTATCGAGTCCCTGTGCCGATCATGGTCTGGGAGAAGGGGATGACCAACAACCCCAGAAGGGCCAAGGGAAAGAGTGACTCTGGCGGTATTCGTAGATTTCCTCTTGAGACGACAAGCGCAAAGAGGGAGCCTGTCAGTCCACCGATCATCACAAGGGGCAAGCGGGCCATCTCTGTATGGTTTCTCATGAATGCCAGGTTTGACCCAAGGAACAGGGGAGCAGAGAGTGCAAAGAGGATACCCTGTACCTCCATGTCACCAAAGCCTTCCCTATACATGAACCATACGCCGAATATGGATAGACAGGTTGCCGCAATGGTGCTTAGGGAAGGCCGTTTCTTGTAGAAGACGGCGCTAAACAGAGCAGCAAACAGAGGGGAGAGCGAGATGAGGACCAGGGTGTTGGCAGCCCCTGCACTCTTGACCCCTAGGGTAAAGCCAATTCCACCAAAACCCCACATCAAACCACTGATAAGCATGGGTAATCCACCGGAACCAAGGATGGGGAGAGCCTTTCTTCTGGTAGTACCAAAAAAAAGCACCGAACTGGAAATGCAGGTAAAGAGGGCTCGGTAAAAAACAACACCAATGCCGCCCGTCCCCGACAGCCGTATAAGCAATGCATCAAAACTCAAGACAACCGTACCGAGAATGGCAAAGGCCAAGCCTTTCACATATATCCGTTTTTCTTCTTCCAATTACTGCTTCCTTTCCTCTATTCTGGCCTGTGCAATGTAGCAAAGTTTCCCCATCTATATAAGAGGTCTCCCAAAACGGTGCAGACACCCCTGTAAAACACTACCGGGCTTTTATGAGGAGACCTTTTGCTGTATTCTGTCACCCATCATAGATGCAGGATGGTAATGATGGTGGAGATGCGAACACTGGGTCAGATAAGCAGGAAGGAGCTTACTGCAACATACAACCAGGCCTTCAGCGACTACCAGGTGGCTGTGAACATGACCGAAGAACAGTTGGGCAAGGCCCTGGCAAGGAACGGCTTTCAAAAAGACATCTCGATGGGCTTGTTCGATGGACAGGCGCTTGTCGGATTTGTACTCAATGGAGCTAGGGACAACTACTGCTATGACTGTGGGACAGCCATCATCCCCTCCTATAGGGGCAAAGGGTATGCCTGTCTCCTTGCAACCGAAACGCTGGCCCTTCTTCGGGACCAAGGCCTCCATACCTGGGTACTGGAGGTACTCTCCGACAACAAGAGGGCAAAAAAGCTCTATGAGACCATCGGATTCACCACCCAAAGAGAGTTCAACTGCTACCAGATCCAGGCAGAAACCCTCATAGATGAGAGCAAAGCAACGGTAGAATTGAAAAGGCAAGAGACCTTCTTTGTCCCCTCAGGGGAGTGCCTACCCAGTTGGCAGAACACGAAGGAGGCAATCCTTGCAGGGGAAGTCCCTGTCTGGGATATCGTATTCTCTGCCAAAAAAGTTGGGGTCCTCTCTTTTGACCCCCTGTCAGGGTCAATAGCCCAGCTCTATATTGATGAACAGGAAAGAAGGAAAGGGTTTGCCGGGCAAGCCCTCATTGCAGCGGCCCATCTCTGCAGGACAGAGTTTCTTCGCTTCATCAACATCGATGCAGGCTACAGGCCACTGAACACACTACTGGAAAAACACAGCTTCAGCCTCTTTGTCACCCAGGATGAGATGACACGAACCCTAAGGACCAACGCATGAACGCCTATTCCATCAATCTCATTCGTGACGACCAGATAGCCCAGGCGAAGGCCCTGATGAGCTCCTGCTTCGAGGCAAAGCTTGCCTCCATCTTCTACCTCCATCCAGAATCGACCCTGGTGGTCACCTATTTTGACCGTGTGGTTGCAGGGATCAACCTGGATGTATACCGAGTAAACAAACAGGTGAAGATGGGCTACATCGGCTGGCTCTACACCGATGAGAAGCACCGGGGGAAGGCCCTTGCAGGGCTGCTGCTCACCGAGGCCATGGCCTTTCTTGAAAAACAGGGGTGCACCGAGATCTCAGCATGTGTGGAAGGGGACAACCCAGCCTCCTTCAAACAGCTTGCGAATAGGGGCTTTTCCATCCTG
The DNA here is from genome assembly GCF_032144095.1 of Sphaerochaeta sp. PS. NCBI lineage: Bacteria > Pseudomonadati > Spirochaetota > Spirochaetia > Spirochaetales > Sphaerochaetaceae > Sphaerochaeta > Sphaerochaeta sp. PS. The sequence continues at coordinate 85,001 of NZ_JAVSNJ010000010.1, forward strand.
GGACTTTGGCAACAGCTCAGACGGTTTGGATTTGGGACACCGGTGGTCTACCGCCACGCTTCCCGTTTCTTTGACATGGGCTATTTTCTCTGGCACAAAAGCCTCATAGGGGATACGGGCAAAGAGGCGGCAGTAGGGGCCAAGGCCTTGGTCCTCACCCTCGTTGGCAATACCCTGCTCTTTCTCTTCTCCCTGATGGGGTGGAACCTACTGGGCCTATCGGGCTTTCATCCCTTCCCCTTATCTAATCTGCAACACCCGGTGCTTCTGCTTGCCACACCCTCGCTCTTTTTGCTTGGGAGAACCTTGGCAATGCTTATCTGGGCGAAGATCAAAAAGAGAGAAGTGGTCTATCGTAGCTGGGATACTGCCTGGATAGCCGCGATCCTGCTCTCCTTAGGCTTGGGCCTTCCCTTCCCCGTTCCGGGAAACCTCTATGTCAAAGGGATAGGGTGGAAGCTCAAGGAGGAGACACCACTATTGGCAATGATGGCAATCCTGGGACAGGTGGCGGTAGCCGCCCTCTGCCTGGTTGTCCCCAAAGGCGTGCCCCTACTCTTTGGCCTCTGTCTGGTAACCCTCGACACCCTCTTTTTCTTCTACCCCTTCTGCGGGTTCAATGCGAGCAGGGTCAAACGGTGGGGGAAAAAACCCTTTGCCATATCGGTGGTAGTTCTACTTGCGGTTTTGCTCTCTGTATTGGTATACTAGCCACATTATGGATGACCCGTTACCTAGTTTAGGGTGCTCAAGCGAACACCCACCCGAATCTTTTGTGCTTTGGATGTGCCTATGAGTGCACAACTGATAGCCATACTTGTTCTACTCTTGCTGTCAGCGGTATTTTCGGCAACGGAAACCGCATTTACCTCCCTTTCGTTCATACAGCACAAGACCCTCCAGAACAAACGGAGCAGAAGCGCCCGCCTTGCCTACGCCCTGAGCCAGAAGAATGACATCCTGCTCACCACCGTTTTGGTAGGCAACAATGTCGTGAACATCTCCGCATCGGCTTTGGTAACCACCTATGCCATTCAGGTCTTCTCGAACCATGCGGTAGGATATGCAACAGGGCTGCTTACCATTGCCATCCTCATCTTCGGGGAGATAACCCCAAAGCAGATCGCGATGAGCCACAACATGAAGATCGCCACCTTCATGGCATACCCCATCAAGGCGCTGACCATCATACTCTTTCCCGTAACCTGGCTTCTGATCCGGCTCTCCCATCTCATCACCCACCTCTTTGCAAAGAACACCGAACCTGCCATCACCACCGAAGGGGTCAGGCATATGGTGGGGGCTGCCGAGGACTTCGGGCTCGTCGACCAGTATGAATCAGACCTCATGCACCGGGCCATCCAGTTCAGCGATACCCAGGTAAAGACCATCATGAGCCATAGGACAAGCGTCTTCTGCATCAGCGATGAAATGAGCATAGGAGCGGCCTTCCCCTCCATCGTCCGTTCCGGCTTCTCCAGGGTTCCTGTCTACCACCAGACGGTTGAGGATATCATCGGGGTGGTGCTGGTTCGCGATATCCTGCGTGCCCAGCTGGACAAGAACCTGGAGAAGAACATCACCACCATCATGCGCAAACCGCTCTTCGTTCCCGAACAGATGCACCTCGATGATGTGTTCTTCCTCTTCAAGAAGGACAAGCTGCAACTGGCCATCGTCCTGGACGAATATGGCGGCTTCAGCGGGGTGGTGACCATGGAGGATGTGGCTGAACAACTCTTCGGAGAACTCTATGATGAGCATGAACGGCGCTACCCTGACAGGATCGTCGAAAAGGACCAGAGACCTGGCACCTACCTGGTCATGGCCGATACCCCATTTCTCCAGCTGGTCGACGAGCTTTCCCTCCACTACGAGCATGAGGGGCCGAAAACCAGCACGGTGGCGGCCTACCTGATGGGCCTAACCGGGGATATCCCCCAGGATGGGGATGTCCTGCAGTCGCCAATCGGGACCTTCCGAATCGTGACCATGCAAGGCAACCGCGTCGAAGAGGTGGAGTTTTCCCCTTCCATCGACGATGCAACCCTATAATTGGAGAACGTTTGGCGTTGACCTAACATAGCTGCAAATGTATGATTGCCCCATGAGCAAATACCCCTTCCATGAAATAGAAACCAAATGGCAACAGTACTGGGAAGAGAACCAGACCTTCGCAGTTACAGAAGATGAGACCTTTCCCCCTGAAAAGCGCAAGTATGTGTTGGACATGTTTCCCTATCCTTCCGGATCGGGCCTCCATGTGGGACATCCTGAAGGGTATACAGCCACCGACATCTATTGCAGATATCTCAGAATGAATGGGTTCAATGTCCTCCATCCGATGGGATTTGACTCCTTTGGCCTTCCTGCAGAGAACTATGCCATCAAGACGGGTACCCACCCGAAGGCAACCACCGAAAGGAACATCGATAACTTCCGCAAGCAGATCAAGAGCCTGGGATTCTGCTACGACTGGAACCGAGAGGTAGCGACCCACAGCAGTGACTACTACCGCTGGACCCAGTGGATCTTCATTCAGCTCTTCAACAAGGGCCTTGCCTACGAGTCCCACACCCCCATCAACTGGTGCACCCAGTGTCTTACCGGCCTGGCCAACGAAGAGGTCAAGGACGGCAGGTGCGAACGGTGCGGAACCGCAGTGGTACGAAAGAATATCCGACAGTGGGTGCTGAAGATCACCGACTATGCCGACAAGCTGCTCTCCGACCTGGACAGCCTTGACTGGCCTGAATCCGTAAAGCTCATGCAACGCAACTGGATCGGCCGCAGTGAAGGTGCCTCCGTATTCTTCCGACTTGAGGATAGTGACGACCAGCTTGAGGTCTATACTACCAGAGCCGATACCCTCTTTGGGGCTACCTACATGGTTGTCTCTCCTGAGCACCCCTTGTTAGGACAACTTACGAAAGAATCCCAGAAAGCAAGCGTTGCCGCCTATATCGATGCGGCAGCCCACAAGAGCGATCTTGAGAGGACCGACCTTGCAAAGGACAAGACCGGGGTATTCACCGGCAGCTATGCGATAAACCCCGTGAATGGGAAAAGGATTCCCATTTGGGTTGCCGACTATGTACTGATCAGCTACGGAACTGGTGCCATCATGGCAGTTCCTGCCCACGATACCCGTGACTGGGAGTTTGCAAAGAAGTTTGACCTTCCCATCATCGAGGTCCTGAAAAGTGAGATCGATGTACAAGAGCAGGCTTGGACCGAGGATGGAGTGCACGTCAACAGCGGCTTCCTTGATGGAATGAACAAGGATGATGCCATCGAAGCCATGATAGCCTGGCTGGAGGAGAGAAACCTCGGGACAAAGGCAACCAACTACAAGCTTCGTGACTGGGTATTCAGCAGACAGCGCTACTGGGGCGAGCCCATTCCTTTGGTGCACTGCCCTACCTGTGGCATAGTCCCCCTCAAGGAGGACCAGCTTCCCCTGCTGCTTCCGGATGTACAGTCCTATGAACCCAGCGGTACTGGGGAGAGCCCCCTTGCAAAGATTGACGAGTGGGTGAATACCACCTGCCCGGTCTGTGGAGGGAAGGCAAAGAGAGAGACCAACACCATGCCCCAATGGGCAGGTTCCTGCTGGTACTACCTTCGCTACATCGACCCCAAGAACACCGAGAGGTTTGTCTCAGAAGAGAAGGAAAAGTACTGGATGCCCGTCGACCTCTATGTAGGGGGAGCCGAGCACGCGGTGCTGCACCTGCTCTATGCACGGTTCTGGCATGAGGTGCTCTATGACCTGGGCTTCGTCGCCACCAAGGAACCCTTCCAGCGCCTGGTGAACCAGGGGATGATCACATCCTTTGCCTATCAGAGGGCTGACAAGAGCCTGGTTCCCACCGATATGGTGGAGGAGTCTGCCCCAGACCAATATGTTGAGAAGGCTACCGGAGAGAGGCTTGAACGTGTCGTCGCCAAGATGTCCAAGAGCCTGAAGAATGTCATCAACCCTGATGAGATCATCACAGAGTTCGGGGCCGACTCCATGCGCATGTATGAGATGTTCATGGGACCTCTGGAAGTCTCAAAGCCTTGGGCAACGACCGGCCTCAGTGGCGTGTACCGCTTCCTGGACCGCGTCTGGCGTCTCCAGGAGGAGAGGACCATCTCCGATGAGGAGCCTTCCGAAGAGATCCTGAAGGTGCTGCACAAGACCATCAAGAAGGTTACCCACGATACGGATACCCTGAACTTCAACACGGCCATCAGCCAAATGATGGTTCTGGTAAATGAGCTCTACAAGATAGACACCCTGCCAAGAGTTGTGTGGGAGACCTTGATCAAGCTGCTTGGCCCCTACGTCCCTCACCTTGCAGAGGAGCTTTGGCAACTCTGTGGCAATGAGCCCACCTTGGCAAATGTCCCCTGGCCTCTCTATGACGAGAGCCTTACCGTCGATAGCGAGGTCGCCATCGTCTTCCAGGTAAACGGAAAGGTCCGCTCCAAGGCTGTCGTGGAAAAAGGAACGGAGAAGGAAGAGCTTTTGCGCCTTGCAAAAAGCGATGAGAGAATCCTTACCTGGCTCGAAGGCAAGACCATCGTCAAGGAGATCGTCGTTGCCGACAAGCTGGTAAACCTGGTGATCAAATAAGGTCGGCAGCGGAAGAAAAAAAGGGGCTGTTCCCTAAGTCTGATGGAAAAATCAGGTTTAGGAGCAGCTCTTTTTTTATAGGTAACGGTAACGCCGATGGGTCACCGTTCCTTTCCAAAGGTCGAAACCAACCTTTTACCAACCATTGCTCACTATGTGCCCCCTGCAAAACCAGAGAATGTTCAGGAGGCTTGCATAGCACCCATAGCTAACCTCTGCCCTATATCGGCGATTGATGGAGGGCAAGGGGCAAAAAAGTAGGAGCCAGTGAATTTTCCCAAATTCCCTGACCCCATAGTATGCAAGCTTGTTAGTCCTGACCCGCTTTGGTTCTTGGTTAGTTTGCTAGTATGAACAGCATCCTTTCCTCTGCCTTTTCCTGTACCGAATAGGAGAAGTTGTCCGTATTGCTGCTGATGATGAATCCATCGTACGTATCTGTGATGGTTGTCCTATCGGCTATATAGGCTGAGAGTCTCAGCACTGCCGTACTGTATACGTTTGCAGAAAAGAGGGATGAAGTGGCTACTGCCATGAGAATGATGACTGTCAATGTTGTTGCTAGCTTCTTCATGTGCTCCCTCCTTTTTTGAACTTGTTACACCTATATGATGGAATAAG
>NZ_JAVSNJ010000011.1:0-90153 GCF_032144095.1 Sphaerochaeta sp. PS
ATAATTTTTTTTGACACAATAGAGGAGTCTTTCATGGTAATTCTGACCTTGAACTGTGGCAGTTCATCTGCTAAGTACCAAGTGTATGACTGGGACAACAAGGATATTCTGGCAGTTGGCGTTGTGGAACGCATCGGCCTGGAGTATTCGACCATCGAGCACAAAGCAACAGGAAATGGGGAGTATCGATCCAATTTCTCATCACCCACCCACAAGGAAGCAATTGAGCTCATCATTCGCTTGCTGCTCGATTCTGAGTATGGCGTCATCAAGAGCCTCTCTGAGATCGGGGCTGTAGGACATCGTGTCCTCCACGGTGGGGAAGTGTTCAAGAAGTCAGCCCTCATCACCGATGAGGTTGTCGAACAACTTCGCTCTGTCATCGCCCTGGGACCATTGCACATGCCTGCAAACATCATGGGCATTGAAGCGGCACGCAAGGCCATGCCAGACGTTCCCCAGGCTATTGTCCTTGACACAGCCTGGCACCAGACCATGCCCCCAGAGGCCTTTATGTATGCTGTCCCCTATGAATGGTATACCAAGTACAATGTCAGGCGCTACGGCTTCCACGGAACCAGCCACCTCTACTGCGCAAAGCGTGCAGCAGTACTGCTGGGCAAGGAGAACAAGGATACCAACGTCATCATCTGCCATATCGGAAACGGTGCCTCCATCTGTGCGGTAAAGAATGGCGTCTGTGTGGACACCTCCATGGGCCTCACCCCGCTTGAGGGCCTGATCATGGGTTCCCGTTCCGGCGATATGGACCCTGCCATCATCCCCTATATGATGGGCAACACCGGCATGACAGCCCAGGAGATGGACAGCACACTCAACAAGAAGAGTGGGCTCATCGGTCTCTGTGGCAGAAGTGACCGCCGTGATGTCAAGAAGGCAGCCCAGGAGGGCGACGAGAAAGCCCAGCTCAGCATCGACATGGAGTGTCGCCGCCTCGCCAAGTACATCGGTGGCTATGCTACCCTGCTTGGAGGACGCGTGGATGCCCTGGTCTTTACTGCAGGGGTCGGAGAGATGGCCCGCCACATCCGCAAGGGTGCCTGTGAGGGTATCGAGATCTTCGGCGCAAAGCTTGACGATGCCAAGAACGAGGTCTGTTTCAGCCGCAATGGTGAGTTTGAGATCAGCACCGATGATTCACCGGTAAAGATCTTTGTCATCCCCACCGATGAAGAGCTGGTCATGACCGAAGATGCCTTTGCCCTGATGAACGGGACCTATGACATCCACACCAACTTCCACTACACATTCGAGGACAAGAACTATGTGAACAAGGGAAGGGAGCGTGACCTTGCGCTGAACATCCAGAAAAATCCTGCCCTGAAGGATATTCTTGCCTTGCCTAGGTAAGGGGGGACCCGATCGATGAAAAAGGACGCCTCTGGCGTCTTTTTTCATCTCTAGCGCAGTTTTTCCAACGCCCTGTACAGCCTGGCAAGGAAAGAGTCATCCTCTTCGTCGAACAGGGGCACATAGGTTTCGACCGTACCCATACTCGATGGCTTGATCTTGCTCTGATACTCATTCTGGATCGCCAGTTTTGCATCCTTTTCCGTTGCACTGCCATTGAGGACTGCCTGCCCTATCCGTTGGCTGTCATCACCGATGCGCATGATCTGAACCAACTCGAGGGCGTGGTTGGCCTGGATCTGTTGGATCTGGGCCTTGGTGAGGACCTGAGGGGGCAGACACTCCTCGATCAGGTAGATGGCGGCAAACTTTGCCATCGGTTGCCCCCTCTTCACCCCTGCCCGCTCCCAGGCAGTCCAGAGGCTTCCCATAGAAGCTATGTGCACCCTCTCTCCCAGAAGCTCCAATGCCCGGACGGCCAGTGGTGAGTCAGGTATGAGAATTTCATGCTCATCGGAAAGCTTGGCAAGAAACTTCAGCTGCCCACCTTCGGTGTCACTCCTACCACTGCTGTAGCGAGGGTTGCTCCTATCTGCCTTGAGGGTACACATCACAAAACGATTGCCAACCAGGTCGACACCCACATACTCTCTTGTCGTTTTCGTATCCATGTCCTTTATCGTACACCGCCTACCAGTTTTGCCTACTTATATAAGAGTTCCTCCTTGCATGGCAAATACGAAGGTGGTACCATTATCTGATGGATAATCTATTGGAAGAGCTCCAAACATATCTCTCCTCCAGCCAAAGGTGCATAACCTTGACGGGAAGCGGCGGGAAGACCACCTGCATGATCGCCCTTGCAAAGGCCTATGCCCACAAGGACAATAGGGTCCTGGTCTCCACCACCACCAAACTGGTGGGTCCTGACAAGCAAGAGTATGGGTGCGATACCTATTTCTTCGATGAGAGGGTCCTCTCCTACCACCCATCCAGGGGAGAGAGGGTTTTCTACACCCATCTGGCCCAAAAGGCGGTAGCCCCCCCTTTGGAGAACCTTGAGGCCCTGCTCGACCGCTATGACGTGGTGGTCCTTGAAGGTGATGGCTCGATGAACCTCGGCCTCAAGCTCCATGTAGAGCGGGACCCGGTTGTACCGTCCTTTACCACAGCCACCATCTGCCTGGCCTCGTTCTCGCTTCTGGGGGAGCCCTTCAGGAAGAACTGCTTTGGGTCAGAGCACTATACCGATGCCTTCCCCGACTCGCTGGTTACCCTGGAAACGTACGAAAGGCTCTTGCACCATGGGCAAGGCATCCTCAAGAGTGCTCAGGGAAAAACGGTGGTCCTCTTCAACCAGTGCAGGGAGGAGGACCTGCAACAGTGCAAGAAGCTCTCCCTCATGGATCTTCCATCCCAGCAATACGCCCTTTGGTTTGGCTCCCTGAAGGCCAACAAGCTCATCTATAGGAAACCAGTATGAACAAACAACTATTCTGCAGGGCAAGCGAACTTGAGGCTACCCTCTCCCCCTTTGCCTTGGTCACCATCCTTACCACCACAGGCTCTGCCTCGAGAAACCAGGGCAGCATGCTGGTGGAGCCCTCGGGGGCGACAACCTCCACCATTGGTGGGGGGCTTCTTGAGGCCTTTGCCATCGAAGAGGCAAAAAAGGCGATCAGGGAGGGGCAGCAGAGTCTCTGCCTGGATTTTACCGTCGACCAGGAGGCAAAGAAGGGAGCCGGAAAGGTATCCCTCGCCATCCAGGTATTCGCACACGAGGAAGGCGGCTCCTTCTTCTCCCTTGCCCACCAGTGGGAAGCCAGCACCATCCCCTTTGTGTTCGGATTCAGCCTGAACACCCATGCCTCACCCTTTTTGCTCTCCGCCTCCCACCAGTGTGTTGGCAGTTGTGACCCTGAACTGCTCAACCATGCGAAAAAGCAGCTGGAGGAAGGGGCGGACAAGCGGGTTGCACTTACCAGCGGTGAGTATTTCCTCACCATCCCGACCCCTCTTGTCAACCTCCTGCTTATCGGGGGAGGGCATGTAAACCAGGCAATTGCGAACCTCTGCCACGCTCTTGGCTATGGAGTGCAGGTGGTGGAGACCAGGGCAGAATTCGCCACAAACACACTCTTCCCCTATGCAAGGAAGTTTTCCGTTGCCACCACCATTGCCAAGGCACTGGAGGGTGTCGACATCAACCGATTCACCTACACAGTGATAGCATCCCACAACGTCGACCAGGGGTCACTGGAATATCTGGTCAGCACACCCACTCCCTACATAGGGGTACTGGGTTCCCGCCTGAAGGCGAGGATGCTCTTTGAGCGTATCAGCGTCCCGCTAAAAGAAAGGAACAGGATCTTCTGTCCGATAGGGCTGGACATCGGCACGGAGACACCCCAGGAGATTGCCTTAAGCGTCCTGTCCCAGGTGATGAAGGAGAAGAGCCAGAGGACCGGCAAGGCCCTGCGCGACCTTGAGCGGAATCTTGTGGTGGTCAGGGGAGCTGGAGACCTGGCAACCGGGGTCATCATCCGCCTCAGGAATGCTGGCTACCCGGTTGTAGTGTGGGAAACCGACAAACCTACGGTGATTCGCTCCACTGTCAGCCTCGCCCAGGCGATGTTCTGTTCAGAGACCGAGGTAGAGGGTGTAAAGGCCAAAAGGTGCAAGGATGTCGATGAGGCTTTGGATGTGCTCCAGCAGGGCACCGTCCCGATCCTTGCAGACCCCCAAGGCGAGTCGTTGGGAAAACTGAGGCCGATCTGCCTGGTAGATGCAATCCTGGCAAAGAGGAACCTGGGAACCAGGATCGATCTTGCCCCCCTGGTCATAGCCCTGGGCCCCGGTTTCAAGGCCGGAGAGGATTGTCATGTGGTCATTGAGACCAAACGGGGACATAGCCTGGGTAGGATCATCCATCAGGGTGAGGCGATTGCCAATACCGGCATACCCGGTCTCATCGCAGGGTATGGAAGGGAGCGGGTCATCCACAGCCCTTGCGCCGGAATCTTTGTTGGCAAGGCCACGATAGGGGACCTGGTAGAGAAGGACCAGGTCATCGCCTATGTGGGAGAGGTGCCTGTACTTGCCACAATTGACGGTATGGTCAGGGGAATGCTCAACTCCGGCCTGACCGTTCCTGAGCAGTTCAAGATCGCCGACATCGACCCCAGGGGACGGGAAGCCGACTACACCACCGTAAGCGACAAGGCAAAGGCGATAGGGGGCTCGGTCCTGGAGGTATTGGATGGTTTTTTGGGTGGACGGTGACTACCTCACCGTCAGATGCCTATCTCCCAGCCTCTCAACAAAGCCGATGACAGAGAACCCTGTCTCCCTGCAATAGAGGCGGGCATCCTCAGCAGGCATAGCCAACAGCAGGCCTCCTGATGTCTGGGGGTCGTAGAGGATGCTCTCGATCTCCGGGGGAAGTTCTATCTCAAACTTCACCTTATCCTGGAGATACTCCTTGTTGTTATAGAGTCCACCAGGGTTCATGCCAAGACGGGAGTACTCCTTGGCCGCCTCAAACATAGGCACCTTCCCATGCTCCACCACCATGGTGACCTTGCTGGAATGGGCCATTTCATAGAGGTGTCCGAGCAAAGAGAACCCCGTTACGTCGGTGGCGGCGTGGACGGTAAACCTGGTGGCAACATCGCGTGCATACTTGTTGAGGGTGACCATGCTCTCTATGGCTGTCTGGGCCGCCTCCTCACTTGCAAGCCCTGCCTTTACCGCTGTGTTGATGATGCCGACCCCCAAGCTCTTGGTAAGGACCAGAAGGTCCCCCTCAAGGGCCCCCTCATTCTTCCACACAGACCCTTCCTTGCCAAAGCCAGTCACACAGAGCCCATATTTGGGGGTTGGGTCGCTGATGGTATGCCCCCCTGCTATGACAGCCCCTGCCTCGGCGACCTTGCTCTGGCCTCCCAGCATGATCTGTCGCATGACGTCAAGCTCAAGGCAGGAGGGAAAACAGAGGAGGTTCATGGCTACCTTCGGTTCGCTTCCCATCGCATAGATGTCACTCAAGGCATTTGCAGCGGCAACCTGGCCAAAGATGAAGGGGTCGTCGACCATCGGGGGGAAGAAGTCCACAGTCTGGATGACCAGAGTCCCATCCTCCAGGCGATAGACCAGTGCATCGTCACTGTTCTCGTACCCCCCTACCAACTCAGGACAGGGGATGAAAGGGAGGGAATCCAGAACTTCATGCAACTGCTTTGGTGAAAGCTTTGCCGCACAGCCTGCGGTCTTTACCAGTGATGTGAGTTTTACCATGGTCTATCCTTTGTTCAGCAGAAATTGAGTCTTCAGATACAATATCTAGGTATAGTAAACCATTGTTTTATTAAAAATTCAATGGATTATTTACAATTCCTATGCTATTCTCATCCTATAAAATGGCTTGGAGAAATAGGCTAAACCATGGCAAGCGTAAGAGTTGACCCCCCTCTTCAAGATTGTAGGAGAGTACCATGAACCACTATTATACGACCCTGCTCGAGACCCTGAAAACAGAACCCCTGATACGAAAGACCGTCCTTACAGGGGAGGCTACCGGATGCGAGGCCCTCTTCTCCCAGGGCAAGATGGTTGCAAGCCTTGGAAGTGAGGGAGAAGCCTGGGAGGGTGAGGACCTGCTTGTGGAGAACCTTGGCTCCAAGATCGAGCTGGTCATCTGTGGGGGTGGCCATGTGGCCAAGGAGCTCTACGCCCTGGCTACGCAGCTGGAGATGGAGATATCGATCCTTGATGAGAGGGAGGAGTTCTGCAACCCTACCCTCTACCCCAAGGCCTCCCTCTACTGTGCACCGTTTGGGGAAACATTCGCAAAAAGCCAGCCTTGGATCAAGCCATTCTTCGTTCTGGTCACCCGCGGCCATGGCTTTGACCAGTTCTGCCTGGAAAAGACCCTGGCCCTCCCCCACGCATATATCGGCATGATAGGCAGTAGGCACAAGGTTGCCATCACATTGGACAACCTGGAGAAGAAAGGTATCCCACAGCAGGCCCTTTCGACGGTGCACACCCCGATAGGGCTTCCCATAGGAGCTGTGACTGCTGCGGAGATTGCCATCAGCATCATGGCCCAGATCATCGGTGTCTACCGTAAGGAGGACAACCTGGTTAGGCTTGACCCGAAACTTTTGCGTACCATTGCCGAAAGGAAGGGGTACATCCTGGCGAGGGTTGTCAAGAAGAGTGGGTCTGCCCCCTGTGACGTGGGCTTCCAGATCGCGGTCTTCAGTGACGGGACAACACAAGGCACTGTTGGTGGGGGGCTGGTTGAGGCTAAGGCCATCGCCCATGCCAAGGAGATGCTCAGCTCTCCAGCCCTTTCCGATGTGGTGGTCGAATATGGGCTGGACAGCTCAAAGGCAGGGTCGCTGGGCATGATCTGTGGTGGGGATGTCCATATCCTGTTTCAGCGCAGGTGATAGCCCTTGTCCATCATCTCAAAGGCATAGAGCTTCTTGCCTTCGTCCTGGTCATACCAGTAGTCCCAGCACCCCATCCTATGGAAGAAAGATCCTCCAAACCCCTTCTTGAAGGTCGTCAGGTTGCTCATGGGATGGTCTTTCTCCTCGGTGGGTGAGACACCAAAGAGGTCGTAGCTCGTACAACCCCATGACCGGGCAAGCTCTATGGCCTTCCACTGCAGGGCGTAAGTGCTCATGCTGTTGCGGTTGCTCGAGGACGATGCCCCATAGAGGTAGGTAGCCCTGTCGCCTGAGCGGGTGAGAAACATTGATGAGAGGGGCACTCCATCAAGAGAGGCGACCAGCAGGGAAAAATAGGGTTTGTCCAGTTCGGAGATGAACAGCGACTCAAAGAAGGAGAGGTCATGCAGGTGGATGTTGTTCCTCTGGCAGGTCTCCTGGTAGAGAGCGTAGAAGATGGGCAACCCCTCACGGGTCACCTCCTGTACCTCAACACCCTTACGGTGGGCAAGCCTGATATTGTAGCGGGTCTTGTGGTGCATCCGCTCAAGCAGCTCATCCTCACCTCCCCTCAAATCGACAAACATCGTATTGGATGGCAGCTGGTCAGAGCATGACTTACGGATCTGGTGGTAGTTGGTCCCCCAGTTGAGGCGGAGCTCCTGCAACTCACGGGAGAGGTCATCCTCCTCCCAGACCCGTTGCCAAGGCAGGTCATACCGAAGCAGGATGCACGATGGCGGCAGCTTCTCCTGCAGCTGGATGGAGAGGTCCTCCAGGAAAGGGCCCATCTTGTCCTGCAGCGGCTTGAGAACCGGCCCATACGGGACATAGCCGATGGTCTGGTCCCGGTTGATCGGGCTGAGCAGCACAAGCACATCATCCAGCAGGTAGGACGATCCTCCCAGTTCTGAGATGTCCGAAGAGCGGACCTTTATATCGAAAGCCTTGGTCTGGTATCCTTGGTTTTGTTTTACTTGCGACCAGAAAGAGCTCTGGTGCAAAAGAGGCGTATCATACAGGTAAGAAGTCTCCTTCTCCTGCAACATAAGATTCATCGCATTCCCCCAAAAGCGTTATGCAAGTTAAGACCATACCACACTCTGCTGGGGCTGTGAAGAGGCCTGCCCTCCACCTGGTAATGAGGGAAATACCGAAATATGGGTGAATACCCCTTGGATAAATCCCAGAAGAGAAGTACGGTTACAGCAGGAGGCACTATGGCAAGGAAAATAGTTTTTTACTGGTGTCCTGTCTGCCACTCGATCGTAGAGCTGGTGGAGAACGGAGGGCACTCACTTACCTGCTGTGGGCAACCCATGGAGAGGCTGAAGCCCAAGGAAGAGGGAGAGGGGTCCGAATACCATCTTCCGGACCTGAAGCATCGTGACGGGCTTCTGTATGTGAATGTGGGCAGCAAGCCCCATCCCCAGTCAGAGGACCATCATATCAAGTTCATCGTGTTTGTGACAAAACAGACGGTACGGCGTAGCGACATCAAGAGCAACAGCATGGCAACCGCCGTCTTTACCGACAAAGATCATGGAGATGTATATGCATACTGTTCAATCCACGGATTGTGGCAATCCTCCTTCTAGGGACCTGCTCATTGTAGTGGACATGCAGAAGGATTTTGTCTTTGGTTCCCTCGGAACACAAGAGGCCCAGGCTGTTGTCCAGAAGGTACGTGACAAGGTGGCCTTGCATACAGGGGAACTCTGGTTTACCCTCGACACCCACCAGAAGGACTACCTAGGGACCGCAGAAGGAAAGGCCCTCCCAGTGGAACACTGCATCAAGGGAACCGAAGGCCATGAGCTGGTCGATAAGCTCAAGGCCTTCACCTCACACGCCAGGCTGTTCGAAAAACCAACCTTCGGTTCGGTCGAGATGGCAAAGGCACTGGAAGGGAGACCTGACATCGACAAGGTGACCCTTGTGGGGGTCTGCACCGATATCTGCGTCATTTCCAATGCACTGCTTTTGAAGGCTTTCCGCCCTGGTCTTGCCATAACCGTAGATAGTGCCTGCTGTGCGGGAACTACACCCGAAAACCATGAGGCATCTCTAGTTGCCATGAAATCCTGCCAAATTCAGGTGATTTAACCATTTTTTCTCTCATCCGCAATGGACAAATGAAGGCCCGCCCTTGTAGGATTGGGGGTACAGACATCTTAGAAGGAGGCTGCTCATGGAACAGTCCTTGTCGTATGTTCTGGTTACCCCCTATACCGTGGCAAAAAGCCGCACCGGTGGGGTCCTATCCAGACTATTATCACGCATATCATTGGAACTAGTTGGCGCTCAGATGATCGCTATGGATCTGAAGATAGCTCAAGATTATGCTTCGATCATCAGAAACCGGGAAAAGGCGGAAAGTTTCATCGCATCGGTGATACTTGGTGATTATGTAGAGCAAAATCTCGCCCCCTCAGGAGGGTACCGCCACAGGTCCCTGCTACTGGTATTCCGCGGAGAAGATCCCTGCACCCAGCTTGCCCAGGTTTGTGGGGCCTTCCAGCCCGACAACAACACCGTTGAGATGGTAACCGGCCAGTCCATCCGCGACACCTATGCTGACCTGATCTTCACAGACGAAGCGAAGACCAATGTCTCGTACTTCGAGCCAGCGGTGCTCACAGCCCTGACACAAAGTGAAGCAGATACCACCCTCTCTCTCTTCTCCTCATGGCTACCGGAGCAGAAGAACATCATCGAGACCCGGCACAGGCATGAGGGAACCGAGAGGACCCTGGTCATCATCAAACCGGACAACTGGATCTATGCCTCTTCCCGCCCTGGCATGATCATTGACATGTTCTCCAGGACAGGGTTGCGCATCATCGGCATGAAAGTGCTGAAAATGTCCGTGGCCCAGGCCCTCCAGTTCTATGGCCCCATCAAGGATGGGCTGAAGAAGAGACTTGCACCGGTGTATGGAATGCAGGCCAGGGAACTGCTGGAACGTGACTTCAACGTCCTGCTTCCCGACCAACTGCAGGACATCCTGACCCAAAGCTTTGGGGACATGTACTCAGAAGAACAGTTTGAGAGCATTGTGGAGTTCATGGCAGGCATCAAGCCAAGTGCCTGCGACAAGGGCCATCTTGAGGACCCGGGTTTGGTGAAGTGTATGGTACTGGTCTATGAAGGGGTCAATGCAGTGCAGAAGATCCGGGATGTCCTGGGACCTACCGACCCCAACAAGGCACCGGCAGGAACCATACGGCGCGAATTCGGAACCAACATCCGGGTAAACGCTGCACATGCCTCTGACAGTGCCGAGAATGCACAACGTGAGATGGGCGTGCTGAACCTGGAGTACAACTCCCTGGCTTCCCTGCTCAAGCAGTACATCTCCACTTCCCTCCCTCCTACAGTAATCGCTTCTGGCCAACCAACGACCTGAGGTGGGTCGCATCCTGGGTGACCTCCAAGGTCCCCAGGTAGAGGTTGTTCCTATCCCGTACAGCAAAGTACTCGATGTGAACGAACCGGCCCTGTAGGGTAAGATAGAATTCAGCAGAATCCTCGCTTCCTTCCTTGAAGGAGGTGAGGATTTTTTCTACTGTCCCCACACTCTTTGGTGGATGGCAGTTCTGGACGAGGCGCCCTATCACCTGGGGGGAACGGGGAAAGATCCTGTGGGGCGGGTCGGAGTAGAAGCAGACACGGTCATCCTTGTCGATGAAGGCGATATCCAGGGGAAGCAAGGTAAATATCTGCTGCAGGACCTCACTATCCAGCGTTCCTGTTGGAGAGACAAAAAATGAGGATGGCAAGGGTGAAGGGAGTTTCTGTTCTGCAACAAGGCTCTCATAGACAACAGGAAAAAGTATCTGCTGCTCCCTATAGTGCAGGATCTGCACATGGAAATAGAACTGCCCAAACGTTTTCCAGAACTCCTGAAGACTTACGTCTCCCTCCTTCAACAATGCCTTGCGAAGGGCAAGGGTCCTGTCCTGGAGTGCCCACATCAGCTTGACGCAACTGTGATGGGCCTCAGCCCGCTCAAACAGGGGGAAGAGTTCGTTCTGGAGGCGTTGGTAGTGCAGAGCCAACAGGTCGGTCTCTGCAATGCGCCTCTTGAGCATTGCTATCCCAACCACCCCGTCCTTCTCCTTCTTCTGTATCTGCAACGAGAGGCTTTGCATCTGTCCGGAGAACTCCTGCAAGGCGATATTCTCCAAGTTCAGGCTATGGAGCAGATGGTCCTCCGGATAGGTGGGCTTGGAAAAGGCTTCCAGAGCCTGGCTCACAGCACGGATAAACTGGGAGACAGGCACAGAAAGCCCTTCAACATCCACTGCACTGCTGAGGACACGGTCCAGAGCCTCATTGACCTCAAAGGGGTTGGTACCCTTCAGGTCGGATTCATAGGCCTGGAACTCCGGTTTTCCGGCTTTTTTGGCAATGAGCAGGTGCAGGTACTCAACCAGACGGTTGATACGGGGCATTTCTTGCAGTGACTGGTTCATGATGGCTCCTCATACCCAGTATATACCAACTACGGTTGTGGGGGGAGGAGGCCCAAGAAAATTTGTAGAGTATCGACCTACCTGCTGTTTTGCGAAATATAGCTTGCAATAGAGGGGTGGAGGCTGTACTGTTCACCCATGGAAAAACAGAAAAGTCACCAAAAGGCTAATTTGCTCATCCTTCTTTTCTTGTTCGCCTGTTGCCAGGTTGGAGCCAGCCCCCAACTGTTCATGCAGAGTCTTTTCCTCAACGAGAGCATCACCAGCACCAGCGAATATGGCAACCGAATCACCATGGGATTTGGGAAGGGTTCCCTGCACACTACAGCAAGCCTACGGTTCCAATATCCAGAGACCAGCCTGACCTTCCATGCAACGCAAGGGTCGACATCCTCTAAGGAGCTAGTCCATCCCCTCTTTCTGGCGAACATACACTATTTTTCCCATGCTCAAAACAATGGGTCAACCTCAGCCCTGGTCGCATTTGGCTTTAGTGCAAGAACCCCGTTTCCCCCCTATGCCACGATGGTGACGACAAGCGCTGGAGTGCACATGAACAGCAGCTGGTCAAAGAGCCACGACCACAACCTATGGAGCTTCTCCCCGCACCTGGCGATCTCCTGCAGCCAGGAGTTCATGGACCTTCTCTTCCTTACCCTCTTCATCACTACCGACACCCTTTCGCTGCATGAGAGCCAACTCGCCTTCTTCTATGGAGGATCGGCTGCCCTGGCCCTCAGCGACACCCTGTTCCTGGTCGTAAGGCCATTGGTGAGGTTCAGTGACCTTCGCAACGAATCCCAGTTCATCACCATGCGGGAGATCTCATTCGCCATCTGTTGGGCAGGGCCTTCAGAGAGGGCGACCATGCTCCGTGACCTGGGGGTGTGGCTATGAAAAAGACCCTTCTGCTCGTTGCACTGCCACTGCTGCTGCTCTCGTGTGACCTTTCAAACCTGCAGATCCTCGATGGGGAGAAGGCTTCAAGGGAGAAGAACACCTTCGTCATCACCGACGCCATGGAAGAGCCATCATCATTCACGCTGCTCATTACCGGGGACCAACACTTCGGGCGAAGGGATGACGGGGTCTACTATGCAAACGACCTGTTCTTCTCCTGGGTCAGGCAGTATCAGAGCCAGCATACCGAAAGCGAAGATCATCTGACCCACATGGTGAGCCTCGGCGACAGCACCAACAATTCCAGAAAGGAGGAGTTCCAGGCCTACAGGAATTTTACCCTAACCCTCCTTGAGGAGGGCATCACCACCTATTCCATCAAGGGCAACCACGATATCCGGCTTGCCAGCGATGGCATTGCACTTTGGAAAACCTATGTCGATGAGTACAACTACCAAGGCTTCTCCCATAGGGGGGTCTCCTTCTACCTGTTGGATACGGCAAACAGGACCCTTGGCCGTACACAGATGCATGAGCTGCAGGATGCAGTAAAAAGGGATAGCAGGCCAAAGCTCTTCTTCTCCCACATGCCCTTGTATGGGAATGCATCACTGATCTACCTGGTGCTGGGAAATACCCAGGAAAGGGAAAACCTCATCAGACTCATGGTGGAGAACTCAGCTAAGCTCTTCCTCAGTGGCCACCACCATCAGGGGGATATCTGGTATAGCTTCAGGCGCACTACCTCCGAGTTTATCGCAGGGGCCTTCCATGGGAGGGATTCCTTCATCGAGACGACAAAACCCAGGTGGTACCTTCTCCATTTCGATGTTCCATCGAATTGCATAACCGTTGTTCGCTACCAGGTGGAAAAAGACCAAACGGTAACCGAAAAACTCATGGAGACCTTCCCCATAGAGTAAAGTCAAACACTCCTGGTGCGACCTGTAGTCGAGATGCACATTCTGCTTGCAAACCTATGCGCTATTGCCTATAGTGCAACCCATGATAGCCTACTCATTCATGCAAATGTTGCCCATTCTTCTGCTTTCCCTGGCCGGATATCTGTTTGCCAGGGTCTATACGATCAACCTCGATACCCTGGTAATACTCATCTCAGACCTGCTTATGCCTGCCCTGGTGTTTATCTCACTCTACCACAGTGACATACATGCCTCCCTGGTCTTTGACCTGGCAGGGGCGACGACCATGGTTGTCGTCCTGCTCGCCCTCACCTCCTTTCTCTATGCCAAGGCCTTCAGGCTGGACAGGCGGACCTTCATGCCCTCGCTCATCTTCATGAACTCAGGCTTCTTGGGCATCCCGCTGATGCAGCTGTGGGGTGGCGTTGCAGCGATGAACCTCATCGTGATCTACGACCAGATCCAGACAATCTACATCTTTACCCTGGGAATTCTCATCATCACCGGGGGGCTGACGAAAAAATCGTTTGCAACGATCGTGAAGTCCCCCATCCTCTGGGCTGTATTCGCCGGGTTCCTCTTTCGCATCACAGACCTCACCATCCCGGCTCCCCTGGTGACGAGCTTTGAGTTTGCAGGCAATGCTGCCCCTCCCCTTGCCGCCTTCACCTTGGGGGTATCGCTGAAGAGTACCAAGTGGCATCTTGACCGGCATATTGCAGGGGCACTGCTCATACGGTTTGTCGGAGGGTTCCTATTCGGCTTGCTGGCAACAAAAATCTTTGGCCTCACAGGTCTGAGCAGGAGCGTGGTACTGGTTGCCTCGGCCCTCCCCTCTGCTGTATTCACCTCTGTCCTGCCTATACGGTATGGGGTCAGGTCCGACTTCGGAAGTACCATGGTCATACTCTCCACCATCCTGGGCATCATCACAATTCCCCTCAGTTTTCTGCTTGCGGCCTGAAACAATCTAGCTTTCCTCTCCTGTATATGGTTCACTTAGTTAACCTGTAGGAGAATAGCGATGAAAAAACATTTGGTCCTGATGGCTCTTCTTGTGCTTTCCACATTTCTCGGTTCTGCCGGGCTTGCTGAAAAAGCACCGGTAGAAAGGGTTGGAAACAACCCAGCTCTCTTTACCCAATCAGTACAGCAGTTTTCCGACAAGCTGTTCTTTGCCCAGAACTATCATGGGGAAAATGCCATGCTCTCCCCCCTCTCGGTCTACCTCGCCTTGGGCATGACGGCCAATGGAGCCAACGGGAACACCCTCTCATCGATGCTCGACCTCCTGGCTCCTGAAAGAGGCTCACTGGAATCCTTGAACAGGGGAAATGCCCACTATGTGCAGGGGCTTGCAGACCTCGCTGACATAGAGCTGAGCATAGCCAACAGCATCTGGCTCAACCAGAAGATTCCCTTCGACCAGGGGTTCCTCAAAAAGGACAGGGAGTACTACAAGGCGACTGCAAAAAACCTTGATTTTGGGGCCAAAAGCTCACTTTCCACCATAAACGGATGGGTCAGCGACTCCACAAGGGGAACCATCAAGTCCATCATCGACTCGATAGATCCAAGCGCCCTGATGTATCTCATAAATGCAGTCTATTTCAAGGGTGATTGGCTAAATCCCTTTACCAAAGGCAGCACCTACGACCAGGGCTTTAGCGTAGAGGACGAGCAGGTAGTTGTTCCTTTCATGCATCAGAGCAGCAGTTTCCCCTATGCCGAGGCACTGGGTGGGCAGGTTCTCCTGCTACCCTATAGCAACGAGCGGTTTGCATTCGTTGCCATCCTGCCCAATGAGGAGACAACACTGGATACCTGGCTTGCCAGCCAAAAACAACAAGGATTCACCCAAAGGCTCTTCGATGCGGTCGATACCCTGCACTACACCCGCATGGATCTCTCCCTTCCCAAGTTCGAGGCCTCCTATTCCGACTCCCTGGTCGATGAGCTTGAGCTGTTGGGCATGACCGACCCCTTCGATGCAGGGGAGGCTGACTTCTCGCTCATGGTTGAGAGCAGGACCAAGGACCTGGTAATCGGGGAGATCCTGCACAAGACGTTCATCCGTGTCGATGAGAAGGGTTCAGAGGCTGCTGCTGTCACAGCCATCATGATGAAGGCGACCAGCATGGCCTACCGGGAGGAGCTGCTTGTCCTGACCTTCGACAGGCCATTCTTCTATGCGATCATAGACAGGGAGGCAGAGATCTCCCTGTTTATGGGGACCATGCAGAATCCTGAGGCCAAGTGAGGAAACCGAGAATCTAGGAGTTTGCAAGCTCCCGGGTCAGGGAGAACTCAAGACTCCTGTCCTTGTAGTAGCCCCGCTTCTCAACGGGCATGAGGGCCGCCATCCTGAGCATGATCTCGTCGATGAGGGCTTCGCGGGTAGTGGCGTCGATACGCCCCCCCTTCTGGATGATCTCAAAGGGTTTTCCCACCGCTATGGTGATGGGAGTTCGTCTCAGATGTTTGAGATTCTTTGCAAAGCTGGTGAGCCCTAAGATTACCACAGGCACCATGGGAGCATCCTTCTTGTGGGCCAAGAAGGCTATCCCGGCCTTGCCCTGCTGCAGGCACTCGTCCTTGCTTCGGGTCCCTTCGGGGGCCATGGCAAGAATCTCCTTGCGGTCCAGTGCCGCCAGACAGGCTTCCATGGTTTCACGGCCCATATTCTCACGGTCGACAGGTATGCTTCGCCACAAACCCATGACCCAGCCAAGGAACTTGTTGTTCCACAACTCCTTCTTTGCCATGGCAAGCAGGTTGCTCCGCTTGAGAAACACATAGAGCATAGGTCCATCAAGGACATAGGTATGGTTAGCCAGCAAGAGAAGGGGACCATCCTGGGGGACTTTCTTCAGTTCTTCAAGGTTTATACGACAGGTGACCCTAAAAAAACATCTCAATACAGCATTGACGAATCTTTCCGATAGTTTCATGGCCAAACTATAGCAGAGAGACCGTCAGCGATAAAGAGGAGAATTGAAAAATCTTCCTTTTCCCTACCTTCCCTTTTTGTGGTATGGTTAGGACAAGGAGCGACAAATATGGAAACCAGGTCATTTGAAAAATTGGGCATCACCACCTCACTGCTAGGGTTTGGGGCAATGCGGCTTCCCTTGACAGCGGAAGGTGCAATTGACGAAAAGCCTGCCGAAGAGATGATCGACCTGGCCATACACTCAGGGGTAAACTACATCGATACCGCATACCCGTACCATAAGGGGGCAAGTGAGCCCTTTGTCGGGCGTGTACTGCACAAGTACCCGAGGAAATCCTTTTTCCTTGCATCCAAGCTTCCCAACTGGCTTGTCAACTCCCTCGATGATGCAAAGAGAATCTTCAATGAACAGCTTCAACGCCTCCAGGTCGACCATATCGACTTCTATCTGCTACACTCCCTTGATGGAAAGGCGTATGACAAGATGGTCGAGCTGGGCATCCCCTCCTACCTGGAAGAACTGAAGGCAAGTGGGAAGATCCGATACATAGGATTTTCCTTCCACTCCATCTACGAGGACTTTGCACACATCATCAGAACGAGGGATTGGGACTTCTGCCAGATCCAGTACAACTATCTTGATACCGAGGAGCAGGCAGGCATCAAGGGGTATCTGCTAGCGGAAAAGCTGGGCATCCCCGTCATTGTCATGGAACCGATCAAGGGAGGGAGCCTTGCCACCCTCCCCCCCGACCTACAGCAACACCTTGACGAGCTTGACAGCCATGCAAGCCCTGCCTCTTTTGCATTGCGCTGGGTGGGCAGCCATCCGTTTGTGAAGGTCATCCTCAGTGGCATGTCGACCCTAGAGCAGGTAGCCGACAACCTCAGGACCTTCTCCGATTTCAAGAAGCTTGACGAGAAGGAGTATAGGGCCCTGGATACCATTGGCCAGACGATGAGGGGCCGGGTGGGCAATGGCTGCACAGGGTGCAAATACTGCATGCCCTGTCCTTTCGGTGTGGACATCCCCGGCAACTTTTCCCTTTGGAACGAGTATAGGATGTTCCAGAACTATGCCATGGTCAAAAAGCAATGGGAGAACCCCAACGGCCAGGATGGCCGCCCCCCAGTGTGTACCGAATGCGGCCAGTGCGTTCCACTCTGCCCCCAACAGATCAACATTCCCGAAGACCTGAAAAAGGTGCAGGATGAACTTTCCAAAGCCATGGCCAGTCACGAACACCTGTAGGGGGAGAGCAAAACAATTGAGGGAATGACTCTTTTTTTCTCGGAGGAAAGACTCGTTATTTTTCTTTCTTTCCTCTATTCTGTACCCCTATATAAAGCGAGACCACCATGGAAGCAATCAATAGAGCAACGGGAGCCCTCTTGGGCATGTTTGTAGGAGATGCCCTTGGCATCCAGGCTGAAGGAAAACTGACAACAGCTCTCCATGAGGAGTTCCCCCAAGGCATTGGGGAACTTTACACGGCAGAGAGGACCTGGGGTGAGAGCGGAGAACTTACTGACGGCAGTGTCATGGCGATCCTGCTTTCCCAGAGCATCACACAGCTGCAACGCTTCGATGCCGACCATGTCCTCTCCTCCTACCGGAAATGGGCCAAATGGGACCCTCCACTGGTACGCCCACTCCTCAAGGACATCCTCGAGGATGGCCCTCAGCCAAAAAGCGAGAACAACTATGCCTTGATGAGGGTAGCTCCCATAGGAATTCTGGGTGCCAACCTTTCGGACAAGGAGATTGTTGCCATGGCTGAGGCAGAAAGCATCATGACCAACCTCAGCCAACTCTGCATCGATGCCAACAAGGCCCTCTCCCTTGGGATCTCGGAGGCCATCATCAATGTGCAGCAACCCTTCAGGTTTGGCATCTACCTGCTCTCCTCAGCAAAGAAGTTTGGCCTCCATCCGGAAGTGCAAGCTGCATTGGACAAGGCGACAAAGGGCGTAGAGCCCTCGTTTGAGCCGGAGAACAAGGACTCTGTCCTCTACTCGCTGCAACTGGCCCTCTTCTCCCTGCTGCACACTTCCAGCTTTGAGGAAGGTATGCTCCTGGTAGTGAACAAAGGGGGGTCAAGCAGTGCAAATGGTGCCATCTATGGCTCCTTGGCCGGTGCCTTCTATGGCGATGAAGAGATTCCTAGCCGCTGGAAAGAGGAGTTGCAGATGCCCGATACCCTGGCACGCTACATCAAGAAACAGACCACGTTCCGTAGGCAGAACCTCAACCTGGAGTTCATGGCAGAAGAGATGGCCGAGAAACTGCTGGAAATCTAGAACCCTGGAGACAACCCTACCGTATTGATGGATGGCCAAGGCGCACTGCTTTGGCCATCCATTTTCACATCTCCCAATCCATGGTGTTATTGTAAACAGAGAGCATGCTTCAGGTAGGGGGAATGCAAGGGCAGAATTAGTTATTGACATATGTCAATAATAAGTGTAAGGTATAGTCATAACCGACATATGTCGGAAACAACATATACTCAGGAGGTATAGGATGGCATATAGAGATGGAACAGGTCCTCAGGGACAGGGAGCCATGACCGGTCGTGGAATGGGATTTTGCACTGGCAATGCAAGAGTCATGCACGGGAGGGGTATGGGAATGGGAAGAGGCATGGGATTTCGCCATGGCTCGGACATGGGATATTCCCAACCAAATCAACAGATGCTCCAAATCCAGAAGGCAAGGCTTGAGGCTGAGCTGAAATCGATTGAAGCGCAGCTTGCTGAAAAGTAGGGCAATCGAGGGAGAGCCGGCGATGCCGGCTCTCCCTTGTTTCGATCCTTTTCCTTACCATGAAAATAATTGCTAGAGGACCTTGTTTGCTAGCCATATCCTGAGTACCATATGCTACTCGACGCTTCTGGAAAGGAGTTCCCATTTGCTGTCCATATCCTGCATCAGCCGTATCTGTGTTCTTGCACGGTCGAGGTTATGCTGCTCTCGTTCGATGGAGTAGTACCTGTCCCCATTCAGATAGTCGGTAAGGAATCGGACAGCCATGATCTGGGTGATGTTCCTACCTGATTCAACAATCAGCGATCTCTCCAATGGTGTGAGGAAATCTGCCTTGGAAAGGTATCCCTGTATGAGGGACCTATGCAAATCCACATCACAGCCAATGGTAGAGAGGTCAAGGGCATCTTCCTCCCCTGTGGTTGTAGCGGTACGGATCATATCCCCTGTATCAAAGAGGATGGTCCCTGGCATGACCGTATCAAGGTCGATGATGCAGAGGGCTTCTTTTCCATCAGGGGTGAACAGTACATTGTTGATCTTGGTATCATTATGGGTGACGCGGGTCGGCACCTTCCCTTTTGCCATTCCATCCCACAACACAAGGCCCCGTTCCTTGTTTTCAAGCAGGAAAGCCAATTCAGGGCCAACTCTTTCAAGCCGGTTCTGGTGATTGACCTCCATTGCTTCTTCCAATTGTCTGTAACGCAAACCCATGTCATGGAAATGGGGGATGGTCTCATGCAACCTGTTTCCCTCAAAATCAGCGAGCTGCAACTGGAAGTTCCCGATGGCCTTACCAAGCAGGAATGCCTGCTCGGTATCCTTGATGGTACTGAACGTCTTCACATGGTCAATATAGTGGTAGGTTCTCCAGTACCCCCCTTCATCATCAATATGGACGAGTGATCCGCTGCGGGTTTTTACAATCCGTAGGCATCTGAGGTCAACATCAGAACAGGAGCCCAGCAGTTTGGACCGGATATGCCCGGTTACAAGACTGATGTTCTCCATCACCTCGAGAGGGTGCTTGAACACGTAGCTGTTGATCCTCTGGTGGGTGTATTTCCTGATGGAACCGTCGGAAGCAAATGTGGAGATGTAGGTGGTGTTGATATGGCCCTCGCGGTTTGCCTTCAACGCGGTAAGGGTGCCGGGAATGTTGAAATCGGCAATGACTTGGCGAAGCTTTGTTTCACTGTTCTGCATAGATACCTCCTGAGTACTGTTACCAGAGACTGGCTCTATTTGGCCCACCCGCACGCTAGCCTGCTCTTGGCAAAGGGAATCCATAAAAAGTATAGACCCGTTTTCCTTTTCCCATTTGTCAAATAAAACATATTGTTTGTCATTTTGCATAGGGTGGTATAGTATACATCCATGAACAAGCATATCGATGGATTCCTTCTTTCTTCGATGAAAAAGGATATCAATGTCACTCACTTCGTCACCTTTCACTACTTCGAATATCCCCATAAGTTCATCTTTGAAGGGGAAAGACACGACTTCTGGGAGCTGTTGTATGTCGATAAGGGGGTGGTCTTTGTTACCACTGACACCGAACACCACCAACTGCAGCAGGGACAGATCATTTTCCACAAGCCCAATGAGTTCCATACGGTGGAGTGCAATAAGATCATCTCACCATGCCTGGTGGTAATCTCCTTTGTGTGCAATTCACCCAGCATGAAGTTCTTTGAGAACAAGGTGCTTCCCATCACAAAAAAAACCAAGAGCCTCATGTCCATCATCATCAACGAAGCCAAGAAAACCTTTGCCACAGACCTCTCTGACCCCTACTACAAGCAATTGGATTTCACCCCATCCAGACCTTTTGGAAGCCAGCAGCTGATCAAGAACTACTTTGAGGCATTCCTGCTGGAGCTGATGATCCATGACGCTCAGGACGAAAGGGAGAAGACCATCCTCAACACCAGCCAGAGCAATGACCGTAGACTCCGCTTTGAGCGGGCCAATACCTACATGCAAAGCCATCTTGCAGACAACCTGACCCTGCAGGATATCTGCTCGCACTGCTCGATGAGCACCACCCTAGCCCAGCAGATCTTCAGACATGAGACCGGCAACAGCATGATGCAGTGGTATGCACGCCTGAGGCTAGAGAGAGCAAAACAGCTCATCCGGGAAGGCAAGGGGAATTTCACCTCCATTGCCTATCAGTTGGGGTACAGCTCGATCCACCACTTCTCAAAACAATTTTCAAAGGTCTACGGAAAGAGCCCAACCGAGTATGCACTGTCGATCACAAGCCTGCTCAATGAGGACAGGCAGCTGTTCTGACCAACCGAGGTGATGCAATCCGGCTATTTCCACCCCTTTCTCTACGATGGAACTGCAAGAACTGATAGACCAGCAAGCACGTGAAAGGTTTGGGCTGCAAAGCCTCAGACCCTACCAGAGGCTTGTCATCCAAAGGATCCTGGAACAGGACCATAAGACAACAGAGCATGAAGGGATGCTGGTAGTCCTTCCCACAGGATCGGGCAAGAGTGTCTGCTTCATGCTTCCCTCCCTGCTTGTCAAAGGCCTCACGGTAATCGTATATCCCCTCCTCTCCCTGATGAACGACCAGGTCAAGAGATTTTCGCAAAGCAACATAGCGTGTGTATGCATCCGGGGCGGACAGACAAAGGAGCAACGGAGGGCCATATGGGAACAACTTGAGGGCAACAAGGCAAGGGTAGTAATAACCAATGCAGAGTGCATGCTCACCCCCCAGGTCATAGCAAACCTCTCACCCTATACGATCAGCCTCTTGGTGGTCGATGAGGCCCATACTGTTGTGCAGTGGGGAAAGAGTTTCAGGCCCTCCTATGCAGGCTTAGGAAGCATCATCGCATACCTGACCGTAAGACAGCTTCTGGCCTTCACCGCCACGGCAGATGAAGCCATTACCAAAGATTTGCAGGCTATGCTCTTCCTTGGAAAGAAACCCCATATGGTACGGGGAAGTTCCGACAGGGAGAACATCATCTACCACTGCCAGGAGACCATCAGCAAGGCTCACTCACTTTCCATGCTCCTGAACGACCAGATACACCGGCCTGCCGTTGTATTCTGTGCAACCAGAAAGGAGTGTGAAGTATCCTCCTCCCATTTTTCCACTACCAATCCATCGATTCCTACCAGATACTATCATGCCGGATTAGGAATGGAATGTAGAACGGCTCTTGAATCATGGTTTTCACAGACCGACGAAGGGGTCCTGTTTTCCACCAATGCATTCGGCATGGGCGTGGACAAGAAGAACATTCGGACCGTCATTCATCGTACCCTATCCAGGGATGTTGCATCCTTTTTGCAGGAGAGCGGAAGGGCTGGCAGGGATGGCGAGCAGGCACACTCCTATGTACTGGTAGGTGAAGAAGAGTACAGAAAGGCAATGAAGGAAAGGCAAAAAGCAGAGGGAACTTCTCCGTTCCTACAATTGTATACCATCTTTACCAAGAGAGATTCCTGCATACGAGAGAGCCTGCTCCTATTGTTAGGGGAAAGGCTGGAGGGCTGCAGTGGTTGCGATGTGTGCAATCAGAACCTGCATGATCTTCCTGATGGACAGAAGCAGATTGTAAGCACAGTACGGTGCCGCCCCCTTGCCTATACCCCAGGAAGGCTGGCAAAGCTCCTTTGCCAGAGTGATAGCCATGATAGTCGTTCGGGTGTATTGACAGGTTGGACAGAGAAGGAGTTGGTTGAGGCCATAAAAACCTTGCTTGCAAGGAATATCCTGGCAGTAAGCAGGTATCCAAGGAAACGGCTCTATACAAGAATCGTGAGAAAAAAAGCATTGGTTAAAAACAATACCCTTAATGCCCTCCCCCACTACTGAATGTATTGCACTTCCTTTAGCCAATGCCTGAGACTAAAAACCTTAATCCCATCCTGCATCATCCCATTCATGGAAACATCCCCTGTTACCATGAAACGAGGATATGCATCATGTGGCAACAAAAGATTGTGGAATTCCCTTTCACTCTTTTCCTTAGTCTCAAACCGCTCGCAGACTTGAAGGTACATTTTTTCTTCACCCTTTGATGCAATGAAATCAATTTCTTTGCCCATAGGTCCCCTTCCTGTTGTGACTAGGTATCCATTTTGTATGAGGGATAGATAGACAGCATTCTCCATCACCTTTGCCCTATCGGAGACTTTGAACCCCCCACACAGGTAGTTTCTCAAGCCTAAATCCTCGTAATAATACTTTGCAGAAATATCCAAAAACCGTTTATTCTCCAAGTCATAAAATAGTGTCTGATGAACAAGGTAGGCCCTATCGAGGGTCTCAAGGAAAGAGAGTATCGATGGAACACTAATATGCAAATGTTGGGATTTCATATATTTAGAGATGGATGTTGCGGATACAGGGCTTCCAATATTGTCAGCAAGAAACCGTACCAGAAATCTGAATAGCACCTTGCTTGATCCTTTATGAGACCGTAAAACATCATTGAGTAAAATTGTCTCTTCAACAGTGTTAAAATAGGCTTGAACTTGCATAGAATCATCCAAGGAACAAGTACTGAGATACGGCAGTCCCCCAAGTCGCAGATACTTGCCCAGACTCTCTTCTGAGTCATTCAGGCTGTGGAAAAGGAGGAATTCCGAGTATGATAGTCCATGTATTTCTATCTCTGTATAACGCCCTGAAAGCAAGGTAGCCAAATCACCACTGAGAAGATGGCTATTACTCCCAGTCACATAGATATCGTACCCTCCTTTCTCAAACAATGCTGATAACACCTGCTCAAAACCGTTAATTTCCTGAATTTCATCCAACAAGACAACCCGATGGGTGTCGGTATCCCTAAAACGGGAGGAGATGTATGTGTACAGATCCTTGCTGCTTCCCAAGGGGAAGTCAAATCGATCCCTAGGGATGTTTATGCTGACTATTGTGGCTTTAGGATCCTCTTTTAGTATTTCATCAATTATTTGGTAGAACATATAGCTTTTTCCTACACGTCTTTGTCCCGTGAGCACCTTAATAAGATTACTCCCGATATGGGGCCTTATGCGGTCCAGATAGAGAGGTCTTTGTATATAGGAAGGGTGAGTATATTTCATGATAGTAGTATCTCATGGAAAGGAACTATTGTAAAGTGTACTTTATAACAATACGAATTTAATCATTATTATTATATACACTTTACAGAAATATGGTTAAGAAACTTCTCATATGAAAAATACCCAGGGAGAGAAAGGGTTAGAGTGTACATTTTCATCCACCTATTTAAACAATTCTAAAGTAAGGAATTGCCGTACGAGAAACAGAACATCCATACCGCCATCCAGAGAACAGTACCAAAGAGTGATACATCGTTCCTGCAGGAGAGAGGAAGATCTGGCAGAGGTGGCAACCTGGCACACTGCTCTACGCAAGGCAGCAAGGAGCAATGCTACAATTGCCGAGTTGTACAGCATTTTCACCAAAATGAAGATGTGGTAAAGAGAAAACCTTCTTCTACCCCTGCAAGGCTGGCAAAGCTCCTTTGCCAGAGTGATAGCCATGATAGTCGTTCGGGTGTATTGACAGGTTGGACCGAGAAGGAGTTGGTTGAGGCCATAAAAACCTTGCTTGCAAGGAATATCCTGGCAGTAAGCAGGTATCCAAGGAAACGGCTATACAAAAGTTGGAATGTTCCTCATTGTCCCAAGTAGCAGTTTAGAACTACTTTTTTTACGAGAGCTGGTATGGTCACCCCTTTCGTACGTTTCGGCTCTTCTTCTCTTTCTTGACCCTATACAACTGCAGGTCTGCCTGTTCCAGAAGGGCATCGATCGAAAGCTGGTTCGTCTTGGTAAAGTGGGCACTACCGCTGGACACAGCCAACGTAAAGGGGTGACCGCTCTTTGCATTATACTCATCGACAGACCTATCCATACGATTTGCAATGAGCTCATACTGCTTAGGCGTGCAGTCGAGGGCGAGGACGGTAAACTCATCCCCTCCCAGCCTAGCTATGATGTCGGACTTCCTGAAGACGCTTTGGAGGATGGTAGCCATGGCCTGAATGGCGGTATCACCACTTGCATGGCCATAGGTATCGTTGATTTTTTTCAAACCATCAAGGTCCAGATAGACCAGGACCAGTTCTGTCCCACTCTTTTTTGCCAGCTCAAGATTCTGCTTGGCTATGGTCATAAACCCACGGCGGTTAAAAAGCCCTGTCAGGTCATCAATTACGGCAAACCATTTCAATTTTTCATTGGCAAGCTTTACCTTGTCGATGGCCACCTCAAGGTCGGCCGAACGTTGGGCCAACTCATTTGTCCGCAACTTTACCTCTTTCTCCAGCCGCTCCGAGTATCGGCGGGCATCCTCCAGCAGCTGGGCACCCTTGAGGGCCCCTGAGAGATGGTTTGCCAACACCTCCAGTACGTAGAATTCCTTGTATCCCGCATCGGTTATGAAAAATCCCAAATCCTCGTCCCTATAATAGAGGGGGAGGATAAAGAGGGAACCTGCTGAGACTTCAGCATCAATGCTATCGGAGACCAACCGTTGGGAGGATATCTTTCTTTTGGGGGTTTTCCTGGAACTGTAGAATATCTGGCAGTCACTATCATCGACATATTTTGCCAGCGTGAAATTCTCTATATCACACAGGATGAGAGTCTCATCCAGAACCTTACTGATATCTTCATAATCAAAGGAACCAACGATGTTCCTTGCCATGATATTGAAAATGGAATCTAGCTCGCCCCTCTCATGTATCGTCATTTCAGATACTCTCTGAGTCGTTGAGAGGGTAAGGGGTTTGTCAGGAGTCTCAAAGCCACAGCCACAGGACTGCCGTACTACCATCTCTGCAGGGAGTCGATAATCCCCTATTTCGGAAGAGCCGGAGAGAAGTTTGCCACAAAACTCCTTCATTGCCAGATAGCCCAACTCAACAACCGGCTGATGCACGGTGGTCAAGGCTGGTTGATGGCTTTTTGCGCTTGCCAAATCATCAAATCCACAGATACTGATATCCTCTGGAATTCGGTAGCCTCTTCTCTGAAGCTCCTTCATGGCATACAGAGCCATAAGGTCATTGGCCCCAACAATGGCATCAATCTCAATGTTTCTCTTGTCCAGGAACTCCTCTATGGCGAGAATTCCACTCTCCCTGAGAAAATCTCCCGCAAATGCATAGCGCACATCAAATGCAATACCATTATCCTCAAGGGCCATCTTGTATGCCAAGAACCTTTCATCAGCTTCATACACCCCCAGGGTCCCATTGATGATAGCTATCTTTTTTCTCCTGTGAACCTTGATGAGATGATCGACAACACCATACATGCCCAGCCTATTGTCTACATTGAAGGTAGAGTACAAAGGAGTCTTCACCCCGATATGTGCTGAAGGGATAGCTCCGAATTTCTCGGTAAACTGCAGGAATTTTTCCATGCCCACATAGTTGGAGATCGAGGAGGAGATATAGACGACCCCATCAAAGGCCTCTGGAGAGAAAAGAGAAAATATCCGGTTTCGTTTCCCTGTATTGAAAACAGGGCTATCAAGCTGTCCAACACCAAAGAAGACTACCGAAACGCCAAGTTCCTCGGCAGCCTGTAAAGCCCCTTTACAGATAGCCACACCATACTCGTTGTGGAAATCGTTAAAGAGAAAGGCAATACGATATTGTTTGTCAGTTTCCATCTTTTTCCCTTACTACACCCCAGGGTCCAATTGGGGTCTTCTAGCATACCACGAATTGTTCGTAATTGCGAAAACTTATTACAATCTTAGTACATGTATGATTTATTGGGAGAAAGAAACTCCTCAGCTCTGACAAAGCATTTTCCTGACGTTTCAGCTACAGATCGAGAGGCTTCCAAAGGGGAGTGACAGGTAGTTCTCCTAGCTGCACAACTCAACGAGGCGGGGAACCACTACCCTGTTTTCAGGTCCAGAGCCTCCGATCAGGGAGAGAAGCAGTGAAGTCGCCCTCCGGTAGATATCGCCACTTTGGATATCCACACTTGCGACAGGGCCCGAAAAGAGCCTGTAGAAGGGAGAGGCATCATAGCCAACGCTGGGGAGACTGCTTTTGCTTGTTAGCAGCAACTCGAACAAGGTAAGGTCATTGACCGCGGCAAAGCTATCGACACTCCCCTGCTGGATGTATGTAACGACCTCCTCGTAGATCCTTGCGATGGCGTCAGGGCTTCCGATTGTTGTCTCCAGCACCAGGGCATGGGGAAACACCGAAAGAAACCCCTCCAGGCGTTGCCGATGAGGTTGTACCGTATCAAGATAGCCGGTTATGTAGAGGGGGTTCGTGCAGTTGTGGCTTTTGAGGTAGTCACCTTGGAGGATTCCTCCAACATAGTTATCGGTTCTCATGGTGGAAAGGCCCATCCTTTCCGGGCAATGGTGGCTGAGCACTGAGGGGACAGAGAGAGAGGCAAAGAGGGCCATCTCCTCACTTGTGTCGACATCATAGGCAAGGATGCCATCACATTGGCTTTCGATGGCCTCCAATTCTGATCGGTTACCCACCTTGCAGAAGCGCAGCTGCCATGTCGTATCCTTGATGGCCTCCTGGATACCGCGCAGGCTTCGGCCAAAGAACCAGTCAAAGCTATCCAGGTTTCCCCAATAGTATGGCCTTTGCTCTTTTGACAACTCCACAAAAGCAATGACTCCTGTGCCTTTCCGTCTCAAAAGGCCTGCAGCCTTGTTCGGAGTATAGCCCAAGCTCCTGGCTGCCAGCAGGACAGCCTCCCTTAGGGGAGGAGAAACCGATTCAGGGTTGTTGAAGACCCGGGAAACGGTAGCACTGCTTACCCTGGCTTTTTTTGCCACTTGATCACGTGTAATCTGCACCAAGGCCTCCTTGAGAATTGACAAAGGGTGGTTCCTAGCGTATTGTACACGTGTACATCCTGCATTACAAGGGCATTGGACAAAGAAATCCGTGGTAGACTGGAACAGGAAAAATCACCTGATGCTCCTTTTCCAGACACCCATGGATATGCAATAGGAGGAGATGATGGCTACGGTAGAGATGATTAAAGAGGGCTTGCTGCATTCGGTGTATCCACACCTCTATGCAAAACGGTATGACCAGGAAGATATGGACCGGCGCTATGCTTCCCTTCTGGAAACACATGCCAGGCTATTCGGCCAGAAAGATGCCAAGATATTCTCCACTGCAGGAAGGAGCGAACTGGGAGGCAACCATACAGACCACAACCTTGGGAAAGTCCTTGCAGCAACCATCAACCTCGATACCATTGCCTGCGTGACCCCACGAAAGGACAACCTGGTTGTCCTCGTCAGTGAAGGGTACCCTCGCGTTGAGGTCGACCTCTCCCATCTTGAGGTGGTTGAAGAGGAAAAGAACACCACGGAAGCCCTTTTGAGAGGGATTGCCTTTGCCTTTCGGCAGCGAGGCCTGAGTATTGGCGGCTGGCAGGCCAACACCACAAGCAGGGTGCTCAAGGGTTCGGGCCTCTCCTCCTCCGCGGCCATCGAGGTCCTCTGCGGAACGATATTCAACCATCTGTTCAACCAGGACAGGCTCTCTTCCATCGAGCTTGCCATCATCGGGCAGTTTAGCGAAAACACCTATTTCGGCAAACCTTCGGGGCTTATGGACCAGGTAGCCTGCGCCAATGGGGGGATCGTCAGCATCGATTTCCAGGACGCCAAGAACCCCATCGTCAATCCCATCCCCTTTTCCTTCGAGGAGCATGGCTACCATCTGGTCATTGTCGACACAGGGGGAAACCATGCAGACCTCACCCCTGAGTACGCATCGGTACCGCGGGAGATGCGCCTTGTTGCATCCTTCTTTGGAAAGCACAACCTGAGGGAGGTCGACAGAAAGATGTTTGACGAACAACTGCCAGCCTTGCACAAAAAGTTGCAGAACGACAGGGCCATCCTACGGGCCATACACTTCTTTAGGGAGAATGACCGGGTCACCCGGATGTTGGGCTCCCTCAAGGAAGGGAAGATGGGGGACTACCTTGCTCAAGTACGCTCAAGCGGCGAGAGCTCATTCTGCTTTTTGCAGAACCTCTACGCTTCGACCAACCCTACAGAACAGGGCCTCAGCCTGGCGATAGCCATCAGCAAGGAGATCCTGGGTGATGATGCCACGGTACGGGTACATGGTGGCGGCTTTGCAGGTACCATCCAGGCCTATGTTCCGACAGAGAAGCTCCCTGCCTACACAAAGGGCCTTGAGGCCGTCTTTGGCGCCAACTCGGTAACCGTCATTGCCGTGAGGGAGAGGGAGAGCTGCTGCATAGCCCAGTAGGAGGGTTGTGGACATACTTATGACCATGAACAGGAAGAAGCAAAGCTACAAACACCAGGAACCCGAGGGTCAGCCGACCTTCGGGTTCCTGTATTGCAGAGAGGTTTTTAGGGAGCAAGGGGTACCCAACTTGTAGCTACACCTCTACGGATGAGCACCTACTCTTCAAACAACTCCTTATAGTTGCACCCTACACTCTTGTACTCACTCCTCTTGGAGAGCAGGGAGGCAAGGTTCTCAGGCACCGGGACGCTCTTTCCGATAAGGGGCTCCACCACGGCCTCGAACTTGGCAGGGTGTGCTGTGGAGACAACAATGGTATCGTCCTGGACCGGAAGGTCTCGCCTGACACGCTCGGCTGTGGCTGTATGGGGGCACATAACATAGCCGGTCTCCTGGTAGACCTCCCTGATGGTCTTCTTGATGGTCTCATCGTCGACAGAAGTGGCGCTGACCATCTTCCTAAAGGTGGCAATGTCCCCATAGAGGTTGAACAGCCTCTCCATGTTGCTTGGAGCGCCTACATCCATTGCATTTGCAAGGGTGGCAACACTTGGCCGTGGCTTGTACTCTCCATCCCTGAGGTAGTCAGGGATGGTCTTGTTGGCATTCACGGCGAGGGTTATCCTCTCGATGGGTGCACCCATCGAGAACGCCCAGTAGGCTCCACAGCTGTTACCCACATTCCCGCTGGGAATGATGAAGGTAGGCTTGGTGCCATAGGTCTCCTTGTAGAGTGTGGAGGCGTAGACATAGTAGACCATCTGGGGAAGCAGGCGTCCCAGGTTGATGCTGTTTGCACTGCTGAGGCCCCACTCCTTTGAGAGTCGCTTGTCCATGAAGGCATCCTTGACCATCTTCTGGCAGTCGTCAAAGCTGCCATCGACCTCATAGGCCTTGATGTTCCCACCCCAGCAGGTAAGTTGCTGTTGCTGGCGCTTGCTTACCCGCCCCTTGGGAAAGAGTACCTTGACCTCAATACCCTTCCTGTTGGCAAAGGCTGCAGCCACTGCCCCTCCGGTATCGCCACTGGTGGCAACCAGGATGGTGAGCTTGCGCTGTTGCTTCTCAAGCAGCTTCTCCATACATGAGGCAAGAAATCGTGCACCAAAGTCCTTGAAGGCTGCGGTGGGCCCGTGGTAGAGCTCCAGGACCATCTGCTTTTCATGCAGCTCCACCAGGGGTACATGGAAGTTGAAGGCATCGATGCAGATCTCGGCTAGGTCATCCTTGAGGATATCATCCTCAAAGAAAGGTGCCAAAACTTCAAATGCCAGTTCGGGATAGGAGGAGACCTCATAGACATTGAGGGTTTCCAGCGAAGGGAAGGAAACCGGTACATAGAGCCCGCCATCGGGGGCAAGGCCCTGCAATATGGCCTCACTGGCCGAAACTTCTACTGAGGAGTCCCTCGTTGAGACAAACTTCATCATAACCTCCTAGATTCTGGCGCCAAGATATGCGGCCAGGCGTAAGATATCGGAAAAGACCCCTGCTGCGGTGACGGCACGTCCTGCACCAGGGCCCTTGATGACCAACGGTTGGCTCAGGTAGCGCTCGGTGGTAAAGCAGATGACATTGTCGGTTCCTGTCGCCTGGGCAAATGCGTGGTCTGAGGAGAAGCTCTCCAAGGAAGCACTGCAGTTGCCCTGGTTGTCAACGATGCCCACATAGCGTAGCTTCTTGCCTTGCTCCTGGGCCTGCTGGTAGAGCTCCTGGATTGGTCCATCCAGCTCCTCCAGCCGGTTCATGAACTGCTCAAGGGGCAAGCTACGCAGCTCTGCAGGGACCAGGCTCTGGATGGGGATATTCTCCACCTCCACCTCATAGCCAAGCTCCCGGGCGAGGATGACCGTCTTTCGTCCGACATCCATTCCGGAGAGGTCGTCCCTGGGATCGGGTTCGGTGAAGCCCATATCCTTGGCTTCCCTGACCAGGACACTGAAAGCCACCGATCCATCATACTGGTTGAACAGCCATGCAAGGGTCCCGCTTACGATACCCTCGATGCGGTGGATGATATCACCTGTCTGGACCAGGTCCTTCAAGGTGCAGATTACCGGCAACCCTGCCCCGACCGTTGTCTCGTAGAGGAAACGCCGACCTGTCCTGAGGCAGGTGTCGAAAATGGACTGGTAGTAGGCATAGGGCTCGGTACCGGCCTTCTTGTTGGGGGTGATGACATGGATGCCCTGTTCAAGCCAATTGACATACTCCCGTGCAAGGAGGCTGCTGGTCGTGCAGTCGACAATGAGGGAGTGAGGGAAATAGGTTGCACCAATGTGTTTGGAAAACTTCTCCCGGTCGAGCGGGACAGCATCCTGATGGAGCCTCTCCCGCCAGGAAGCGAGGTCAATGCCATCCTGGTCGAGCACCATGGTTGTGGAGTTTGCGATCCCACGGACATGGATGTCCAGGCCGAACTGTTCCTTGAGCCTGACTGTTTCGCTGGCGATCTGGTCAAGCAGGGTTGCCCCAATGCTGCCGGGTCCAAAGATCCCTACCGAAAGGGCCTGCTTGGAGAGGAAGAACCTGGCATGCAGGGCCCGAAGAGCCTTTTTGCAGTCCCTCTCCTTGATGACTGCGCTGATGTTGGTCTCGCTCGAACCTTGGGCTATCGCGATTACATTCACGCCGGCCTTGCCCAGCGATGAGAAGAACTTTCCGGCTACCCCGGCCTGGCCTGTCATCTGCTCGCCTACCGCTGCCAGGATGGCGCACTCACCCTCAGCTTCGATGCTCTGGATAAGGTGGTCCTGCAGCTCATGGGAAAACTCCTCTTTTGCTGTCTGGCAGGCAAGCTCCTTCTGGGCCTCGGGGACTGCAAAACAGATGGAGTACTCACTGGATGCCTGGCTGATGAGGATTACCGAGATGGAAGCCTCACGCATAGCACTGAACAGGCGTCCGGCTATGCCTACCACCCCACTCATGCCAGCCCCTTCCACATTGATGAGGGCAATGTTGCGGATGGTGCTGAAGCCCTTCACCTTGTTGGACGAGCCGTTGGTCCCATGCTTGGAAACGGTACTGCCTTTTGCCTTCACATCCCCCCACCAGCGAAGCTGCACATCGATGGAGGCATTCATGGCAGGCAACAGAGCCTGGGGGTGGACGATCGGAGCACCAAAGAAGGAGAGTTCAGTGGCTTCGGAAAAAGAGAGGGTGGGTATTACCAAAGAAGAGGGGACCTCAGATACCTCGGCATTGCGCAAGAGCGATCGGTTGTTCCAGAAGGTGACGCCATCAGCGTGGAGCTGTGAGCCCAAAAGGGCTGCAGAGTACTCGCTCACCCCCTCCTGGGGGTCACTCTTCTCTGCCTGGACCAGTTCCCCATAGACAAAGAGGGCCTGTGGCTTCACCTCAGAAAGTTGCATTGCTGAAGGAAAGCCAAGGGCATCGGCAGTAATGCCAAAGGTAGTGAAGTAGTGGCAACAGATGTCTGCGATCCATGAGCCTAGTGTCCTGTCGATATAGTGTTGGGAGCCTGTGGAGATGTCCTCCACCAGCCAGATGGCACGCAGCAGGTCCTCCATGTCGGAGAAACCCTGTTTGACTCGGTCGAGCACCCTCATCCCCGATGCAGGGCCAAGGAGGGTTTCAACGAGGTCTGTCCAGAGGGAGAAGCTCCTCTCCAGCTCAGACCAGAGGCGTTCATCATGGGCTTTTGCATAGGAGAGCAAGGTACCAAGTTCCAGTCGAGTCTCACGAAGAGGTGCTATGACAAACACCTGATGGGTCTCCTGTTCTGCCCGATAGATTTCTACAAGCTTCTCGTATCCATCCAAAGAAACCAGATTGGAACCTTCAACTGCATGCATTCTGATAGTATTCACCAAAAAAGCCCTCCCATATAGTCTACCTTATCGGACAAGCCTAAAAAAAACTACTGCAAATATAGTGGGTTATGCTAGTTTCGCGTACATAGTGAAGGGGTAGGAAATGGAAGAGGTGTCCGTATATGGAAAAAGAGCCCCTTGAGGGCTCTTCATCTGTCAAGTACCGTATACCGTAGGGTTATACGAGCTTCTCGACCTTTCCACTCCTAAGGCAACGAGTACAAATCTTGATAGTGCGTGGTGCACCCTTGATCAAGGTCTTAACTGTCACAAGATTAGGACGGAATGTACGCTTTGTGGTTACGCCAATGTGTTGGCCTACGCCGCCTTTCTTCTTGGCCTGACCTTTTCTCGGAACACTATTTCCTGCAACCGTTCCTTTTCCGCAAATCTCACATCTACGAGCCATAGCTATATCCACCTTATCCAAATAAATTCATTCGTTGGCCAAATGGGGCCTGTCAAAGTCATGGCTATCCTTGCACGGGCAACGGCTTACCCGTGAGCATAATTGCAAGGTTATTGCGATTAGGACTTCAACCTTAGCCAAATTACCAGATAATGACTTTTGTGTAAAGACAAAGGACCCATCTTTTCAAACAATTCAATCTTGAAGCAAGCGAAGTTTGTTGTTATGCTCAAAATATGCCAGTCTACTATGCACTGCTGTTACCTCAACAGGTAAGGCTCAAACTCAACCTCATCAGAAGGACACTCTACAGCAAGAGTGGCAACAGCTCTTTCAGGGCCCAGGAGAGCTGCATTCTCCTTGGGGAGACAGCAGATACCTCCCTTTCGAAACTGGTAAGCTGCCCCCCCCTACCCCTACCGGTCCAGGGCACAGCAGCCTATGCAGAACAGAGCCTCCATTTCCCTGTACCCGAGGAAGCTCTCAGACAGATTCGAGAGGAACTGGGGGTAAGCCATTCCTACAGCGGTATCTACCTAGGCGATGAGAAGCTTGAGTATGAGGCTGAAATCCCCGCCATCAACGACCTCCGTCTCGCCCTTGTCGAGGTCGAAAGACAGGGCAACCTCACTCTTTGGCGGACGCTTTCAGAAAAGCATCTGCAGAGGGGCAAAGAGGTCTGAGCGGACAATCCTTGCATCCCGGCTTCTTCGCATGACAGACTGTACGGCCAAACATGTTGGCCGTCATCGAGAAGCGGTATTGCTTCTTCTCCTCCAACAAGGATGCTATCTGCTTCTCGATCTTTTCGGGATCCTTGGTATCAACCAGGCCCAGTCGGTAGACAACCCTACCAAAATGGGTGTCGACAATGATGGCAGGTTTGCCATAGATGTCCCCCAACACACAGCTGGCGGTCTTTCGTCCAACACCGGGTAGCTGGATCAACTCCTCCATGGTGGAGGGAATCTCCTTGCCTACCAGAGCCTGGGCACAGGAGGTGATGTTCTTCGCCTTCATCCTATAGAAGCCTGTGGGGAAGATGATCTCTTCCACCTCTTCCAACGGTGCCGCGGCCAGAGCCTCCACCGTCGGAAAGCGTTCGAACAGGGGCCCACTTACTATGTTGACGATCCTATCGGTGGTCTGGGCTGAGAGAATGACGCTTATCATAAACCGGAAAGGGTCACGTTGCTCCAGGAACTGGATATGGGGTGGATGGAGTTCATCCAATATTGTATATACAGCAGCTGCCTTTTTTTGCAATTTGTTCATAGTTTCATAATACCCCTTGACGCTATCAAGCTCAAGTGCGTATACTCCATTAGGTTTCGGGGCGTTGCCTAGTGGCTAAGGCGCCTGCTTTGGGAGCAGGAAATCGAAGGTTCAAGTCCTTTCGCCCCGACTAGTGTATCTACTGTTACTCTTCTTCAAAAGCTTGGCAATGTGTTTGTGACTACAATCAACAAACAGGTTGCCAATTTTTATTCCCCCCTCTTTTATGGCTCAGATCAGGAGCTTCATACCCAAGAACCGAACCCCTTGCATCTAATCCGTCAGAGCAAAGCCAACCTGCGCCATGGAAAGAACGTTGGTCCATCGACCACGTATGGATCACCAAGCTTTGGTTCTGGTACTACGGTTTGGATGGGATTATCGATGTAATTTCCTATCTGGTTACCGGCCTGAAGCTCTTTTTGGGCCCAGGCCTACCCTGCAAACCTTCAATCCAGGGCTCTACAGCTACAGCATCTGTTCGTCCCCAGGTACCACGTTTCCACAACGGAGCATCCTGGCACTGTTCTGGTGACAACAACACGATCAAAAAAACAATTCAAAAATTTCTTGCAAATAGTAAAAAACAGGGTATATACTTGGGTTGTAGTCGTAATTACGAATAGCATTCGTATATACGGACAGTAAGGAGAAATAGTGACTACTGTTACTCACCGCACCACGAATAGAATTCTCGATATCCTCGAAACCGTTGCCGCCCACCCTGAGGGAATCTCCCTCAGCGAGATAGCAAAGGTCCTGGAAGTACCCAAAAGCAGTATCCACCCCTTGCTTGCAACCCTTTCGCAACGAAACTACCTCAAGGCAAATACGCGGGAACAGCGATTCGCTTTGGGAGAGAGGCTGTTTGTCCTGGGCAACAAGTTTGTCGATGACGCTGATATCCTCGATAAGATCAAGGAAGTATTGTTGTATGTTTCTGAGAAAACCTGCGAGACCCTCTATTTTGGGGTCCTTTCCAACCTTGATGTCCTGTATCTGGTGAAGGCCGACCACTATTCCAAATTCCGGGTGGTATCAAATCCAGGGAACAAGCTCCCTGCCTACTCAACAGGATATGGGAAAGCCCTGCTTAGCCAGTTTTCCCCTGAAGAGATCGAGGCATTCTACCCCACGGGAAAGCTCAAGCAGATCACCTCCCATACCATTGCAGATGTCGAGGCATTGAACAAAGAGCTTGCCGAAATCCGAAGGACCGGATTCTCCTATGAAAAAGGAGAATCAACCACAGGAATACAGTGTGTGGCAGTTCCCATCTGCTATCAGGACCGGATCGTGGCAGGGATGAGCATAGCAGTGCCGACCTTTCGCTACGATGAACAACGGGAATTGGAATTCAAGGCATACATTCTTGAAGCAAAGCTTGAAATTGAGAGAATCATCACTGACAACCACAATCAGTGGAATTATAGTTAGGAGCATCTGATGAGAGTTGAAGTCGTTACTATCGGAGAGACCATGGTTGCATTCATTCCCAATACCCATACGGCCCTGCGCTATGTTGAGCAGTTCGCCAAAGTGGTGGCAGGGGCAGAGAGCAATGTCGCCGTGGGTCTTGCAAAGCTTGGGCACAAGAGTGGATGGCTCAGCAAACTGGGTGATGATGAGTTTGGCCAGTTCATACTGAGGGAACTGAGGGGGGAGAATGTCGATGTCTCCTCGGTCCTCATTTCCGAGACCCATCCTACAGGCATCATGTTCAAGCAGTTCAGCAACGACAAGGATTCCTCGGTATTCTATTACCGAAGCAACTCTGCTGCCAGCACCTTCAAGGCTGATGAACTGGACAGGCAGTATATTGCACAGGCAAAGATCCTGCTTATTTCCGGTATCACCCCAGCCTTGAGCGAGAGTTGTGAGCAGACGGTCCTTGCAGCAGTCAAATTGGCAAGGGAGCATGGGGTGCTTGTCTGCTTTGACCCCAACATCCGACGCAAGCTGTGGAGCGAGCAGCAGGCCAAAAAAACACTGGAGCCTCTGCTCTCCCTTTCCGACATCGTGCTGCTTGGCGATGATGAGGCAGCTCTGCTGCTAGGCACAGCAGAGCCCAGACAGATCGTCACTTCCTTGAGAAACCGTGGGGTTCGCTGGATCGGGATCAAGCAAGGTGCAAAGGGTGCATATGTTGCAGATTGTGAATCTGAATGTTCCATCCCTCCCTACCCTGTTACGGTTGTTGACAGCATAGGTGCTGGAGATGCATTCAATGCAGGCTTCATCTCCGGCTTGCTGGAAGGCAAGAGCATAGAGACCTGTGGGAAGATGGGGGCCATGATGGGGGCTCTGGCAGTATCCAGTTATGGCGATTTTGAGGGGCTCCCCAATAGGAAGGCCTTTGACAGGATGTTTTCCAACACCCAAGAAGCGAGAAGATAGGAGCATTGGTATGAACAACCGGAACGTAGTATTGCATGCCATCGGACAGAGCAAAGTAATCTCAATCATCAGGGGCATAGAGACCCAGGCCTCCCTGGAGGTCATTAAGGCCCTCTATGAAGGGGGAATCCGGTGCCTGGAAATAACGATGAACACCCCAGGGGCCCTGGCAATGATAACCCAGGCTCGGGAGAGTGAGGATCTGTTTGTCGGTGCAGGTACGGTCTTGGACATGGAGGATGCCAGGAAAGCCATCGATGCAGGGGCCCAGTTCGTTCTTGCTCCCTGTCTTGATGTCAAGGTGATCGCATACTGCCTGGACAGGGATGTGCTCCCAATTCCTGGAATATTCACCCCAACTGAGTTGCTCCTGGCTCATCAAAGCGGTGCAGAACTCCTGAAGGTATTTCCAGCAGGGTCAGTGGGCCCCCAGTACATCAAGGACCTCCTCGGTCCCTTTTCGGGAATGAAGCTGCTACCTGTGGGAGGCGTCTCCCTGGAGAACACTGCAGCATTCATGAAAGCAGGTTCCTTTGCCGTCGGGGTCGGGTCCTTTCTGGCAAATCCCACGCTTGCCAAGGCAGGGGATTTTGCAACGATACGCCAACGTGCAGAGCAATTTGTCTCGTTGGTCCAACATGTGTAAATTCGTGCAGTTTGCATGAAAATAAAAAAAAGAGGTAAGAAAATGAAAAAACTTGCTGTTTTTCTCGCTCTCCTAGTATTGGTTATGGGTTCAGCCTTTGCACAAGGGACTGCTGAAGTCAGTGCCGATTCCTATCCTAGCGGACCTGTCTCTCTCATCGTCCCCTATGCTGCCGGTGGTGGAACCGACCTTGTATGCCGCGCTCTGGCCGATGCTGCAAAGGCTTCCTTTCCCAAGAACATAACCGTTGAGAACCGCACTGGTGGTGGTGGAGCCGTAGGAATGTCCTATGGAGCCAATGCCAAGGCAGACGGTAGCGTCATCACCATGATCACCGTTGAGCTGGTCACCCTTCCCCACACAGGAACAGGTGCCGGTCTCTACTTTGATCAGTTCAAGCCCATCATGATGGTAAACAGTGCATACAGTGCTATCACCGTCAAGGCTGATGCTCCTTGGAAAACCCTTAACGAGTTCATCGAAGCATCCAAGACCAAGACCATGAAGATCGGTAACTCCGGTGTCGGAGCCATCTGGCACCTTGCTGCAGCGGGTCTTGCAAAGACAGCTGGAGTCACCTTCAACCACATTCCGTTTGATGGTGCTGCCCCAGCAACCACAAGCTTGCTCGGTGGACACATCGATGCCATCACCGTCAGCTATGCTGAAGTCGCCGCCCAGGTTGCCGCAGGGAACCTGAGAGTCCTTGCAGTTCTTGCTCCTGAAAGAATTGCCGCAACACCCAACATCCCCACAGCAAAAGAGCTTGGCTATGATGTTGCCATCG
The DNA here is from genome assembly GCF_032144095.1 of Sphaerochaeta sp. PS. NCBI lineage: Bacteria > Pseudomonadati > Spirochaetota > Spirochaetia > Spirochaetales > Sphaerochaetaceae > Sphaerochaeta > Sphaerochaeta sp. PS. The sequence continues at coordinate 38,485 of NZ_JAVSNJ010000011.1, forward strand.
GTACCTGGAGAGGTCTTGGAGTTCCCAAGGATACCCCCCAGCCTATCGTAGACAAGATCTATTCCATCTTCAACAAGGCAGCTGCCTCTGATTCCTTCGTCGCCTTCATGAAGTCCACCAACAATATCATCGATGTCATGGACGGCCCTTCCTATGGGAAGAAGCTGGTCGTTGACAACGATATGTTCAAGGCCCTTATCAATGAGCTTGGCCTCAAGCAGCAGTAAGAAATTTGTCAGTATCCAAACCACAGCAGTGCTGTGGTTTGGAATATTCGATCCCAAAGGATTTCAACCATGAGAAAAGCAAACTTTATCGTTTCCGGCGTATTTACCGCCTTTGCACTGCTCATCATTGCACTATCACTCACCTTTCCCCCTAGCAACCATGGGGTCCCAGGACCTGGAATTTTTCCTTTTATCATTGCTGCCTTGATAATCATTTCAGCTGTTGCCTTGCTCATCACAACCCTGATAGCGGGCCCCAAGCTTGATTCCAAAATCGACCTACGGTCAAAAAACATCATCAATGTCTATATCACCATGGCAGGCTTGGTAGTCTATACGGTACTGCTACCAATGGTTGGGTTCATAACAACCACGACTGTCATGCTTTATCTCTATATACGATGGTTCAGTAAGAGGTCCTGGTGGAAGTGTGCAGTTATCAGCTTGCTCTTCACCTTGGCGATCTACTTTCTCTTTGGTTTGGTGCTCAATGTGCCGATGCGCTTCGGCCTAGTACTCTAGGGAAAGGGGAAATATAGTATGTTACTTGAAGTCTTAACCAATGTATTTACGGTACAAATCTTTTTCTTCATCATTCTGGGAGTATTTACCGGCATCTGCATAGGTGCCCTTCCAGGCCTGACAGCTACCATGGGTGTTGCCCTGGTGCTCCCCCTTACCTTTGGCATGGAGGCAACCCCAGGCATCCTCCTGCTTATAGGGGTCTATGTTGGAGCCATCTATGGGGGTTCCATCTCGGCTATCCTGCTCAGGACTCCCGGGACCCCTGCAGCGGCTGCAACGGTCCTGGATGGGTATGAGTTCTCCAAACGGGGGGAGAGTGGAAGGGCCCTTGGCATCTCCACAGTCTCCTCATTCCTGGGAGGCTTGGTCAGCGTAACCGCCCTCTGGCTCATATCCCCACAGCTTGCCAAGCTCGCCCTCCGTTTCAGCGCCCCCGAGTTCTTCTTGCTGGCGGTCTTCGGCTTGAGCATTATCGCCAGCATCTCAGGCAACTCCCTTGCAAAGGGTGTTCTCTGTGGTGCCTTGGGCATCTCGATCTCGTTCATCGGCATCGACAGCATTACAGGGTATGCCCGCTTTACCTTCCACAACATCAACCTACTCAGCGGCATGTCCTTCATCCCTGTCATGATCGGCCTCTTTGCCATGTCCCAGGCATTCTCTACGATCGAAAACATCTTTACTCCCGATGAGGTTTCGCAGAAGGTCTCCAAAGTCTGGCCGACCAAGGCAGACTGGAAAATCATCCTCAAGACAGCACCCTTAAGCGGCGTCATTGGCACGATCATTGGCATCGTACCTGGTGCAGGGGCTGAGATCGGTGCCTTCGTCTCCTACAGTCAGGCCAAGCGGATATCCAGGCATCCTGAACTCTTCGGAACAGGAATCACCGAAGGCATTGCAGCCCCAGAGGGTGGCAACAACGGTGTGACAGGAGGAGCTCTCATCCCCATGCTAACCATGGGTGTCCCCGGGGACGCTGTCGCAGCAATCCTTATCGGAGCGCTCACCGTACAGGGCTTGCAGCCAGGGCCGCTCCTATTCACCGAACACACAACCTTGGTCTATTCGATTTTCCTTGGGATGTTCATTGCCAACCTGACCATGCTTGTGCTCGGTCTTTCAAGCCTCAAGCTCTTTGTGAAGGTACTCTCTGTTCCCAAGTCCATCCTGACACCGATGATCTTCATCCTCTGTGTGGTAGGCTCCTATGCGATCAACACGAGCTTCTTTGATGTTGGGGTAATGCTCTTCTTTGGTATCCTGGGATATTTCCTGCAGAAAGCAGACTTCTCGGTATCCCCTGCAGTTCTGGGCCTTATCCTTGGTCCGATGGCAGAGGCAAACTTCCGAAGGGCCCTTCTGATGAGCGAGGGAAGCTACTCTATCTTCTTCAACTCCCCCATCGCATGGGTTTTCCTGATACTGACCATCTTTACCCTTGCCATGCCCTATGTGACAGCTTTCCTGAAGAAGAGGCGGATGCAAAACGCCTGACCAAAACCCTATAAAAAATGTATGATGCGCTCCAAACAGCAAGAAGGCGACCTTTCAAGGCCGCCTTCTTGCTTATGGAGAGTCTACGTATATATTGTTATGCTACGCTTCGTGAAGCGAGCAGTTTTGCCATAAAGCGGCCAAGGGCCTTTCCGAAGTTTGCATCATAGCTGAGGACAGCTTCATAGACGTTTACTTCCCTGCCCTTCTCTACACTCAGGAAGTAGAGGTGGTCACAGATCTCAAAGAATACATCAGCCCTGCGTCTTCCGGGGAAACTCATCTGGGTAGTCCAGTTCTGCATCACCTGGCTGATGGGCTGATAGATGTTGCTCATCCAGGAATAGGTTGCCTCATCCCAAGTAATGTTCATATTCAAGTTCTTTCCCAGGAAATAACGATGGCCTTCGATATGTGACGCAAGTTTATCATAATCTGAATCCAAGAACATATCCGTGTTCTTAATCAGGAAATCAATACTTTCTTTTTTGTTTTTGTCATTATTGTTCATACAATTCTCCTCTTTTTTTGTTCTTTATCTTATAACACAACTATATCAATATTAGGCAGGCTTTGCAAGCGAGTAAGCCACTATGATATTGCATTGTTCCGTCATCTTTTTGTAATATACAGTTGTTTTACTGGCACTTACCTACAGTTTGTATGTTTATATCACAGATTTGTGCTACGTAAAAAACCCTCCCCTTTGAATACTCAGAGGGGAGGGAAAACTGAAAAAAATGGAGATGAAGGTATTACCTGCTCTTATCGAAAATGGCTCCTACACTATCCCAGTCAAGGACATTCCAGAAAGCAGATACATAGTCACCCCTAAGGTTCTTGTACTTGAGGTAGTAGGCATGTTCCCATACATCAATGCCAAGGATCGGGGTATCCCCCTTCTTGTCCATCAGGGGATTATCCTGGTTCGGATAGGAGTTTACTACAAGCTTCCCGTCCTTGGTGAGGGAGAGGAATGCCCAGCCTGAACCGAAGCGCCCTATGGCTGCCTTGCCAAGGGAATCCTTCAAAGCGTCAAACGATCCAAAATCCTTTCTGATCTGGGCCTCTAGGGCACCTGAGGGGCTCCTGCTTCCGGTCGGTGACATGGTAGAGAAATACAGGTTATGGTTATAGAAACCTCCACCATTGTTGCGGATGGTAGTGCGAAGCTTCTCATCGGCAATGGCATCAAGGTTTCCGAGAATCTGTTCAATGGTCTTCTTGTTCAGGGAAGGGTCCTTCTCAATGGCAGCATTGAGATTGGTTGTATATCCTGCATGGTGTTTGGTGTAGTGGGTAAGCATGGTAAGTTCATCAATATATGGCTCAAGCAGATCGAATCCATATGAGAGTGCATATTGTGTAAACATAAAAAACCTCCAAGTCTCTTAATTCCTAGTTATCCACTAGGATTACCTCTACTATACTCATAATTTCTTTATAGGGCAAGTCCTACAAAGGCATTTTGCACAACTTTATTGATAGCATCATAGTATGAGCACTGAGGATTCCCACAAATACTCTGATACATCTTTACCTTTTTTTTGATTTGAGATATTGTTTCATAGTTTCCAGCACATATATGTGCTTACCATGCGCCAATAGCTCAGTTGGATAGAGCAACTGCCTTCTAAGCAGTAGGTCGTAGGTTCGATTCCTACTTGGCGTACTAGACCACCAAAAGGATTTCAGTCCTTACTGGTGGTTTTTTTGTCTTGAATGGAACCCTGCTAGATGTAGCTATGCAACCCTTCACTCTCCACCTTCCAGCCATGGCCTTTGGGAAAGCCTGGGGCCTGGGTGTCTGAACCATCCCAACCCCCTGCCATCATGGCAATGGCCAGGAGCAAGGCCCCATTTCCAGGAAGGTACAGGGGAAGGTCCTGTGAAGAACCCTGACGGTTGTGGCCATTGGGGAGATAGGTGTTTTTCGGGGAGTCCAGCAAAAGAATGTCAACGGCATCATGGGGCCGTCCGAGCCTAGCAAGGGTCATTGCCATGGCAGGGAAGTCCCATCCCCACATCGTCTCGAAATGCCAGTGGACCAGAACCGAGTCAAACGAGTTGCCCATAGTCTGGACATCGATGGAATGACCCGGAAGGAACCCATAGGCGAACAACAGGGATGGGTGATCGGACGCTGATCTATCATAGGTATCACTACACCTCTCATGGGCAAGATACCTGTTGGACCTTGTATCGATCGGGCAGGGGCTGAGCTGGTCAATCACCCTTTTCCACTGGTTGGGAACTTCTTGCTTTACCCTTTTTTTCCAGGCAATGGCAGTCTCTAGACCCCATCTCCAGTATTCCAGCTCAAAGGTAGGGTTCAGGGTATCGGTAGGGCTGTGGTTCTCCTGTGCAGGAATGAGCGGAGGCCCGAGGACAAACCGAGAGGTCTCTTCATCCCACTGGGCATAGTCAGCCATGAAGATTGCAGTTGCAAAGACCAGCTCAGCATACCTCTCCAATATCTCAGGGCTAGGGTCCTGACGGTAGAGCAATTCAGCAAAATAGATGATATGCGGCTGTTGCCAGCAGAGGAAAGGACCAATAGCAGAAGGACTATCCTCCCCCTTCGGGTCGGTCATCTTGGGCCAGCGAGCCCCCTCATACCCTTGCTGTGAAGCTCTCTCTTTCGCAGATTCCAGAATAGACCGATACCAGGAGAGGCTTTGTTCCACCAGGGAAGGACGGTCCCACAAGATAGCCTGGGCAGCATGCCAGGGGTGCATCTCCAGATGGAACTTCCCATACCAGCTATTGCAGGTGAGCCCTGTCTCCTGAGGTGGCAAGGAACCCAGACACTGGATCGCTGTAAGGTACTCTGACAAGATTATCCGCCTTTCCAGTTCAAGGGCACGAAGGTCCGAACTCCCCCAGAATGAAACGGCAGCACCTTCTGTCCAGAACTTCTGCCAGTGAACGGCACTTTCGGTCTTCGTTGCGGCAAAGGTAGGCAGGGTGGATATGCTATCGTCCTGGACAAACAGGATGGAAGCTTCCATCACCTCACTGTCTCCAAAGAACGTCCATTGATGCTTTTTCTTGTGAATAATCTTGATGGCCCGATTCTTCGGAAATGACAGGTAGACAGAGTAGCCAGTTGCATCCATAGCCCTGTCGATGCGGAAGAAATTCTTTTGCAGGGCTGTGATGTCCGATACATGGGCATCCACAGCCCCCCAGTCAGAACCATCGATCAGGTGGGAGGCGTAGGGGAAGGAAATATCCAGGCCAAGCTTGCCCTCCCTGAACAAGGGCGATTCCATTCTGAGGGAAACCATATCCAGCTGGGGATGGCAGACTGTCCTCACCGATACAGGCTTCCTGGAGAGCTTGAAGAAGCTCTCCAGTTCCCCAGTATAGAGCTTCAGCTCCTGGTGAGCCTCATGGACAGAGCTTTCCTGCAAAGGGTCAGAGCCACTGATCAGGGCTATCTTGCCAAGGTTGAAACGATGGGGATTGACCCGCAGGGAGTTGAACAACGCTTCCTGGCCAGTTGGGTCGGTCATGTAGCCGACACTCCTCTCCCCTACCTGGAACTCCTGCATTTTCAGCTTATGGGAATCCTTCGGTGCATCAGGGTAGCTATGGAAGGCCCAGGTGCTCATGGTACAACGGGGAATGGTGCCAGGGGGGGTCTCAGAAAAGGACTGCAGGCCGGTGCAGTCGGGGGTAAAGACAAAATCCCCATTCCCTACCGATAGCGGAGTAGCAGGATCCCACCCAAGAAGACAGGGATTATGACGGCTAACCAGGTGTTTCCTATCAATGCTGCTCATGGCACAACTCCTACTCGGTAGTGATTACCAGGCCATCAGGGGATTCATGTACTTGGTGGAAGACAAAACGTTCAAAGGGAGTCTTATTCGGGGTGTGGTAGGTAACCTGAAGATCCCCCTGCAGATCGCAGAATACCATGCCATGCCCGCCATCACCATCAATGAGAGGTTGTTGGATCTGCCTCCAGGGGCCAGTTACCAGCCCATTGTCAGAAACAGCACATCCCATAGCATAGCCCTTCTCTCCAAGGCTTGACCACAACATGGTGAGTTTACCATCAGATTGCCGATAAAGAAAGGGTCCATCAGTAACATGTGCATCCTTGAGACCTGAGCCATCCCTACGCAGAAGGCTCCTTGTCCAGTTGGCTTCAGAGGCCTTGAACAACAAGAGAGGCTCGCCAACACCATGGGTAAGCTCATTGTCCAATTGCATTGCCCAGATCTCCCCATCGTTGGCCTGGACCCATTCGTGGCAAAATACCATCCAGGGCCTTCCCTTGGCATCGACATGGAGCGTCCCATCGAGGCACTCCCAGGCTTTTGGGGTGATGGCTTGGTTTACCACTGGCAGATAGGGGCCCAAGATAGCATCTGAAACAAGGATCTGGGTCCCCCGGGTGTGCGAGGGCGAGGTAAAGGTTGCCAAAAGATAGTATCGGTTTGCAAAGAAGTGGACCTCTGGGGCCCAGAAATCATGGGTTCCCCAAAACCCAGGCTCAGGGGTAAAGACCCTGAAAGGACCCTCCCAGCTCTCAAGGTCTTGGCTTCGGTAGGCATCAAAGCCCTCCCCTTTCTGGTTCCACGGGTTCTTGTCCGTTGTGCCGAACAGGTAGTAGGTCCCTGTTTCTGGCACTACAAAGATGAAGGGGTCACGGATCTGGATATCGTTTCTGGTAACCATGCAGTTTCCTTTGGTTTTTCTAGGACAGGGAATTCTGAGGGGATTGCTCCCCTCAGAACTAGAAAGCAATCTCGTTATTTTGCGATCATGCGGAGAAGCAGTTCGTTGATCTGCTTTCCCCCTTGGACAGGGGTAACCTGGCCAAAGGCAACTCTCTGATAGATGAGAAAGAGGGTGCTGTTGAATTCTGTGTCGTTGGGGACGTGGTCGGTCTCCAAGGATGAGTGAGGTCCTGCGACCTGCATGTAGTCAAGCACTCTCTGGTCTGCCGGAGAGCTGGCACCCGAAGCACGGGCCGAAGAGGAAGCGGAGGCTCCACGGTTGCTGCCAAGAATCTTGGCGGCATCGGGATCATTGACCAGGAAGTTGATGAACTTGATGGTCTCCTTTGCATTCTTCGAATCCTTGTTGACCGTGTAGAACTGGCTGGGGGCCTGCCACAGGGCCTTGGTAGCCGCAGCGCCGGGGAACTCCATGAGCCTAAGCTCATCGGTTGTGGCTGCCTGATACCCACCAAGCTGGTTGGTGTACAAAAATGCGATGGCAGCTTTTCCTGCGATCAGGGCAGAGCTGTCAGCATTGCTTTCGGCAAAGCCACTTGCGATCTCGGCTGGAGGAATGAGGCCATTGGCACGATAGTCCTGGAACAGCTCAAGATATTTCTGGGCGGCCTCTGCAGAGACACCGGTCGAAGCGGTGGCAGCGGTATAGAGGGGGGTCCCATTGAAACGGGCCCAGTAGCCGAAAGGAGTGGAGTTGGTAGACATCACCCCGATGTCCTGCATAGGATAGACACCCTTGGGCAGCTTTGACTTGAGCAGCACCAGGTAGTCGCGGAACTCAGCATAGGTCATCGAGAGCTTCGGCTGAGGGGCCCCTGAACGCTCGATCAAGGACTTGTTGAAGACCAGGGCCGGCATTGTTACGCCAGTTGAGACACCAAGCAGCTTTCCTTCGATTGTCCCGGAAGCAATGGCACTTGGGTCGATGACTGCAGTGTTCAGCTCGCTTCCTGCATACGCATCCAAAGGAAGCAGGACCTTGGCATAATCGTAGATGTTTCCTCCCATCTGGATGATGTCCGGGCCATTGCCACCTGCAAGCTGGGTATCGACCTTCACAAAGTGATCGCCTGCACCACCTGAAACCTCAGGGTTGATCACGACACCGGGGTTCCGGCTCTGATAGAGATCGATCGCCTGTTGGCTGATCGTTACCCGTTCCCCACTTCCCCAATACGCCCAACGGATGACTGTCGGTCCTGCAGCAGATTTCTGGGTCTCAGGAACACCAGCAGCGAAAACCATAGTGACTGTCACCATGAGAATGGCCATCGTCAATAAGATTCTTTTCATTTCAAGCCTCCTTAATGATTAAGGGACAATACTATCCCTTGATTCCAGTAGTAGCGATTCCCCGTACAAAATATTTTTGCAAGGAGAAAAACAGGACAAATGCCGGTATGAGAGAGACAACAGACATGGCGAACATCGGCCCCCAGGATGACATCCCCGACGAGTCGAGAAAGAGCCTGAGGCCCATGGGGACGGTATAGTTGTTTGGGGAGGTCAGGTAGAGCAGTTGGTTAAAGAAATCATCCCAGGTCCAGAGGAAGGTAAACAGCACCGTCGTGATGATCGCAGGAAGGGTCAGGGGCATGATTATCTTTGCATAGATACCAAACCTTCCACATCCGTCTATCAGGGCAGAATCATCGATATCCTTAGGGAGGCCACGGATGAACTGCACCAGCAAAAAGATGAAAAATGCATCGGTTGCAAAGAATTTTGGCACAATGATGGGCAAAAACGTATTGACCCACCCGAAGGAGCGAAAAATGATATACCGGGGAATGGTCGTCACATGGGTGGGCAACATCAGGGTGACCATCATCAGGGCAAACCAGACACGCTTTCCAATGAACTTCAGCCGGGCAAAGGCATAGGCAGTAAGGGAACAGAACATGGCGTTGGCTGCGGCACTGAGCAGGCAGATCGTAAAGCTATTCCTGAAAAAGGTACCGAACCCGACAATGCCGATCCCCGCCCACCCCTTATGGTAGTTTTCCAGCGTAAAGGCCTTGGGAAAGAGCCCAGGGTCACTGAAGATGGTATTGCTCTGCTTGAAGGATGCCGCCACCAGCCAAAGGATGGGATAGAGCATGCCAAGGCCCAGGGCTATGATAAAGAGATTGATGCCCACACTGTAGATCCGGTCTTTTGCTTTTTTCTGCATCGCCCTACTCCCCGCTTCCGTATGAGATCAGGGAACCTGAACTCTTGAAAAAGATAGCCGTGATGGCTGCGATGATGATAAGCAGTACCCAGGCCATGGCAGCGGCATACCCCATCTCGGAGAAGCCGAACCCCTTGATATAGAGATAGAGGCTGTAGAACATGGTGGAGTCCAAAGGCCCACCAGAGCCGTTGGAGACAATGAAGGCCTGGGTAAAGGACTGGAAGGCGCTGATCATCTGCATGACCAGGTTAAAGAAGATGATGGGCGAAAGGCTTGGCAGGGTGATCCAGATGAACTGCCTGACCTTGCCCGCCCCATCGACACTCGATGCCTCATAGTACTCCTTGGGAATCTGCTGCAGGCCTGCAAGGAAAATAATCATGGGCGACCCAAATTGCCACACTGCCAACAAGATCAAGGTAGAGAGCGAGTATTTGGGGTTTGAGATCCAGGCAGGGAGGTCGGTGAGGTGGAACAGCCTCTCCAGGATCAGGTTGAGAAGGCCATCCCCTGCGAAGATCCTGCGCCACAACACAGCTATTGCCACCGACCCTCCCAGGAGGGTGGGAATATAGTAGAGGGCGCGGTACATGCCTATCAGCTTGAGCTTCTTGTTCATCAGCATCGCAACAGCCAAGGCAAAGAGAAGCTTCAGAGGTACCGAGGTAAACACAAACTTGAAGGTTACCAGAAGGGAGTTGAAAAACCTCTCATCACGAGGGAACTGCTCACTGCCGGTGAACATGACGATGTAGTTACGCAGCCCCACCCATTGGGGAGGCTGGCGAATGTTGAATTGGGTGAATGACAGGTAGAGGGAATAAAACATGGGATAGAGGGTCAAGGCAAAAAAGCCTATCAGCCACGGGGTGAGAAATGCATAGGAAGTGAGGTTTTCCTGCAATAGTCTCTTTCTGGTCATGATGCGCTCCTTTTCGGGTCAATACTCCAGTCTCGATGCGACAAGCATCTTGTCAAACAGGGCCCTGGCCTTGAGATGGGAGATGTTGACCAACGGGTCGGAAAGGAAAGCGGCAAACAACAGGTCCTCATCGTCATGGTACATCGCATCAAGGGTCATCTGTTGGACATCGCTGACCCTCCTTACCAGGTTCTGGACTGCAAGGGGAGGATCGCTGGCAACAATTGGCCTGATGGAGTTCTCGCTGATGTAGCCGTTGCTCTCCACGATCCTGCCCTTGGGAAGGTAGCGTATCTGCCCTTCGTTGGGGCGGTTGATGTTGGTGAACAGGGTCCTGTCCCCCATGAGCGAACGCATGATGTCCACCCCTTCCTCATCACTGGGCTTGGCAAGCAGGTCGCCAGCGGTAAATGCTTTTTCCCGTTTTTCCTTGGCTTGGCGTACTCTCCACTCATAGGGGGTCCTCATGATGCCATACTTCCACAGCTGTTCTTCCGAGGTAAGGAACCAGGGTACGAATTCCACCAGATGGCGATCCCCTGCAGCCCCAAGGGAGCCAAAGTCACGCAAGAATTGCAGGGCGACCAGCTGGTCACACTCAAACCATTTCTCATCCTTGATCCGCCGCTTCGCCAGCTCGGTTTCATCCTTGAAGGTTTCTGGGCTCCTGCTCAGCTCAACAAGCCTGTCCATCAGGTCGATGCCATTCCACATCGCCTTTGTCACGAAGGTAAAATGGTTGACCCCGGTAAGGTCGAGCTGGATGGCCCTGCGATCAGGACGGGGGACACCAAACCACTGCTCGACCTTGTCGGCAAGATAGTTCTGGGTGTGGAACACCTCATGGCAACACCCCAGGGCCTTTATGCCGGGGAAGGCCTTGTATAGGGCTGCAGTGCACAACGTCATCGGGTTGGTATAGTTGATCACCCAGGCATCAGGGCAATATTGCTCTATCTTATGGGCAAAATCGAAGAACAAAGGAAGGGCCCTTCTTGCCCGCAGGATCCCACCAGGGCCTGTAGTATCGCCTACCGTCTGCAAAATCCCATACTCCTCGGGAAGGAGCAGGTCACCTCGCCTGCACTCGGTCTTGCCGGGCTCGATCGAAATGATGACGATGTCACAACCGCTGAGGGCGTCTCCGATATCTTCGACAGCCTCCACCGTAAAATGGCCTACACTCTTGTTGGCAGTAAATATCCTTTCGGCAACCTGCACATTGTTCCTGGCAGCTTCCTTGTCGATATCATAGAGCACCAGGACCCCATGGGTCATGGGATTCAGTGCGAGGTCCTTCATGAATTGGATGGGCCACAGCCGGCCTCCTCCACCAATAATACAAATGCGAGTCTCTTTCATGCCAACACCTCCACCAATATAGGTAATTTTCGGTTCTCCCAAGGGTAAAGTACAGGTTGTTTAGTTTGACATTGAGTATCATTTCTTGACCTTTTTCGCAAAACCAATGGTATACTCTACCAATGTACACGCTACTTATTATCGATGATGAGACAGAGTTGCTCGAGGGGCTCTCACAGTATTTCCCTTGGGAGAAAATCGGCTTCACTGTAGCAAAGGCCTTCAGTGACGGGAGGGCCGCACTGGCCTTCTGCAAAAGCTGTAGGGTCGATGTGGTGCTCACCGATATCAGGATGCCATTCATATCTGGCCTGGACATAATCCAGGAGCTGCAGAAAACAGAGAAACCTCCCCTCTTCTGCATCATGAGTGCCTATGATAGTTTCGAGTATGCAAAGAAAGCCATAGAGTTTGGTGTCCAGGACTACCTGGTCAAGCCCTCTTCGTTCGACGATATAGAAAAAACCTTCCTCAAGATCAGGAAGACCCTCGACAGTTCGGCTCTCCCGGCCACTAACGACAGTGAAGACGACCACTACGCCCCCCTTATTAACAAGACCTTGTCCATCATGCGCAAACGGACCAGGACCAGCTCACTGCAATCCATTGCAGGGGAACTTGGCATCAACAGCTCCTACCTCTCCCGCTTGTTCAAGGAGGAGACAGGGCAAAACTTCCAGGAATACCTCATGAAGCTCAAGATGGAGATTGCACTTCAGATGCTTACAGGCAAGCTTGGCTATACAAACAAGGATATCGCAAAGGCCTTGGGCTATCAGGACACCCAGAACTTTTGCAGGACCTTCAAAGGCCACTTCGGATCCTCGCCCCAACAGTACAAAAAGGAACGAAGGCCATGAGGAATACCTCCAACCGAAATTTGAGGCTATTCATCCGCCACAGCCTACCCTTGGTTTTTGTCGCAATCCTGTTGGGTTCAGCAGCAACAATTATTACCAGGAACTTCCTTATGCAGAACAGCATCAGGGAGGCCAACCAAACTCTGGAGCAAGCATCTGCATACTACGATGTCATCCTGGACGAGATGGATTCCCTCAGCCTCATGTTCAGCACCAACCCTGAGATGATGGTGAGGCTACAAAACATATTCAGGCAGGGAACCCTCGATCTTGACTCCTACCGTGAAAGCAAGCTGATACGCTCATTTCTCTCCGCCCCAGCAAACGCGAGGCCCTATATCGACAGCATCTATGTCTACCTTGAAAACGATGAGGGAAAGGTCCTCTCCAGCAATCTGGGATTTACGGAGATCTTCAGGGTCAAGGCCTCATCCTGGTTCTCATCCTATGGAGAGAAGCTAGAAAACGGAAACAGCTATTCTGAACAGCTTGTGGTGAACAGGGGGACCCCAACCGAACAGGGGATCATACGGATATCACGGCCCATCACCAACCCAACGGGAAATTTCTTGGGTGTCATCGTACTGGACCTGAAGGAGAGTGCACTTGCCCAATCCTTTGGCCAGTTCACCGCCAAGGAGGGAAAATACCTTACGGTAAAAAACAAGCAAGGATCCCTGTTGTTCTCCAACCCTAGCGAACCCTGCCCCTACCCTGTAAAGAAGATGCAGTATTTCCAGACTGTCTCAACAAAATATGGGTGGGAATACACCCTGGGCATCTATCAGCCCAAACTCTATGAACTCTCCACCACGCTGGCGAGGTCCACCATCGGGCTCTCCCTGCTGGCCCTCCTGCTTGGGTTGTTTCTCACCCACAGCACCAACCGCCAGGAGAGGCGTTTCCTCTCCAATGTCATGGTGCAACTAAACCAGGTGGGGAGCTCAGACCTTTCCGAAGGAAGCCCTTCCCACTACAAGAACATATTCGACTACATGAACTACCATGTCATACGCACCTTCCTGGAACAGGATTACCTGAGGTGGCAGAAGGAAGCAATGGAGTACAGGGCACTGCAGATGCAGATAAACCCACACTTCTTGTTCAATACCCTCGATACCATCAACTGGATGGCAGTAAAACAGGCGAAGGGTACCAACGAGGTAAGCCAGATGATCCAGCTTCTCTCCAAACTGCTCAAATACTCCCTCCAGGTTGAGGACAGTGTCGGTGTCCCCCTTGCAAAGGAACTTGAGCAGACCAACAACTACATAGAGATCCAGAAGATCAGGTTCAAGGATTCCCTAACCTTCACCCAGGAGATAGACCCAGATCTGCTGGATGTGCAAGTACCTTGCATGCTCCTCCAGCCAATCCTGGAAAACTGCCTCATCCATGGCTTCAAGGGAACCACCGACCTGCATATTACCCTTACTGTCCGAAAGGACGGGGAGAAGGTTCGTATCGAGATCTTCAACACCGGTCTTGCCCTGAACGAACAGGAGCTCGCCTATCTCAACAGGGAGGATTTCGATGCCCTGAAACTGGACAAATCCCTTGGCCTCATGAATATCAAGAAACGGCTGATGCTCTTTGCAAAAGGCGCCTCACCTCTTACCATCTCCAGCGACGGAATCCAAGGAGTGTGTGTCACCATCCTGTTGCCCAATCGCAAAGGGTGATCAGTTTTTCATGCCGGTGGTGGAGATGCCCTCCACAAAGTATTTTTGTGCAGCAAAAAACAGGATGATCGGGGGAAGGATGGAGACCAGGGACATCGCCATGATCTGGTTCCAGGCAAACTCTGTGGAGATGTCCATGGTCATCCGCAGGCCCAAGGCGACTGGGTACTTTGCGACACTGCTTATGTAGACCAGGGCATTCATGAAATCGTTCCATGTCCAGACGAACTGGAAGACGACAACCGAGAACATCGCTGCCTTGCACAGTGGAAGAAGGATTCTGACGAGGATGGTGAAGCTATTGCATCCGTCAAGCTTTGCAGATTCATCCAGCTCTAGGGGTAGGGAGCGGAAAAACTGAACCATCATGAAATTGAAGAAGGGGAAGCATCCCAAAAGAGCCGGTACAATAAAGGGAAGGTAGGTATCCAACCACCCCAGATTCTTGAAGAAAATATAGCGGGGAATGATGATGACCGTGGCAGGCAACATCATGGTGGAGAGCATGATGACAAAAAACAGCTTCTTTAGCGGAAAATCGAAGCGGGCGAACCCATAGCCGATAAGGGTACTGGAGACCACGGTAAAGAGGACCGTCGGAACCACCAGCAGAAACGTATTGAGCATGAAGGTGTTGAACCCATACTGACCGGAGCCCTTCCATCCGGCTGAAAACGCACCAAATACTGGTTTTTTTGGAAACAGGCTGAGGGTGGTGAATATCTCCTCATTGGTCTTGAAGGCCGCACCTACCATCCACAACAGGGGATAGACCATGATGTACGCAAGCAGGATGAGAAAGATGTAGGATACTATCTTGGATGCAGAATGTTTCTTGCCGATCATAGTGTATCTCCATAGTGTACCCAGGATTCGGATGATTTGAAGGTAAGGCTGGTAAAGAGGAGAATGATGAAGAAGAGGATCCAGGAGAGGGCGGATGCATATCCCATCTTGAAGAACTTGAAACCCTGGTTGTAGAGCATCAGGCCATAGAGGTAGGTGCTTTTCAGCGGCCCTCCCTGGGTAATGACAAAGGCCGGGGTAAAGTCCTGGAAGGCGTTGATCATCTGCATGACCAGGTTGAACAATACGATGGGGGAGAGTTCTGGGATGGTGATCTTCCAGAAGATCCTCACCTTTCCTGCCCCATCGATCCTTGCTGCCTCATAGAGGCATTCGGGAATCTGCTTGAGACCTGCCAAAAACAGGAGCATGGATGAGCCAAACTGCCATACGGTGACCAGGCTTATGGTACCCAATGCCAAAACGGGGTCGCCTAGCCAGTCATGGGGGGGGATCCCAACCACAGCCAGCAGATTATTCACTGTCCCCTGATTCATGAAAAGGTATTTCCACAACACCGAGATGGCGACACTGCCTCCCAGTATGGAGGGGATATAGTAGAGGGTTCGAAACAGGTTGATCGAACGGATTTTCTGATTGAGGATGACGGCGATCGCCAAAGCGAACGCTATCTTGCAAGGGACAGCGATGAGCACGTAGTACATGGTGACTTTCAGCGACTGGAGAAAATTCTTGTCGGCAAGGAAGATGGTCTTGTAGTTTTTCAGGCCCACGAACTTTGCACTTCCCAACAGTTGGAAGTCGGTAAACGAGTACCAGAACGAGCTGATGAGGGGATAGAGCTGGAGAATCAGAAACCCAAGAATCCAAGGAAGGATATAGAGATATCCTGCATATGCATATTTTTTTTTACCTAATTGCATCAGTTCCCCCTACAGGGACCATCCCCCCACTGTTTGTTGGGAGGATGGTCTTCATTTTCTAAAAATTACAGGCTAGCCAACGTAGCATTGAGGCTCTGGATCATTTTTGCCGATGCCTGTTGAGGGGTAAGCTTGCCAAACCCGAACTCATCAATGACATCCTGCATGGTCTGAATGACCTCAGAATTCATCTGCCAGACGCTTTGAGGGTTACCAGCCTGCAAGGTCCCTTCATTGGTAGCCTTCTCTTCCATCTTGGAGATCAAGCCCTTCTCAGCAAGGCTCTTGCGTCCGATAACCGTGGAGGGGATACCGCGGGAAGTACCCAAGGTGATGATGCCCTCGTTGTCATAGAACATGTAGTTCAGGAACTTGATGGCTTCCTTCTTGTTCTTGGAGTTGTTGTTTACCACAAGAATCTGGGAAGGTCGCATCAGCACCCCACTGTTCTTAGCCCCAGCCATGACAGGGAACTGCCTGGTTTCGATGTTCTGCTTGGTGCCGATATCCTTGCCCATGGAGCTGACCCAGTCCCAGGCTGAAGCGGTGTTTCCCTTGATCCAGTCCGGATTTTCCTGGAATTTCTGGTAGAAGAGGGAGGTCTGTGAGAAGGGAGCGACAATGCCTTCATCAAACCAACGCTTGAAGTAGGTAAAAGCCATGGTTCCCTGCTCTTCGGTGAAGGCGACGCGCTTGTTGTTGCCTACCACTTCTCCGGCGAGCTGTGCAATGTATACCTCAAACCAGAAGCGAAGGATGTCTGGGGTTGCTGAGCTGAAATACTTGGAAGGGTCCTTCTGATGGATTTTCTTTCCTTCAGAGATGATGTTTTCCCATGTCCAGACGGTATTGGGATCGATGCCGCTGTCAGAGAGCAGCTTGGTGTCAACGATAAAGGTGTTTACGTTGGTTCCACTGGGAAGACCCATGAGCTTACCGTTGTAGGTGCAGTAGTTTTTCAGGAAATCAGCATCAAACTGCGTCAGATCAAAATCGGTGGCGGAAATCTCTGCAAAGACATCCCCTTTTGAGCAGAGCTCATTCAACCAGGGTTGGTCGATCTGGATGATGTCTGCAGCTGTCCCTCCAGCCACCTGGGTTACCAGTTTCTGGTAATACCCATCCCAGCCACCATACTCACCCTCAAGCTTTACGTTGGGGTTTTTCTTGCTATAGGCATCCATTGCCTGGAGAGTGGGAGTGTGTCGGGAGTCTCCACCCCACCAGGATACCCGTAGGGTAACGTTGTCAGCTTCTTTGGAGCTTTCTTTGGCTCCACTGGCAAATACAGAGCTCATTGCCAACAGGACAACAAGCAGTGCTACAACACTTTTTTTCATGATGAACCTCCATTTGATCTCAATCATAGCCTAAGTCTGCTGGCGTTTCAGGATATTGCCCAGTAAGAAAAATATGACATAACAGTATCATTTCTTGACATTTCAAGGGAAGGTCCCCTACTCTGACGCAAATATCACCATTAGCTATAATATACGGGTAATTACATTCTGTGCTATGTATTGGTTTTGTGGAGAAAAAATTTTATAATTTATTTTCTAGTAAAGTTTTAAATAATTCTATCACTCTCGGAGGGTATATAAAACCCTTGACAGGAGCCTCTAAATATTCGATAGTCGCTAATACATCGTAAAGGCTCCGAGCACATCTGTACTCCGGAAGATCTATGCCTGAAGCGAGCGGAGGGAATGGAAAAGATTGAAGGGTGTTGAAGTTACAGTCGAACAGGTCTCACGAGCCTATGGATCTTTCAAGGCACTCGATGATGTGAGTGTACAGATCAAAAAAGGTGAGTTTTTCTCACTCTTGGGACCTTCAGGGTGTGGAAAGACCACACTACTACGGATTATCGCTGGGTTTGACTACCCCGATACTGGGACTGTAGAGTTCGACGGAAAAAACATCTTGCCACTTCCACCGGACAAACGACAGTCAAACACTGTTTTCCAGACCTATGCACTCTTTCCCCATCTTACCGTCTATGAAAATGTCGCCTTCCCTCTGAGGCTCAGGCGTGTCGAGAAAAACGAACTCGACCGCAAGGTCAGGGAGTACGTCCACCTCGTCCAGCTTGACGAGCATATCGACAAGAAGCCCTCCATGCTCAGTGGTGGCCAAAAGCAACGTGTCGCCATCGCAAGGGCCCTGATCAACGAACCAAGTGTCCTTTTGCTTGACGAACCGCTTTCCGCCCTCGATGCGAAACTCAGGCAGAACCTCCTGATCGAGCTTGACGTCATCCACGACAAGGTCGGCATCACCTTCATCTATGTCACCCACGACCAGAGCGAAGCGCTCTCCGTCTCCGACCGCATCGCAGTCATGAACAAGGGAAAGATCCTGCAGATCGGTACCCCCTATGAAATATATGAGGCTCCTGCAACCCGCTTTGTGGCCCAATTCATCGGCGAATCGAACATATTTCCCTGCACGGTACTCTCATGCGAGCCGCATGAGGGGGAGTACATGCTCAAGGTTGATGTGCCTTCCCTCGGAGGAGTGGTATCGGTCACCGACTACGACCCCCTGGAAATAGGCTCTGAGGTGGATTTCACCGTCCGCCCTGAAAAGGTAAGGATCACCTCAACACCTCCGCGGACCATGCACAAGGAGCTGAACCTCTACAAGGGTGTTGTTGACGAGCCTGTCTACTCTGGCTTCCAGTCCAAGTTCTACATCCGGCTGGACAATGAGGAGAAGTCCATCGTGAAGGTGTTCAAGCAGCATACCACATTCCTCGATGAAGGACCTGAGATAGACTGGAGGGACACCGTCTATGTAAGCTGGACAGCAACTGATGGATATTTGGTAAAGGAAACAAACCGATGAAGAAGGTGTTGAAACCTAGGGAGCGTGAACAACTTCTGGGGACTGTCTATGCCTTCCCTATGGGAATCTGGTTCACCCTCTTCTTTACCATACCCCTAGGCATCATTGTCCTCTATAGTTTCCTCAAGCGAGGACTCTATGGAGGTGTCGAATGGCAGTTCACCTTTGATGCCTACGCCCAGATGTTCAATCCAAGTTTTGCAAAAGTGGTGGTAAGGACGCTTTGGATCAGCATCGTATCTACCTTGGGATGCATCCTCATCGCCATACCCTGTGGCTATGCCATGGCCAAAAGCAAATATCAGACCTTTTTGCTCTTCCTCATCATCATCCCCTTCTGGACCAACTCCCTTATCCGCATCTATGCATGGATATCCATCCTCTCCACAGAAGGGTTTGTCAACACGATCCTGATCAAGCTGGGCATCCTCACCGAAGGGGTACAGCTCATCTACAACAACGGTGCTGTCGTGCTCGTGCTCATCTACATGTACCTTCCCTTTGCGATCCTTCCCCTGTTCACCACCATCGACAAGTTTGATTTTGCCCTGTTGGACGCTGCACGGGACCTTGGGGCCACAAAACTCGAGTCCATCGTCAAGGTCATGTTCCCCAACATCAAAAGTGGCTTGAGCACAGCCTTCATCTTTACCTTCATCCCGATCTTCGGCGCATACACCGTACCGCTTCTCGTCGGTGGCAAGGATTCGACCATGATAGGAAACATCATCGTCGACCAGGTATCGAAGACCCGCAACTGGCCCTTGGCCTCCGCATTCTCCATGGTCCTGACCTTCATCTCCCTTGTGGGGGTATTCTGGATGCTCTATACCGGCAAGCGCGAACAGCAGCAGTCAAAGAAGACCACCCAGCAATCCCTTGAGCAGAACGTCCGCAAGCACCACTTGCCTAGGGGGGGGAAATGAACGCACACCGATACAACAAGCAGAGCAAGCTCTCCTTTTCCTTCTCCATGCTCTACCTCACCATCATATTTCTCTTTATCCCGCTGTTTGTCGTGGTTTTCTTCTCATTCAACAGTTCGAAGGGAATGCAGTGGAACCATGCCTCCCTCATCTGGTACAAGACACTCATCTTCGAAAGCCCTTCGCTTTGGGCTGCCTTCAAGAACAGCCTCATCATCGCCCTCACCAGCAGCGTCACGGCAACCTTTTTGGGAACCCTCGCCGCCATCGGCATCAAATGGTACCGGTTCAAGGGCAGAAGCTACATCACCACCATCAGCTATCTGCCGATGGTACTGCCTGAGGTAATCATCGGTATCTCGATGTTGATTTTCTTCTCAGCCGTGAAAGTACGTCTTGGCATGTTCACCATCTTTGCTGCCCATACCACCTTCAACCTTCCGTTTGTCTTCATGATGGTGTCGGCCCGCCTTGATGAGTTTGACTATTCGACGGTCGAGGCGGCAAGGGACCTGGGAGCCAACGAAAGCCAGACACTCACGAAGGTCATCATCCCTACGATCATCCCAGGGGTCCTGTCCGGTTTTCTGATGTGCATCACCATGTCACTCGAGGACTTTGTCATCACCTTCTTTGTTTCGGGCCCTGGGTCAGGAACTCTTCCCTTGTACGTATATTCCATGATCCGCTATGGGGTCTCCCCTGTCATCAACGCACTGACGTTCGTCATGATATTGGGGACCATGGTCATCGCATTTACTTTCAGAAAATTTCTTAAGACTGTGGCTGCAAGCAGCTAAGGTTTGGAGGCAACAACCAGTACAGGAGGTGCGCTTTGCACACACTTTCGAAACCCTTCTCCATTCTTCTTGTCATAGTGACAGGGATGCTTTTTTTTGGATGCCAGAAAGGCAATGAACAGAACAGCAAACTCTACCTCTACAACTGGACCTACTACACCCCAGAATCCCTCGTAAAGCAGTTTGAGAGGGAGACCGGCATCGATGTCGTCATCGACAACTTTGCCTCCAACGAGGAGATGTTTGCAAAAGTCATGGCCGGTGGCAACAAGGGCTATGACATCATCTTCCCCTCCTCTGACTACACCTCCATCATGATAAAGCTTGGCCTGCTTGAGCAACTCGACCATGAGAAGCTTCCCAACCTCACCTATGTGAACCCCATCATCAGGGAGAAGGCTCCCTATGACCCAAAGATGGAGTACTCGGTCCCCTATTTCATGGGCTCCAGTGGCATCGCCGTAAACAAGGAGAGAGCACCCGAAGGGTATGCACGCGACTGGTCGATCTTTGCTGATACCCGGATGGCGGGCAGGATGTCCATGCTTGACGACATGCGCGAGGTGATGGCTGCAGGGTTGAAGAGCCTCGGCTACAGTGCAAACACCACCGACGAGAGGGAGCTGCAAGAGGCCACCGCCCTGATCGTCAACCAATGGAAGCCCAACCTGGTGAAGTTTGACTCGGAATCCTTTGGCAAGGCATTTAGCCAAGGGGAGTTCTGGGTAGCCCACAGCTACCCCGAAAACATCTTCGCCGAGATTCCGAAGAGGAAATGGGAGAACATAGACTTCTTCATCCCCCCGGAGGGAGGAATGATGTACATCGACAACATGGTCATCCCCAAGGGGGCAAAAAACAGCGATGCTGCCCACCAGTTCATCAACTTCATGCATGACCCTAAGGTCCACGCACATTTCCTGGATGAGTTTGGCTTCCCCCCTACGACCAATACCGGCTCTGCAAAATATATGAAGAACGATACCTATTTTTTCACATCAGAGGACATGAAGAACTCTGACAACCTCAATGACCTTGGTGAAGACCTGGAAAAATACAACACCCTATGGCAGACAATACGATACAAACCGTAAATTTACTGCATATTTATGCAATTTTTGTTCAATACGCATAACTTTCACTTGCAAAGCCTTTTTGTTCTAGGTACTCTAGAACAAATCCTCATAAAAAGAGAGCGGCTATGAACAGTTATCAAGTAATTACATCCCTAGCCTTTGCGCTATACCTAGGGCTCATGTTGAGTATCGGATTTTTCAACTACAAGAAAACGAACAACACCAGCGACTTCTTCCTTGGTAGCCGATCAGTAGGGCCATGGTTTACCGCCCTCAGTGCAGAGGCCTCCGACATGTCGGGATGGCTCTTGATGGGCCTTCCAGGGGTTGCCTATTTCACCGGTTTGCAGGAAGCATTCTGGACAGCAATGGGACTTCTGATAGGTACCTACCTCAACTGGCTCTTTGTCGCAAAACGGATGAGGAAGTACACCATCCATGCAAAGGACTCCATCACCATCCCTGAGTTCCTTGCCAACAGGTTCCACGACAAGACAAAAGTTCTGCAGACCCTGAGCTCAATCATTATCCTGGTCTTCTTTGTCGTCTATACAGCAAGCGGGTTCCTGGCCAGCGCGAAGCTGTTCAATGCGGTATTCGGCCTGAACTACTATATCGCACTGCTGTTGGGTGTTGTCGTCATCCTGGGCTACACCCTCCTGGGAGGCTACCTTGCCGTTGTGGCAACCGACTTCTTCCAAGGCTCACTCATGTTCATTGCCCTGTTCATGACAGCAATCATCGGGGTAGGCTTACTTGGAGGCCCCCTGGTAACCATCGAAAAGCTCTCAGTTTTCGGTGCACAGTTCGTCAATCCCTTTGTGGCCGAGCCAGGATCTGAGTATGGGTTCATCGACATACTATCCGCCCTATCCTGGGGTTTGGGCTACTTTGGCATGCCCCATATCCTGGTTCGCTTCATGTCCATCAGAAGCAACAAGGAAGTAAAGACCTCCCGAAGGATAGCAATGGTATGGGTAACCGTAGCCATGGCAGCCGCCCTTACCGTCGGAGTTGTCGGAAAGGCATTCCTCCTTCCCTTGGTATATGAAAGTCAAGGCGCTGCAGAATCGGTGTTCATCGCCAGCATGCAGAAGATATTCCCGACCTTCATAGCTGGAATCTTCCTCTGCGCAATCCTGGCTGCAAGCATGAGCACATCCGACAGCCAACTGCTTGTCGCCTCCTCAGCCTTCAGCAAGGACGTCTACAAGGCAATCCTCAGAAAGAATGCATCGGACAAGGAGACGCTGGCTGTCAGCAGGATTACCGTCCTGGTGATCACCGTCATCGCCATCTTCCTCGCCATGGACCCTACCAGCTCCATCTTCGATATCGTTAGCTACGCCTGGGCGGGATTCGGTGCGACATTCGGCCCTGTCATCCTCGCCAGCCTCTTCTGGAGACGGGCTACCCGAAACGGTGCCGTGGCAGCCATGGTCGGTGGTGGTCTTACCGTCATTATCTGGAAACAGCTCTCGGGCGGACTCTTCGATGTCTATGAACTGCTTCCTGGCTTTATCATCGCCTCCATCCTCATGGTCATATTCAGCCTGTTGGAGAAAAACCCCGATGCCAAGATGATCGCGGAATTCGACAAATACCAGAGTATCGAAGACTAGCAACCAGAGGCCTTAGTGTGGGTTTCCCCCCAAGGAAACCCACATGGTTCCAGAAATTTCTGCTCTTCTACTTGACCAATAGGGGAGCATCCGATATGTTGAACCTTAATCCAGCCTTTTGGTAGGATATTCCCGTAGTAGGAGGTGGCACAATGAGGTCCAATGCAGATTCTCAAGACAGTATGATGTGCCGCCTGGCATAAGACTCACCTCTGAGCAGACAGATAGGGTGGCAAGCCTTCCCTTCTCAATCCTCCATACAATGCCCATAAACCGAACAAGGATATATCCCATGGAACGAACACCACGATTTCGTTGTAACTCCATAAAAGATCGAATGTGACCTCATCTGTACCCTTACTGACAGATGCATCATCACATACAAAATCTTAGGAGTATACCATGAAAAAAGCACATTTTGAGACACTACAAGTACATAGCGGACAGGAACAAGCAGACCCCTACACAGGATCCCGTGCCGTACCGATCTATCAGACAACAGCCTACGTCTTTGACAACTGCGACCACGCAGAGGCCCGTTTCAACCTCTCCAACCCAGGAAACATCTACGCCAGGTTGACCAACGACACCCAGGATGTATTCGAAAAGCGGATTGCAGCACTCGAAGGTGGGGTAGCTGCCCTTGCAGTTGCCTCTGGGGCCGCGGCAGTTACCTACACCTTCCTGAACCTTGCTGAGGCAGGGGACCACATCGTAAGTGCCAAGACCATCTATGGAGGAAGCTACAACCTCCTCTCCCAGACCCTCCCCCGCTACGGAATAACCACCACCTTCGTCGATGGCGAGGAGAGCGAAAACTTCGAGAGGGCCATCAGGCCAAATACGAAGGCCCTCTTCCTGGAGACCATCGGCAATCCCAATGCAACACTGCTGGATATCCGAAAAATTGCAGACATTGCCCATGCACATAAGATCCCCCTGGTGGTAGACAACACCTTCGCCACCCCATTCCTCGTGAGGCCTTTCGAATATGGAGCAGACATAGTCCTGCACTCAGCCAGCAAGTTCATCGGTGGCCACGGTACCGCAATGGGTGGTGTCATCATCGATAGCGGCACCTTTGACTGGGAGGCAAGCGGTAAATTCCCTTCCCTGACCGAGCCCAACGATAGTTACCACGGCATCAGCTTTACCAAAGCAGTAGGACCCGCGGCTTGGATCACCAAGGCAAGGGCAGTGCTGTTGCGAGACCTTGGGGCAACCCTTGCCCCCCTGAATGCCTTCCTGTTCCTGCAAGGCCTCGAGACCCTGTCACTGCGGGTGGAGAGACATGTCTACAACACCCTCAAGGTAGTTCCCTTCCTGGCTACCCATCCAAAGGTAAGCATCGTCAGGCATCCAAGCCTTCCTGACAGCCCCTACCACGATCTCTACCAGCAATATTTCCCCCAAGGAGGAGCATCCATCTTCACCTTTGATGTGAAAGGAGGGGAAAAGGAAGCAAAGGCGTTCATCGACCATCTCAAGCTGTTCTCACTGTTGGCCAATGTGGCTGATGTGAAGTCCCTGGTCATACACCCCAGGACAACCACCCACTCACAGCTCAATGCCCAGGAGCTGGTCGAACAGGGGATCGGTGCCAATACGGTTCGTCTCTCGATAGGGACTGAGCATATCGACGATATCCTTGACGATCTTCGTCAGGCCTTCGACGCGATCTAAGGAGAGAGACGATGCCAGTAACCATACAAAGCGGCCTTCCTGCGGAAAACACGCTGCAACAAGAGAACATCTTCTACATGAACAAGGAGAGAGCCGCCTCCCAGGATATCAGACCCCTGCAGGTAGCCATCCTCAACCTCATGCCCCAAAAGTCCGTAACCGAGACGCAACTGATACGACTCTTGGGAAACACCCCGCTCCAGGTGGAGATAACCTTTCTCCGTACCGCAACCTATCAGCCGAAGAACACCGAGGTTTCCTACCTGAGGACCTTCTACCAGACCTTCGAGGATGTCTGTGACAAGAAGTTCGATGCCCTTATCGTCACAGGGTCCCCAGTAGAGAAACTTGCCTTTGAGGATGTCCAGTACTGGGAGGAACTCACCACCATCCTGGACTGGGCAGAGGAGCACGTCTACTCATCGCTGTTTGTCTGTTGGGGAGCCCAGGCCGCCCTCTACCACTACTACAAGGTCGAGAAACGTCCCCTTGCAAAGAAGCTTTCCGGAGTTTTCACCCATGGTGTCACAACCCCTACGGAAACCTTGGTACGGGGGTTTGACGACTGCTTCCTTGCCCCCCACAGCCGTCATACCACCGTTGAGGAAGAGGAGATCCGTTCCGTTGAGGAGCTGAAGATCCTGGCAGTCTCTGCCGAGGCCGGGGTCTACCTTGCCGCAAGCAAGGATGATAGGCAGGTGTTCATCACCGGTCACTGTGAATATGATGCGTTGACCCTGGATTCCGAGTACAGGCGTGATCTCCTGGCAGGGCTTGAGCCAGAAAAGCCGGTCAACTACTACCCGGGAGACGACGAAGGGAAGGTGCCCTCCGTCAGTTGGAGGTCCCATGCAAACCTGTTGTTCAGCAATTGGCTGAACTACTGCGTCTACCAGAGGACACCCTATGCCCTTGAGGACCTTCCCCTGCAATCGAGCAAAAGGCCGTTGGTCATACCGTCATAGAACAAGCAGTCCGAAAGTTCTTGCCCTTCTTCGTTTGGGGGAGGGCAAGCTTTTCAGATGCCCCAAGGCATCACGGCAAGGCCACCAGCCGTTCTTCTAGTACGTCCATGCAGAGCCTTGTCATGCTATCCTTCAATCTTGCTATCGTATCATCGGTGATGAAGGTCACCTCATCGGGACCAACACCTGCTGCCCAGTTGATGCTGTACGCGAGGGAGGCTATCTTCAGACCCGCCTCCCGTGCAAGGGCCACCTCGGTGGCGGCTGTCATGCCCACCACATCAAAGCCCAGGGTCCTGAACATGCGTATCTCGGAGGGAGTCTCCAGGCGCGGGCCATTGGTGCACACATAGACCCCTGCATCCTTGAGATTCGGCTCATGAGCATGCAGGGCATCGGTGAGCTCCGGGTCGAAAGCCCTGTCCATCCCCACATGCACAACGCCCTGCTCGTCACCGGTAAAGAAGGTATGGGCCCTTCCTCCCCCGCTGAGGTCTGCAAAATCTGCAATTGTCCCGACCTCTTCAGGCCTGAGTGCCTCGCTTACCGATCCAACGGCATAGATGGTGATAACCTCATCTACCCCTAGCCCCTTCAGGGCGGAGATATTGGCCCGGTAGTTGATGAGATGGGGCGGAACCGAGTGACCTGAGCCATGCCGGGGAAGAAAGGCCAACCAGGCATCCTTGCCCGTTCCCACAAACACCTCAGCCGATCCATAGGGTGTATCTATCTGGCGTCGTTCACCCTGAAAACCTGAAATGTGGTCGACACCCGTACCACCGATGATCGCCTTCATGAGAAACTCCTTGCAAGATCTGAAGGTGCGAGCACTCCCTTCGGAGTGACAATCCCTGTTACCAGGGAGGGAGGGACGATGTCGAAGGAGGGATAGAGGGCCTTCCCTCCCACGGTGGTTTCCCGCCCCAGACAAAAGAGGACTTCCGAACCGTCTCGCTCCTCCATCACGATATCCTCTTGCCCCAGTTTGGTAGGGTCAGGGGAGATGCTGAATGCATGGTAGGGCACATGGTAGTAGGAACAGGCAATTGCATTGGCCAAGGTTCCCACCTTGTTTACCACTGTCCCGTCCATACAGACCAAATCAGAGGCAGTCATGTAACGGCGTACCTTCCCCTGGGCAAGGTAGTGGGCACCCATGCCATCGGTGATGAGATGGGCCTCGATACCCATCTCCCTCAGGCTGGGATAGGTCAGGCGTGCACCCTGAAGATAGGGTCGTGTCTCGTTGACCAGGACAGAGACATCCTTGCCATCCTGCCGTGCATATGCAAGGCTAAGCAGGAAGGTATGTTCGGCGAAGCAGGTGGTGAGCACAACATCCCCATCCTCGATGAGGCTGCTGCCAAGCCTACCCATGTGATGGTAGAGCTCATCGTAGGCGTGTTCTTCCCCCTCCACCACCTGGTTGACCTTGCCCAGAAACTCCTCCCGAGGGACCTTTTCCTCCACCAGAGGGGAGATCTCCGCAAAGATGGAGAGCAAGGTCCGTCTCATGGTGGTGTTGGTAGGCCTTGCACTAACAAGCAGGTCAACCAGCCTTTTCAGTTCGTCAACCGTATAGGGAACCCTACCGTGAAGCATCTCCTGGGCGATGAAGCGGAGGGTGGTGAAGGCAACCTGTAGCGGCCCTCCCCCTTGGGTTACCATGTGTCTCAAGGCCAAGGCAACTTGCTCAACGCTGGTGCACATCTCAAACCGCTTTTCAAAGGGGAAGGCCCTACGGTCACCTATGAAGAGGCCCTCTGGGCCAATGTGGCAGATATGCTCACTCTCTAGCAGATATGGCAAGGCCAGCATCAGTGGTTCCAAAAACCGATGTGGTCGGCAACTATTGCAGCGATGAGCTTCTGGTCCTCGACAGGCCCCACGATCTCAATGTCCTTCTGCCCGTGGGTGAGGACCTCATCGGCAGGGAGGCTGAAGGTAGGGTTCTGGTCATCGCTGCCGGTCAAGGCAAGGAGTTGTTTTTCCGTTATGCCAAAGACCAGACGCCGTACGTTTGTCCAGTACATAGCACCGGAGCACATCACGCAGGGTTCGGCAGAGGTATAGAGGGTACACTCACTCAGGAATTCAGGGCTGTAGAGCTTACCGGCCTTGAACATCAGGGCCGTCTCCGCATGCATGGCAGGACCTCCCTCTTCATAGGCATTTCCCTGCTCCAGCAGGATGGTTCCATCCTTGTCTGCCAGAAGGGCCCCAAAGGGGTGGTTTCCCTCAAGTTTTGCTTTATGTGCAATCCGAACTGTTTCATAGAGAAGCCTGATATCCCGTTCTGTCGGTTGGGCTTTGCTGATCACTGGCATGTCCTGTCTCCTTATTCGAGAATACCCTAGCATGAGATGGGTAAGTTGGCAACAATACCGGTAAGTTGGTAAAAATGAGAAATGGATACAATCGTATGCATTGTAAAACATTGGTATCAATGCGAAACTGAGGGAGAGAAAACAGTTGTTGACGATTACCCAAAGAACCCGTACATTAGAGAAGATATTGCCAACCAAGCAATGACTGCAATAAAAGGAATAAACATGAACAAGAGCAAAATTGCAAAGATCACTGTGGCACTACTTGCCATGGCCCTTATCGTACCAACCCTCTTCGCCGCTGGAATCAAAGAGAGCGATCCTCAAGCTGTAACCGTGAGAATCGTTGCGATCGAAAATGAAGGGTTCTCTCCCGCTTTTACCGTACGTTCTGCTGACAACCAACAGTTCACCATCACCACCGATAGGACTACCGAAAGCAGTTTCCCTGTTTCGGCACTGAGTGCTGGGGACTATCTTGAAGTTACCCTGGACGGGTCGGTTGCAACTGCCATTAGATATATCAATCCCCTGGTAGCCTTGGGCGTGAAGGACATCTTCATCTCAGACGAAGCCGCCACCTCCCTTGCTACCTTGCAAGAGAAATTCAGCTATACCTATGGATACCTTTTGCTGCAGTCCTTTGCATCACAAGGCCTGTTCTTCGATGAGGGGTACTATGTAAAGGGAGCTCTCGATGGCTATGCAGCATCCATGAGCGGTGAACAGACAGGGTACTACACCTTGGATGAACTCTATGCAACCATTGAAGAGTACCAGAATACCGTCTGGCAGGCTGGGCTCGCTCCACAGGCATTCGGCAAGGGATACCAGGACCTGGCATTGGTCGCTGACCTTCCCAAACCTGAGGACCTCACTTTGGCATTCAGCTATACCTACGGCTACCTGCTCGCCTACAACATGCGCAGCCAGGGCATCGAACTTGATGGTAACCTCTATGCTCAGGGTGCTTTGGACTTTGCGAGCGGAAACCCCCTGTTGATGAGCGAACAGGAAATGCAGGCTGCCTTTGTCGAATACCAACAGGTTGTCGAGGAGAAGTATGCACAGTGGCTGAAAGAGGTAACGGTAACAAACCTCAGCGATGCTGAAGCATTCCTTGCGTTCAACAAGACCAATGAAGGTATCGTAGTGACCCCCAGTGGACTGCAGTACCAGATGCTCACCCCTTCTGATGGCCCCAAGCCTACCGCTAGTGATACCGTTGAGGTTAACTACCAGCTGCAGATGATCGACGGAACCATCATCGAGAGCTCCTACGATCGTGGCGAAACAGCACACTTTCCTGTAACCCAGGTAATCCCTGGATTCAGCGAAGCCCTGCTGACCATGAACACAGGAAGCGTCATCCGCACATGGATCCACCCAGAGTTGGGATATGGTGTGAACGGAACGGAGACCATCCTCCCCAATTCACTGCTTGTCTTTGACATTGAGCTGGTTGGCATCGATAAATAACAACGGCCCAGCACTAGGAAAAGGTCCCTTCGGGGACCTTTTCTGTTATCTCCCATATAGGCTTTTCATTACAAAAATCTTTCGCTATACTAAGGGCAATGCAAACTCCAACACTTAATCCAAATCCATTGACTGAAAAGATATATTTGTTTCTTAAAGACCATATCCTTCAAGGAAGATTCCACTATGGGGAGAAGCTATCAGAAAACACGCTTGCCCAACAGTTTTCCTGTTCAAGAACCCCTGTAAGGGAGGCCCTGAAACGGCTTGAACACGATGGGTTCGTCACCATAATCGCCCACAGCGGCTCCTATGTCAAAGACCCAAGCATGAGCGACAACCAGCAGCTGACCGAGGTCAGGGCCTACCTGGAAGCTTTGGCAATACGCCTATGCTGTCTGGAAAATCGCGACACCTCAGAGCTTGAGACCATCCTCTCAGGGATGGATGCTATCGGGGAAATGGACCCATTCGATGCTCAGACTTTCAGCAAGCTCCACTACCGCTTCCACCTCTCGCTGGTTCAGCTGGCAGACAACTCCCTGCTTACCCAAACCTATGAACGGCTCAACCTCAACGAGTCTGCCCTCCTGTTTGCCCAGAAGCTTACAAAGGCAGGAATCAGGAAAACACAAGAGGAACACCGAAAGCTTGTGAAGGCGATCAAGGATCAGGACGAAAAAGCGGGAGAGCGTTTTATGCTCTCCCATCTATGGCGAAAACGTGACCAGTTCAAGTCTAGGGCTGATCAAGGGTGAAGATGACCTTCTTCACAAGCTTGTCATTTGCCATCTGCATCGAGGTCTTATAGAACTCCCCCTTTCGGAGGACCACAAACCGTCCCTCTGTTGCCATGAGCACGACGCTTGGCACTTCATTCTCCTCAAGGGAGATAAGTTCCTCACCTTCGAGGATGCAATGCAACTGAGTACGCTCTGCCTGCCTGATGGAGGAATCACTTCCACTTGGGTAGGAGAGCACCTCATAGGTGATGCCGTCACACTGATGTACCCCAGGCCCATCCTTGTAGGGAAGGCTCCTGTCCATGATGGAAATCACCTTCTGCAAGGATGGGTAGAGGCTCAGATACCACTCCAGGTTCTCCAATATGTCAAATACCATCAGATACTTTTCCCATGATGCACTTTCCAGAGCTTCTCATAGTTGATGATCAGTTCTGCACACCCTTCGATACCAAGCTTGCTTGAATCGAGGCTCAGATCATAGGTCCTGCACATACCCCATTTGCGGTCGCTATAGTAGTTGTAGAAGTTGGCCCTCTGCTTGTCTGCCTTCAGGCAGGCATCCTCAGCCTTGTTCTCTGCAATCTCATAGACCTTTATGGCCCGTTCGGTACGGCTCTCCAGGCTTGCATGCACGAACACGTTCAGCACATGTTCCGAATCCCTGAGGATGTAGTCAGCGCACCGCCCGACAATGACACAGGGCCCTTCCTCCGCCAAGCGCTTGATAGTCTTGCTCTGGATAAGGAACAGTTGGTCGTTCAGGGGCATCTCCGTGACGCCTAGGGCACCACTGGCCATTGGGTAGTTACCCATGACCAAGGAGTAAAAGATGCTGCTGGTTGCCTTTTCATCGGCATTGGTGAACAGTGCCTCGCTCAGCCCGCTATCCTGGGCACTGATGGCAATAAGCTCCTTGTCGTAGAAAGGGATGCCCAGCTTATCGGCCAACAGACGGCCAACCTGCCTTCCTCCACTTCCGAACTGCCTGCCAATCGTAAATACTGTCTGATTATTCATACGCAGGTTCCTCCACTGAGCCCAGTATACCACACCATAGCTGCAAAAGCACAAGCAGAAAGGCCTCCATTGTGAACAGTTGCTTTTTTTTGCCGTTTATCTCACGCATTGTTGCAACAAAAAACGGGAAAGCATACTATCATAGCCATGATGAAAACCATCGGGAGGATGCATGATTACCCTACAGAATGAAAAGCTCACTATGAAGGTTGCCTTGCTTGGGGCAGAGCCACAATCACTCTACGCAAAAGAGAGCGGGATCGAATATATATGGAACGGCGACAAGAACTTTTGGCCAAGGCGGGCACCGGTTCTCTTTCCCATGACAGGACCAATGAAAGAGGGCAAGATGTCCGTATCCGGAACTGTCTATGATATGCCAAACAACGGCTTTGCCCGTGACCTTGTATTCACCCTCGTCTCCCAAACCTCCACACAGGCGACCTTTGAGCTGCAGGAAAGTGAGAAAACCCTGAAATACTACCCTTTCGGCTTTTGTCTCAGCATAACCTACACCCTCCTCGATGACGGGTTCAAGGCCGAAGCTGAGATCCGTGCGAAGGATGACCTCTTCTTCACCTTTGGGCTTCACCCAGCCTTCAGCCTCGACATCAATGGTGTGGGCACTGCACTGGAAGCATATTCCATAGAGTTTGACAAAGAGGAAACAGTAGAGATGAAAAGACCGGTGAATGGTGTATTCACTACTGTCAAACACTTCCTGAACAACGAGAAAACCCTGAACCTTTCGAGGGAACAGACCGACAAGGGACCGATGATCCTCAATGGCCTGAAGTCCAAGGGTGTTACCCTGCGCTCTGCAAACGGGAAACATGGGGTGCGTGTCGACAGGGGAAACTTTGAGACACTCGTTCTCTGGACGATAGCTCCCATGCATGGGCAATACCTCTGCATTGAGCCCATGCACTCCTTCGGCGATACTGCCAGGGCCTTTGCACTGGAACAGATGGATGAGGTCCTTGCCCTGAAAACAGGGGAGAGCAAACGTTTCTTCAGTAGCTTCTTCGTATTTTAGGCGGTGTAGGAAGCAACTACGCGGGTAGGAGAACCATCACTGGCTTCTACCAACAGGGGAAGGGCAACCAGCGAGATGGTCCGTCCGACAACCTTATCGAGGTTGCACAAATTTTCCAAGATCAAGCCATCCTGCAAGAGGATCTGGTGGTGGATTGGCAAGGATCCACTCCCGTGGGCATCGCAGGATGAGCAATCAAATCCAAAAAGGGAGATGCCACGTTCCAAAAGGAGCGTGGTTGCCTCCCCTGTCAATGTTGGATGGCCCTGGAAATACCCCTCCCTGCCCCACTTGTCCTGCCACCCTGTGTAGAAGAGGACAGAACCAATCCCTGGGGGGATCAACCACAGGATATCTGCTCCTATGGAAAAGACATTTCTGCAGTCGAGCACATATGCCTGGGAGAAGAACCGCCTAAGGGGGGTGCTGTCCAGACTCTTTCCTGAAGGAAACAGGTGGTATGGGGCATCCATGTGGGTTGCACTATGGGTGCCAAAGCTCAGGTGGGAGAGGCGATAGCCATCCTCTTCCAAGGTAGCCCAACGCGCCACACTTGTGCAAGGATCTCCAGTATAGGGAATGTCCCCATCGACTAGGGGGCGGCTCAGATCGACATAGACTATCTCAGTATTCATACAGGAGCCTCCGTACGGGCATAGTGGAACAGGTACTGCTGGGCCAGCCCTGCATAGGGAGCAAAATATTGGCTGTCCTTGGTAGGATACCAGCGCAGCATGATCTTCTTCATCCAGGTATCCATGGGGAAGGCTTCCATCCGATGGAACCCATACAGGAGTATACACTGCCCTACCTTCGGACCAACACCCCTGATGGTCATCAGGTGGTGAAGAGCCTCATCAAATGGCAGGGAGGGTATCTCTTCAAGCAAGCTGTTCTGTGCTATGGCATCCAACAAGTACGGGGCGCGGAAGCCCATACCCAGCCTACGCAGATCCTCCTCGGAGACATCTTGCATCTGAGCTGCTGTAGGAAACGAATGCCAACCAGCACCAACGGGGCTGCCATAGGCCTCTGTAAGCCTACAATACATCTGGCGTATGCGTGCTATATTGTTGTTTTGGCTGAGGATAAAGCAGACAAGCACCTCCCAGGGGTCCTGGTTGAGGATATGGAGCCCTGCAAAGCGATCGACAGCCTTGGCCATGGTCGGGTCAAGTTTCCGCAGATGGGCCTTTGCCATTTCGTACTCCCCATCCATATCAAAATACCGAATGAGATCGCCATTTCCTGCAAGGGTTGCCAAAAAGGTATCCTCGGTGAATGTTATCAACCTGCCATTAACGACCGATTGGAAGACACCTTGCTCTTCCTTCCACCCAAAGCACTGGCCACAAAACAACGTTGCGAGCAAATCTATGTGGGAATCCTTCATGGAAACACTGTAGCAGAACCCATCTCCTCTTTGCAATGAGCAATGGGGAGCAAGAGCGTGACAATATTTCGTCACATCTGACACAAAAATGGTTTTAGTACTCTTTCTGATAGCTATTTTCCCAACTGGGAGGTATTCTAGAGGGAGGAGGATACAGAGTAAGCATGGATGATTCGTACTTTTCTTACCCTCTCTGGATGAGGCGTATGACCGGTGATGGTTCTGACAAAACAAGAATTGCTGAGATTGTTGCACGGTATTCCCACCTGCTGTACTCAGCAGACCCAGTGCTGAACCATATCTCCCTGGATGAACTACAGTATATTGGGGCCCTGATACTTGAGCTGCCCCAACCAGAAGAGGTGCGTCTGGCACCCTATTGTTTTGCAGACCTGTATCTTACAGCCAACCCTGAACTGCTGTACTCCTTCAACACCTGTCCCTTTCCCTTGCAGTGCAAGATCATCGACACGGCTTTGGTCTATGCGAATGCTGAAGAGTTCTCTGCAATGATCGCCATGGATTGGGAGAGAGGGACCACCCAACTGCTGGCACTATCCACAAAGAAAGATGACCTTAGGGAGCTCTCATTGGCCTTTCTCTCAGACCCCCTCATAGCAACCTTGATAGATACTCAGTTTGAAAAGGAGAAGGCATATCTTCTGGACAGGGCAAAAGAACTCCTTATCGAAGAAAAAACAGAGAAAGAGGTTGGAGTGTACACCGTACGATGCAGCGAGGAGCTCTTTGCCAACAATGTCTTTGCCCTGTTTCTGGACTGCCCATTCGTCCTCCAGATGGGAGAGGAGAAAGACCGCTGGGGAAGGAATATCCCTTCCTACATCAGGGAAGCTGATGAAGACAGCCCTTATTGATAGCAGAGAAACGGACAAGGGAGGCTTGATTGTTCCGTTGAGCTTGCCGGTGAGGGGTCCTTCACTTGTATGTTTACAAAACGTACTGAAGCAAACACAAGCTTTGGATTGAAGATTGCGGACAGGGTATTATGCATTCTTGACACCAAAAGGCCCCAAAACAGGCATCAGAACGTCTTATTTGGGGTTTAAGGCAGACTGTTGGTGTTTGCTTGCGGGGTTGTCAATAAGTTTGTGTGAATGGTTTTCAATAGTCTTACTCGTCCCAGGAGATAACGAAGAAGGCCACTCAGGACCATCACTGACATTCTTTCCAATGGGAAGATTGTGGGAGACTCTGCCTATGGAAAAACGGTTTCCTCAGAGTATCCATCAACAATCGTGTTGTCTATCAGGGGAATACTCCTGCGGTGGATACCCTTGAAACCACCACAGGGTTCTTCCAGAAGGGTTTTGATACTTTGCTGTACGTCCTTACAAGCACCTTGGTACCCTTGTACTGGGGCTACGCCTTTGTTGGAGGCTTCCTAGGAATGATCATCGCTAGAAATAGTAAAACTTTCCTGACAAATTTTATACTTTTATAAAAGACTGTATATGGTATTATTTATTTTTGTCTTGTATAAAAGACTTAATGACCATATACTTGCAAATAAGAGGTATTCATGTACATTCGAAGAGACAGCTATCTTGAGAAAATACAGTCAGTCACAGGGAAACACATTATCAAGGTTTTGACTGGGATGCGGCGTGTTGGGAAGTCAGTGATTCTCAAACAGATCCAAGAGCAGCTACTATCTGATGGTGTACCACAAGAACAGATAATCAGCATAAATTTTGAACTAATGGAATTTGATTCCATTCGCAATTACCAGTTGCTTGATAAGTATATCAGCCAACAGATGGTGAACGACATAAAGTACTTCATATTTCTTGACGAAGTGCAGGAAGTCACGGGGTTTGAAAAAGTAGTGAACTCCTTACACGCCAAGGGGACTGCAGAACTCTTTATCACCGGATCTAATTCCAACCTCCTGTCAGGGGAGTTGGCGACCTATCTCACGGGGCGATTCTATTCGATTGAGATTCTTCCGCTATCCTTCAAGGAGATATACCAATACATACCAGGCTCTACACGAGAAGAAAAGTTTCTGTCATTCATCCGAGGTGGAGGAATGCCTGGCATATTGCAGTTTGAAGAGGATTCGATAGTCAAGAACTATCTACTGGACATGTACCAATCAATACTGCTGCGTGATATCGTCCAACGCCATTCGATCAGGAACGTTGACCTGCTGAAAAGATTCATGCAATACATTTTTGAAAATACCAGCCAGCTGTTTTCAGCAGCTTCCATCACCAGATATCTTAAGAGCGAGGGTAGAAGCCTGTCCAAGGAGACCCTGTATCAATACCTTGATGCCGCTAAAGAAGCATTCCTGATCCATGGAGTTCCTAGGTTTGACATCAAGGGGAAGAATGTGTTGAAAACTAACGAGAAATATTTTGTCAACGATCTGGGGTTCCGGGCATTGTTTTTCGACAATGAAATTGACATAGGGCAAGCACTCGAAAACATTGTCTATCTTCATTTGAGGAAACAAGGTCATGAGATATTCGTAGGGAAACTCGATGACAAGGAGATCGACTTCATTGCAGTTCGCGGTAAAGAAAAGCTCTATATCCAAGTAGCCTACTTGTTGGCAGAGCAGGCAACGATAGAAAGGGAGTTCTCCCCACTGGAAGCCATCGATGACAACTATCCCAAGATGGTTATTTCTATGGACCCGGTCAATCGCTCACGAAATGGTATCATCCACATGAATATCATCGATTACCTGATCGCTGAATCACCAGAAAAACACTAGGAAGATTGCTTGTAAACCTCTGTATAGGCTAGTAAGCACCCTGAACCAGGGCACCTCATTTCTGGGAGGCCTATGCAGTATGGTCATCATACATCCTATGATAGATGCTTTAGTAGAAACACTGTAGACAACCTGACCATCATACGGATGCGGAAGAGCAAGAGCACCACCATCAGACGGGGTATCAAAAGGAATTCCATGCATCCCGACTCCCCTATCTTCTTTAGCCCATGCTGTGGGTACGATGGAGGTTTTTGTCAAAGTTGCTGACAACATGGTAACCCCATTCTATTGATGGTCGTACTTACCCATCAGCCTCATGGAGGCTACCGTTCGGGCCATCTGGATGATAGAATACTTAAATATCTCTCTCATCTGCCCCTTTTATTTTACTTGTGCAAGG
Source organism: Sphaerochaeta sp. PS (assembly GCF_032144095.1). Lineage (NCBI taxonomy): Bacteria > Pseudomonadati > Spirochaetota > Spirochaetia > Spirochaetales > Sphaerochaetaceae > Sphaerochaeta > Sphaerochaeta sp. PS. Next base: position 75,286 of record NZ_JAVSNJ010000011.1, read on the forward strand.
ATTCAAGGTGACCCTTGTCCATTTCTGTGATAGCCTGCATCCTATGCAAATCAAGCAACTGGGTGTTCTCTACATTATCTTAAGCAGCTTCTTCTTCGCACTGTTGTCGCTCTTCGTCAAATTGGCAGGACCACTTCCGTCGATGCAGAAGGCACTGTTTCGCAATACCATTGCCCTAATCATTTCGCTGTTCATCCTTTCACGGAGTAAGAGCAATTTCACTTTCACCAAACAGAATGTCCCCGCCCTATTTTTCAGAAGTATCGCAGGCACCATTGGCCTCATCGCAAACTTCTATGCGATTGACCATCTCTTGCTCAGTGATGCAACCATCCTCAACAAGCTTGCCCCGTTCTTTGTTATCATCTTCAGTTGGATGGTCCTGAAGGAAAACATAAAGGCCAGGCAGATGCTCTTCATCCTTGGTGCATTCATAGGCTCCAGCCTCATAGTAAAACCTTCCTTCAGCAATGAGGGTATCTTCCCCTATCTGGTCGGTATCCTCGGCGGAGTTGCAGCGGGAGCCTCGCACACCAGCATTAGGATGCTAGGGAACCAGAAGGTCCCAGCACCAATAATTGTAGCATTCTTCTCCCTTTTCTCTACCATTGCGATTCTGCCCTTCGTCCTGGTCGAGCATCAGGGCATGGAACCCTACCAGATCGCCATGATGCTCCTGGCAGGGTGCAGCGCTGCTGCCGGACAGTTCAGCATCACCAAGGCATATTCCTTCGCCCCAGCTCGGGAGATATCGATATTTGATTACACCCAAGTTTTGTTTGCTTCATTGTTCTCTTTCTTCATATTCTCGGAATTCCCCGACAAGATAACCGTTGTAGGGTACATCATAGTCACCTCCATGGCGATCCTGATGTTCCTCTACAACAAACGGGAGGCCTCAGCCTCCCGTCTATCAGACAAACTCGCAGATATGATTTGATCAGGTTTCAGAGAAGAGCCAGGTGGAAAGATAGCGCTCCCCGGTATCGGGGAAGATGACAACGATGGTCTTTCCCTCATTCTCTTTCTTGGCAGAATAGGCCAGTGCTGCATCAAGGGCGGCCCCGCTGGAGATACCGATCAACAGGCCTTCCACTTGGGCAGCCTGGCGTGCCCTTTCTCCGGACTTTGCATCCTCGGCAGTATAGATCTCGTCGATGAGGGTACGGTCAAGGGTGGCGGGAACAAAGCCTGCACCCAAGCCCTGGATCTTGTGGGGACCACCATGGCCAAGGGAGAGAACAGGACTGGTGACCGGCTCCACTGCAACAATCTTTACCTGAGGGTTTTTCTCCTTGAGATAGCGCCCTACCCCGGTGAGGGTGCCGCCAGTCCCAACTCCAGAGATGAAGATATCGACATTGTGCCCACTATCTTCCCATATTTCAGGACCTGTATGCTCATAATGGGCCTTGGGGTTGTCAGGATTTTCAAACTGGGATGGGATGAAGGAGTTGGGAACAGTTTTGGCCAGCTCTTCAGCCTTGGCAATAGCCCCTTTCATACCCAAGGATCCTTCGGTAAGGATCAGTTCGGCTCCAAGAGCCACAAGCAGCTTGCGCCTCTCAATGCTCATGGTTTCGGGCATGACAATGATGATCCGATATCCTTTGACAGCGGCTATGAAGGCAAGGCCCAACCCTGTGTTTCCACTGGTTGGCTCAATGATGACAGAACCCTTCTTGAGCTTGCCACTCGCCTCAGCCCCTTCGATCATGGAGAGTGCAATCCTGTCCTTTACGCTCGACAGAGGGTTGAAGCTCTCAACCTTTGCAAGAATAGTGGCATAGCCCTCATTGAGTCGGTTTATCCTCACCAATGGAGTATTTCCAATTTTTTCCGTAATGTTGTTGTAAATGTGTGCACTCATGGTATCTTTCCTTGTATAAGCCAATCTAATTCATAGTAGTTCTATAGATTTATAAGGTAATAACTCTGGCTTCGTAAGTCAACCCTTACAACCTAAATAATATAGGTAAACCACTCGGCCTTTGTTACATCCGCCAAGGTTACCCCATCAAAGGTTTCCTTTACCTTCTCATCTAGTTTCTCAAAAAAATGGATACGAAGGCAGCGCTGGATGGCGGTTTCCTCTTTTTGCGGCATCTCCACAAACGAGATGTTGCCTTCCAGCAGGTCAAACACATCATAGATAAGGATCTGCTCAGGGGTCTTGCTCAGCAGATATCCACCACCGGCACCTTTTACAGAAACCAGATAGCCACCCCGTGTAAGCAGCAAAGCAACCTGCTGAAGGTATTTTTCGCTCAAGTCCTGCCTTCCGGCCACCTGAGAGAGTGCTACAGGCTGGTCACTCCCATGCTCGGCAAGGTCGACAAGCAACCTAAGCCCATATCGCCCACGTGTTGAGACTTTCAAATTCCACCTCCGGCTTCAGCCTCAACCAAATGGGCAGCCAAGGTTGAGATCAGTACCTGTTGGGTGTAATCAACTACAGAATCCTGAAGCATTGACCAGATCTGATGTGCCTTGCATGCATCACTCTGTTTACAATCCTGACAAGGGGTGGGCGTAAACTCACCCTCACTTGCGGAGAGCACCTCGGAACAAGTAATATCCTTTCTGGCGATGCGATATCCGCCTTGCACTCCACGTTCAGACTCAACCAGGCCAAACTTCTTCAGAGGGATCATGAGTTGCTCAAGGTATCCACTGCTGATGCCTGTAGCATCACTGATGGCCCTGATGCTGCAATTCCCCCTGCAGGTTGCAAGGTACACCATTGTCTCCAGAGAATAACGACCTTTTGTAGATAATTTCATATCTAGAAGGTACCAGCACTTAGTCGGCTCGTCAAGACAAGTCCACTCTCTCAGCTATGAAACAAATATTGAAATGCAAACGACCTGTGGGAGGAGTATCCCATACATCGGGAAAAAGGGACCATTGTATACAGAATGTGAGAGTAAGGTGTGCATTTTCCATAGGATTCATTGGGCAATTATGGTATAATCACCCACCAACAACCTCAAGGCAGAGCTAAACCATGCATACAACCATATCATCCTCCAAAGCAGTGCAAGCGATTATGGCAATCCCCAATGGCGGTGAACAACGATGACCCTGCTCTATCTTATCCTGCTACACATAGCCGGAGGCGCAGGAGGGTTCCTGCTGAAGAGGCTACGCATCCCAGCTGGGGCACTGATCGGCTCCCTGCTTGCCGCGATGCTCTTCAATACCCTCTACTCGGTGGCCCCAGCCTATCCCAAGGAGCTGAGACTCGTCATCCAGATCATATCCGGCATGGTTATCGGTACGCGATTTACCCAGTCTGACATCAAGATGCTGAAAACCATGGTCAAGCCAGTCATCATCCTGGTCATCATGCTGCTGGCGATCAATATGGCCTTCGCCTATCTGATGGAGATGTGCACAAGCCTCTCCTTCATGACATCCTTCTTTGCCTGTGCTCCAGGAGGCGTCTCCGACCTTGCCCTGGTTGCAACCGATTTTGGGGCAACGATGGAGCATGTGGCACTTCTGCAGCTCTTTCGGCTCATCTCGGTCATCATCATCTTCCCTCCCATGATTCGTAAGATACTTCCCCATACCGATGTGCAGATCCAGCCCAAGGGCGCAGTCAAAAGCACAAAGCCATCGAGCCTGAAGGGGTACCTGCTCTCCCTGGCTACAGCTTTTGCCGGTGGTGGCGCGTTCTTGCTGCTGCAGATCCCAGCTGGGGCAATCCTGGGTTCCATATTCGCCATTGCCCTCCTGAACATCGTTACTGACAAGGCTGCCTACCCCAAGCCCATCAAGCCCTGGGTACAGATTTTTGCCGGATGCTACATTGGTAGCAAGGTAACCTTCCAAACCATCATGGAGGGGAAGATCCTGCTCTTGCCAGCCCTAATCCTTATGGTTGAGCTCTTTGTCATGGCATTTCTCACAGCCTTTGTGCTGCACAAGGTCTGTCGACTCAACTGGGGGACAGCCCTCTTCTCAGCCACCCCAGGTGGCATAGCCGAAATGGGGCTCATCAGTGATGAACTGGGCCTGGAGACGCCAAAGATCGTGCTGATGCATACCTTCAGGATCCTTGCAGTATTGGGGGTTCTTCCCCTGATCGCGCAGTTCCTGGGCTAGACAAAAGAGGCCCTCCCTTTTCGGGAAGGCCAGGTTGTCAGGCTTTTTCCAGCCTAGGCAGGATTGTATAGGTTTGCTGTAGGGAACCGGGGATCGCTGGTAACATTGAGCAACAGCTTCCTCAACCCCGAAGAGTCCCCTGATGATGGAATATGGGTCATATGCACCTCACAACCTCTCAAGAGAGGAAGCACATCGGCGGCCTTCCGGGCATCCTCGCTAATCGCACAGCTCATAGCCAGGCAGATGAGCACCTCATCCAGGTTGAGGCTCACCCCCCTGCCCTTCAGGACGTCACGCTTCATTTCGGTGACAGAGTGAACGATTGCAGGCGAGATCAGGTCTATTTCGTGATCAATTCCAGCCAGGGCCTTTACGGCATTGAGGATCAGGGCCGATGAGGCATGGAGGAATGGAGAGTTGCATCCGGTGATGATCCTATCATCGGGGAGGAGGATGGCAGCGGCACAGACGATTCCATTCAACCCCTTGTTGCGCTCTATTCCCACTTCCAGGGCCCTTTGGGCTGCTGGGACCACTTCCCGGTCCTCCATGGAGAGCTTGGCGCTCGCCATGATGGAGCGGCTGCGGTCAACCGTCTCCTTGGTCCCTATGCCCTGCACATATTCACAGGCTGCACGATAGTAGCGCCTGATGATCTCCTGCTGCCCAGCCCTGCGGACAACGGCATCGTCGATGATACCGAAACCACAACGGTTGACTCCCATGTCGGTGGGGCTCTTGTAGACACACTCCTCACCGGTGATCTTCTGTAATATGCGCTTGAGCACAGGGTAGGCCTCAAGATCTCGGGAGTAGTTGACCGTTATCTCGTTGTAGGCACTGGCATGGAAATGGTCGATGAGGTTCTTGTCCCCTATGTCGGCCGTCGCACTTTCATAGGCTATGTTGACCGGATGGTCGATGGGCAGGTTCCAGATCGGGAAGGTCTCGAACTTGGCATAGCCGCTCTTTCGCCCTGCCTTATGGTCATGGTACATCTGGGAGAGACAGGTACCGAGCTTTCCAGATCCTGGACCAGGAGCTGTGACGATGACCACGGGCCTATCGGTCTCAATGTACGGGTTTGAGCCATATCCCTCATCACTGACGATGAGATCTACATTATTGGGATAGCCATGGGTTGCATGGTGGGTGTATACAGTGATGCCACGTTGCTCGAGAAGGTTCTTGAACTGGATGGCACCAGGCTCCTCATCGAAGCGGGTGATGACCACACGGGTCACCGTCAGCCCCCATTTCGAGAAATCATCGATCATCTTGAATACGTCGGTATCGTACGTGATGCCAAAGTCACTGCGCATCTTGCGCCGTTCGATATCCCCTGCATGGATACAGATGATGACGTCTATCTGATCCTTCAGGGACTGGAAGACGCGCATCTTCACATTGGGGTCGAACCCTGGGAGAACCCGTGAGGCATGGTAGTCGAACAACAGTTTCCCGCCACACTCAAGGTAGAGTTTCCCATCACTCTGCTTGACCCGTTCGAGGATGTAATGCCTCTGCTCCTGTAAATACTTCTCGTTATCGAACCCAATGGTTGGCACCATACAATCTCCTTAAAATCGTATTTGAGCGGCTATCTTCTCTGCCGTCTTGGCATCAAAGAGCTTGGCTATGATAGCCAAGGAAAAATCTACAGCACTACCGGCGGCCTGTGCTGTTATGAGAAATCCATCGGTAATGACCTTCGAGTCCTGCAGAGAGAGCCCCTCAATCTCGGTACCGGGGAACCCTGTCACACGCTTGCCATCGAGAAGCCCTGTCTTGCCCAACACGAGCGCAGGGGCTGCACAGATCGCAGCAACAGTGCCCTTCTGGCTTGTCCTGATACAGAGTTCTAGCACAGCAAACGAGGAGGCCAGGTTCCTGGCCCCTTCACTGCCTCCGGGCAACACCACGCAATCATATTCGTCGAGGCAATCGGAGAAGAGCTTGTCGCACACCACGCCGATGCCATGCGAGCCATGGACAGTGAGGCTACCAAGACCTGCAACGGTCACCTTTGCACCGCTTCTTCTTATCAGGTCTATAGGGGTGATGGCCTCTATTTCCTCAAAGCCTTCTGCCAAAATAACCAATACTGATGGAACCATGGGGACCTCCTATAAGGGAAGGGCGTTCCCTTCCTCAAGTCGAGCCTTGCGAATCAGTTCACAAGCATGCACAAGTATTCGTTCCGTCTCGTCCCAACCGATGCAGGCATCGGTTACCGAGACTCCATATTTGAGTTGGGAAAGGTCATCTGGGATTTTCTGTGCGCCAGAGAAGAGGTTGCTTTCCAGCATGAAGCCCCTGATCGAGGTATCGCCCCAGCTGACCTGGTCGACGATCGAACGAAGCACCCGTTTCTGGCGGTCATAGTGCTTGCGGGAGTTGGAGTGGCTGCAGTCGATCATGATCGCGGGATTCAGTTCATTGCTGACCATCAGGTTGCGTGCTAACTCTACATCATCCTCATAGTAGTTGGGACTCTGGTCCCCTCCTCGGAGGATGAGATGACAGCACTCATTTCCCGTCGTCCTGAAGATGGTACTTGCCCCAAAGGCATCCATACCGATGAAGGATGCGGGATTGTAGGCACACTTGATGGCATTGATGGCATTGAGCAGGTCCCCGCTGGTGCTGTTCTTGAACCCTACGGCAACGCTCAAGCCACTGGCAAGGTTGCGGTGGATCTGGCTTTCGGTGGTCCTGGCCCCGATGGAGGACCAGCTCATCAGCTCGTCAATATACTGGGGGATGATCGGGTCGAGCACCTCACACCCTACAGGGACGCCCAGGGAGACAATGTCCAGGAGCAGGGAGCGAGCCTGGCTTATCCCTTCCTCGATGGCATACGATCCGTCCATCCAAGGGTCGAGGATCAGACCCTTCCACCCAAGGACGGTCCTTGGCTTCTCAAAGTAGGCTCGCATGACGATGTACATCTCGCCACTGACATCTTTGGCCAGCTGCTTGAGCTTGAGCGCATATTCGAGGGCAGCCTTTCGGTCATGCAGAGAACAGGGACCTACGATTGCTAGCAACCGATGGTCCCTTCCCAGGATGATATCGTTTACCGTCTGCCTTGACTGACTGATGAACTGGGCAGTCTTCTCGTCAACCGGAAACTTTTTGGCAAGTTCGGCCGGAGTCGCAAGCGGTTCCGTTTTCTTGATTCGAATGTCAACATTAGCCATGAGTAACCCCTTGCTTGAGGTATAGCATACCTATGATGAGAGGCTCAAGCCTATTTCTTCTCTTTGTCGCTGGAGATCCTGGAGTAGAGGAACCGCTTGATTTTCTGGGTGGGGGTTCTCTGGAACGGCTCCTCATGCAACTCAGCGGAACTGATGCGGCTAAAGGCACTGAGCTCCTTGTTCACATCCTCACGAATCTTAGCAACATACTTCATGGCCTCAACCTTGGCATCGTTGACATTGAGCGCCATCTTCTGGGCAAAGGAGTCAATGTCGATCTTGATGAGGGCTATCAGGCCACCATCTTCGGGAACAACCAAGGACTCAGCGACAAAGCTGATGTTGTTGATGACAGCCTCGATGAGCTCAGGGTAGATATTCTCCCCTCCTGCACCCAGGATCATGGTCTTGGTCCTGCCCTTGATGGCCAACCTCCCCTTCTTGTCGATGAAGCCCAGGTCCCCAGTCCGGAAATACCCGTCCTCGGTAAAGACCTCTTCGTTGAGTTTTGGGTTTTCATAGTAGCCTAGCATGACGTTTGGTCCCTTGACGAGGATTTCACCCACCCCAGTCTCAGGATCCTTATTGTCCAGGCGCACATCCACATGTTCGACCAGCTTTCCGATCATGCCGACATGGTGCTTTTTGGGCAGTCCTCCAGCGATGAGGGGTGCCGTCTCGGTAAGACCGTAGCCAATGGAATAGGGGAACTTCGCATCGGCGAGGAACTGCTCGACCTCACGGTCCAAGGGAGCACCGCCAATGCCGAAGAATTTCAGCCTTCCGCCGAAGGTAACCTTCAGCTTTCGGCCGATGATACGGGATATGATCCTCTTGGTTGGACCGAACTTCAGCCAAGGCTTGAGCTTTTCGTTGTCACGCATGACAGGCAGAACGGAACTGCGGTAGACCTTTTCCATCAGGAGGGGAACACTCATCAGCAACCTTGGGCGAACCTTCTTGAGTGCAGGAAGGAGGATACTGGTTGCAGGGGCCTTTCCCAGATAGAAAATCTCAGTTCCGCACATCAGTTCAAGGATTTGGCCCGTGGTAAACTCATAGACATGGCTGATGGGAAGAATCGAGAGGACATGGTCCCCGGGCTTAAGGTCAACATAGACATCAGTGGAGATATCAGCGTTCCAGACCAGGTTCTTGTGGGAAAGCATGACACCCTTGCTGTTGCCCGTGGTACCGCTGGTATAGATAAGGGAGGCAAGGTCATCCTCTTTGGCTCTGCTCTTTTCCCTTAGGGCCTGGGCTTTCTTGTCCAGTTTCCTTCTGGTGATGTCCCTACCGGGGGCCGAGGCAAACTGTTCCTTGTCAACAAGGCTGCCACTTATCGGATCGGGGATATGGAACAGGTCTTCCATCCTCACCAAGAACGAAGGGTTTTTCCCTACAAAGGGAAGCACCTTCTCAAAGTTCTTTGCATTTACCACGATACCCTTTGCACCGCTGTGCTCGAGGATCGCACACGCCTCCTTGCCGGAGAAGTCAGGCAGGATGGGCACTGCAACACACCCAATGGAGGTTATTCCAAAGTAGGCGACAATCCAGGTAGGACAACTTTCACCAAGAATGGCAATCTTGTCCCCATGGACAAAGCCTGCCTCGAGCAGGGTCACGCCTATGCTGTCCTTCATGCTCTTCATCTGGGCATAGGTGATGATGCTCTCGTCGTCCCCGAAGAGACGCAAGGCAATCCGTTTGCCATTTCTCGAGGCGGTACAATCCACCAACGCATTCATCGTATACTCGTAGACGGTCTTCATCTTCAGACCATCGGTGCGCTTGAGCTTACGAATTCTCCTGTAGGACCAAACCTCTTGCTTACCTTTTTTCGTTTTCATGGATTCTCCGTATCCCACCCGTAACACTTGCCCTTCTCACAGACAGTGAAGGGAATCTTCACCTGGGAGAGGGCAACCTCCGATAGCAGGGTGGGGTTGTTATTTGTAGTTGAGAGATGGATAAAATATACATGCTCTCCGCAAAATTCACTTTCTTGTATGAACTGCATGGCCTGGTCATTGGAAAGATGGCCGTACAGGCCGGATATCCGGTTTTTCAGATAGAGGGGGTATGGACCGGTCCGAAGCATGGTTGCATCATAGTTGGCCTCAAGGAAGAGGATATCGCTCTTCTTGGCCAGGCCCAACTGCTCGCTGGTGTAGCTACCGGTATCGGTGAGCACCATCAAGGTAGTCCCATCATAGGTGATATGCCAACCAACGGAACCTCCGCTGTCATGGGTTGTCTCAAAGCAGGCGAGTGTAAAGGGCCCTACAGAAAATGCCACTCCGGGCTGGACAAGGGCGATGCACTCCTGGGGAATCCCCAGTTTTTCAAAGACTACAGATTCCTGCTCAACCATCTTTGTATGGAGATAGACAGGGATCCTCAGCTTTCTGGCAAGAACCCCCACTCCCTTGGCGTGGTCAGGATGGAGATGGGTCACGCAGACCCCAGATACGGTACAGAGGTCGATGCCTACACTTGCCAAGCGCCTTTGCAGCTCAACAACGCTGAAGCCCTGGTCGACGAGGACCGATGTCGTGCCATCGAAAAACACGTAGCTATTCCCACTGGAACCGCTACCCAGCACAGCATACCGGACCATCAGCTCGCCCCCCATTGGACAAGGAGAGCGAGGTCGAACCCAGCGTGGGCTTTCCCCTTGATGCGCAAGATAGGGGTCTTCAAAAGTTCAGGGTGTTCCCTGAGCTCCTCTTGGATGGAGAACTCGCGGTATTGGTAGCCTTGCTTGACATAATAGGGAGAAGAGGTATCCAAAAGATCCTCATCGGATAGTGAGCGGAAAAGGGATTCCCACTCACCATCGGAGAGCTTACGCTCGGAAAGGTCAATGAACTGGAAAGGGAGGGCTCTCTCCTTGCATGAACGCAAGGCCTTGGCGGTCTCTTTACATTTCTTAGTCCCAATGATCTGAAGCATGTGAACCCCTGTGTCAGTTGTAGTGTAAAGTGTATCTGACACGGGGGAATTATGCAAGATTTCTGACAGAGCTTGCGCAGACTGTCGGATAAAATAATCTGCTAGTAACTCTTTACTAGAGGGGCTCAGCTGGCAAATAGCTGCGCTATTTCCTGTTTGTACAACTTATTTATCTCAAAGCGCTTGAGTTCCTGCTTGGCACTGAGCTCCACCCCTACCTCAAATGACTTTGAGATGATGGCAATCTTGCTGATATGCTCAAAGCTCTTGAAACCGTGCTTGACGCTGACTATGTCGCGGATGGAGCCTTCGATCAGGTCCCTGACTTCCTTCATGCTAGCCATCTTGTCGACAAGATAGGGAATCTGGTGTTCGGTGAGGTACTCCTCGACCCGTTTCTTGTTCAGCACTACCAAGGCACCAAGATACTTCTTGTCCTGCCCCAATACCACGGCGCTCTCAATGAATTCACTTTCACATATCTTGGCCTCAATGGGAACCGGTTCGAGGTTCTCCCCACCTGAGAGGACAATCGTATCCTTGGCCCGCCCGACAATTGCGAACTCACCGTGGTGGGTCCAGACCCCGAGGTCCCCTGTATCGAGCCATCCGTCGGAAGAGAGGACGAGCTTGGTCAGTTCAGGACGGTTGTAGTAACCCTTCATGACCTGCGGGCCACGAACCTGTATGACACCCTTGACCCCAGGAGGGACAGTTGAGCCAGCCTCATCCACTATCCTCACCTCGGTACCGGGCATGGTGTTGATGGTGCGCTTGATTCCATGCTCGAGGATTCGCACAGCAACAACAGGAGCAGTTTCGGTAAGCCCATATCCATCCAGCAGCTTTACCCCGATGGAGGAGAAGAAGAGGTCGACACTTTCACTCAGTGCCCCGCCTCCGCTAACTCCAGCAATGAAGTTCTTGCCGAGCTTCTGCTTGATCTTCCCATAGACCAGATGGTCTCCCAGCTTGTAGAGGGGATAGAGCAGGATGGTAGGAAGGAACGAGCGTAGGACATCAAGGAAACGGCTTCGCTTCTTGAAGAGGGCCACCTCCCCACGCAACAGGTCCCTGTTGTGGTCATAGTGCTTGGCAATGAAGACAAAGAAGGTAAAGAGGGACTTTGCAACAGGGCTTTTGGCCTTCATGCTGTTGAAAACCCCACTCTTGACAGCCTCCCAGATTCTGGGGACGGAGCCCATCCAGTGAGGATTCACCAGGGCAAGGTCAGCAAGGAGGATCGCCCCAAGGGGTTTGGAATAGGCAATGGTTGAGGCCTGGCTCACCACCACATACTGCAGGATTCTCTCAAAGGAGTGCCATACCGGCAGGACGCTGAGCCATTTCTGTCCAGGCTCGAGGGCCGTGATGATCTTGGGCAAGGCATCGAGCTGGTAGGCAAAATTGGCATGGGAGAGCACAACACCCTTGGGCTCACCTGTGGTACCGCTGGTGAAGATGATGGTTGCAGTCTCGTCTGCTTTTCCCTTTTCCCGTTCGGCCTCAATATTCTTGGCAACCGAAGGATTGTCCAAAAGGTGCTTGCCTTCTGCAAGGATCTGATGCAACAGCAAAACAGTCACACTCTCTGCCACACTCGTCGAGTCGAGGCTCTCCTGGGTAAACTCCTTGTCCATGACAATGAGGTACTTCAGCTTGGGCAGCTTCTCCTTGAGATTGAGCACCTTGCGCAGCTGTACGGCATTCTCCACAAAGCAGAACTCAGCCTCGGTGATGCCGAGGATGAAGCTTATCTCATAAGGCATCGCATCACGCCCTCGGGGTACATCAGAGGCTCCCAGAGTAAGGATAGCAAGGTCGCTGAGAAGCCATTCACTACGGTTATCGCTGACCAGACCGACACGATCGGACCGTTTCAGGCCAAGTTTTGCAAGAGAAGCAGCAAGGGCATTTACCTCTGCGTAGAGCTGGGAATAGGAAGTGCTCTGGAAGACGCCACTCTTGTCTTTGCTCATCTGAACTGAGTAGGCTGGATAGGTCTTGACGACCTGGGAAAATATCTGCGGAATGGTTTTATACATAATTGCCTCCGTGTAACGTACCTTCCTTATTTATAACACTTTTTCATATTTTGTCAATCTGTCATAATAGAGATTGGGACCTTTTCCCCAAAGACCGGCACAAATCCAAACAAAAACCCGCTAATCCATTGCTGTAGGGTAACCTGCACAACTGCGTTTCCCCACCTACCACACAAGGTTCCTTACCCTCCTGGACGAGAATTTAGCCTTACGGCCATTCTTGACTAGAGCAACGCAAAAAACCATAATGAATGGATACTTTTCCAAGGAGTATTTCCCATGAAAGAACGGATATCCGCGTTACTCAAGAGAGAGCCAAAAGCAGACATAGTCACTGCAGAAGGCTGGGTGCGTACAAAACGTGACAGCAAAACCGTATGCTTCCTCGAGGTGAACGACGGTTCCTGCCTCAAAGGGCTGCAAGTCGTCATCGACAAAGAGCAGTTTGCCAATGATGGCCTACTCTCCTCCATAACCACAGGATCATCGGTCATCTGCAAAGGCCCCATTGTAGCAAGCGCCGGAGGCTCCCAGGATGTGGAGATGTCCAGCCTGGACGTTACCCTTGTCGGCGAGTGTCCTGTTGACACCTACCCCCTGCAGAAAAAGCGCCACACCATTGAGTACCTGAGGGAAATCGCCCACCTCAGACCGCGTACAAACATGTTCGGTGCCGTTACCCGGGTGAGGAACACCCTCGCCTATGCCGTGCACCAATACTTTCAGGAAAACGGGTTTGTCTATGTGAACACCCCGATCATCAGCTCCAGCGATGCAGAGGGTGCAGGCCAGCAATTCCTGGTCACCACCCTTGACCCGACCAACCCTCCCCGCACCAAGGAGGGGGCTGTCGACTACGGCCAGGACTTTTTTGGCAAGAAATCCTTTCTAACGGTAAGTGGCCAGCTTGAAGGTGAGACCTATGCGATGGCAATGAAGAACATCTACACCTTCGGGCCTACCTTCCGCGCAGAGAACTCCAACACCAAGCGCCACCTTTCCGAATTCTGGATGGTGGAACCAGAGATGGCCTTCTGCGATATCGAAGGGAATATGGAGGTGGCGGAATCCTTCCTCAAATACCTTTTCAAGGCTGTCCTTGAAAACTGTTCCGAAGATATGGCCTTCTTCTCCAACTTTGTCGAAAAGGGAATGGAAGACACGCTTCGCAGCATTGTCGATACCCCGTTCGTGCGCCTTCCCTACACTGAAGCTGTCAAGGAACTTGAGAAACACTCCAAGAACTTCACCTTCCCAGTTGCCTGGGGTAGCGACCTGCAGAGCGAGCATGAGAAGTTCCTTACCGAAGTGGTATTCAAGAGCCCTGTCATCGTCACCGACTATCCCAAGGACATCAAGGCCTTCTACATGAAGCTCAACGCCGATGGGAAGACCGTGCGTGGCATGGATGTCCTCGTTCCTCGCCTTGGGGAGATCATCGGGGGATCGGAGCGTGAATCAAACCTCGACACCCTCACCAAGCGCATGGTCGAGATGAAGCTCAATCCGGAGGACTACTGGTGGTACCTCGACCTCAGAAGGTTCGGTTCCGTGCCCCACGCAGGCTTCGGCCTCGGCTTTGAAAGGGCTGTACAGTATGTTACCGGCATGGGTAACATTCGGGATGTCATCCCGTTCCCAAGGGCTCCAAGGCTCGCAGATTTCTAGGAGGATTGGCGGTGGTTTCCACCGCCATCCTTGTTTTATGGCAGATGTTGGATAGTTGGGGAACCCTTGAGAACTGGTCTTTTTCGCTTTAGGGAGGTACTCTTTCTCCTACGCTCTCTTTCTATCTCTCTTGAGGCCATGTGCGTTCCTCTTCACAGACAAGATTCTCAAAGGAATCAAGAGCATTCAGGTATGGGGTTGCCCCATACTTACCCTTCAGATAATTTGATTCAAAATTTTCACTTTTCCTGACTTTCACCGACTTGAAATCTGCCAAAGAGTATATATGAGAAGCCTCATACCTATCCTTCTCCACAAACCATACCTGATCTTTCCGTAGGCGTTCAGCCTGGAGAAAAATGGAATTTTGGGCTGAGACAACTAGCTGTGCACCTTGTTTGTTATGGATAGGGCTATTGAATAATGAGAACAACTTCACTACAAGGTTTGGGTGCAGCCTTGCATCAAACTCATCCACAAAGAGAGTCCCTCCTGACTCAAGGGTGTCAAGGATCGGGCCCGAGAGGTAGAAGAACTTCTGGGTCCCATGGGACTCGTCATCATCCATAGAGAATACAGTCTGCCCAACCACCCGATTGTCTTTATCATACTTGTTGTGCCTGGTTTCCGATTTTGTATATATCTCTGCCTTTTCATTTTGAATCTTGTCGAGAAGAAACTCCCTCATCTCATTTGGCATCTCATCGGTGAGATCCTCTACACCAAGAGTTTTTGAACGGATGTCCTGAATGGAAAAATCAGCAGATTTCAAAAGGTTGGAAACGGTAAGGTGTTTTTACCTTCCCACGGTAAGAACTTTTTAACACTTACGGTAAGCAGTTTTTAGACCCTTGTGGTAAGGAATATTTTAGTCTTTACGA
>NZ_JAVSNJ010000012.1:0-88796 GCF_032144095.1 Sphaerochaeta sp. PS
CTGGCCCTTTCCTTCTCACTTTCAAACCGGATCCGCTCGCCGAACAAGATGGGATACTACCCGGATAGCACACTTGTGTCTAGAGGGTTTCACCAGAAATATGGAGAAATATCCAAAAGAGCAACTCCTCTTGCCCAAGATGGGCCAGTTCGCTACTCTCCTCTTCAGGAGATTCTATATGGAACATGATATGAGCAAAGGGAATCCCACTAGACTCATCCTTCTCTTTATGCTTCCCATCCTAGGGGGAAACCTATTCCAACAATTCTACAGCATGGTCGATACCATCATTGTGGGAAGATTTCTTGGTGTCCAATCCCTAGCGGCGGTAGGTTCTACAGGAGGGGCAACCTTTTTGGTCCTTGGTTTCGTTGTAGGCCTTACGGTCGGCTTTTCGGTCATCATAAGCCAAAAGTTCGGGGCCAAGGATGAAGCGAGCATGAAGAAGGCGGTCGCGATGAGTGTACTTACCGCCGGAGCCATCTCGATCGTCATATCGGGCCTTGCCGTCTGGTTGTGCAAACCCATGCTCAGACTCCTCAATACACCCTATGACATCATTGAAGATGCAAATTCCTATCTGACCATCCTTTTCATAGGCATAGTTGCAACTATCTACTACAATCTGCTTGCATCGTTCCTTCGTGCCCTTGGGGACAGCAGGTCTCCCCTCTATTTCCTCTTGATCGCATCGGCCCTCAACATAGCGGGGGACCTGTTGGCAGTGCTTGTCCTTGACCTGGGTGTGCGGGGCGTTGCCTTGGCTACGGTAGTCAGCCAGAGCCTTTCGGCACTGCTGTGCCTCATCTATATAGTAAGAAGGTACCCTTCGCTCCACCTGAAGAGATCGGACTGGGCACTCGACTGGCACATAATAGGAAACCTGCTACGGATAGGCCTGCCCAGTGCACTGCAATTCTCGGTATGCGCGATCGGGGTAATGTTTGTGCAGGCAACCATCAACAAGATGGGCAGCAATACCGTAGCAGCCTTTTCGGTAGGCGTGCGCATCGAACAGCTGGTGACCCTTCCGCTGCCGACGCTGGGGGTAGCAATGACCACCTATGCTGCCCAAAACCTCGGTTCAGGAAAACTCGACCGGGTAAGCCAGGGGATCAGGAGTGCTTCGCTTTTGGTCGTCCTCTTCAGTGCCATCGCATTTGCCCTCGTATTCTTCCTTGGCGGGGATCTTGCCAGGCTGTTCGTTGACGGGAGCCAAGGTCCGGTAATCAAGGAGGTGCAGCTCTATCTGAACATCATCGCCCCTTTCTTTATCCCATTGGGCTTCATCTTCGTTCTCCGAAGCACCAGCCAGGGCCTGGGCTCAGGCCTCATCCCCATGCTTTCCAGCATACAGGAACTGGTGTTCAGGGTCCTCGTAGCCCTCATCCTACCCCGTTTTTTGGGATATGCGGGCGTCTGCCTGGCAAGCCCGGTTGCCTGGGTTGCAGCCTCCATCCTGCTTCTCTTCGCGCACAGGATCCAGATGAAGAATTTCCGACACCTGGTAGAGGTGAAGCGATAGGGGACCTATAGCCACTTCCTTGGTATGAACATCTATGCATACCAAAGCCATGGCTATGAGGGCCTGGCCATAAGAATCCAGGTGACTACATCGGCTAGGGGCCTGACCCTCCTGGGATTGTCCCAGACACAACAGAGGGAGTTCAGACAGAAGGCAGCATCGATCTCTACCGCCTTGGGGGTGCCAGAGCCCACAGGAATCGTCCAGGTCCCCCCCAAATCAAACCTGGAATCCCTTGAGCTGGCAATCATCCTTGCCCTACGGCTCTCCAGGGACAGGCTCCTTCCCTCTGGATGCCCAGACATCATGATCGCAGGAAAGCTCAACCTTGACGGGACCATAGCACCCATGCCAACGTTGCTTGCCATACCTGAATTGGCTTACACCCACCACTGCAGGCTTCTCATTGCTCCGACTGCTGCCCGCCCGTATACCTACAGGGCCCTAGTGATCCGTCACTGTGCAGATCTTGAGCAGGCTCTTCGCCAATGCAGGAGGTTCCTGCTCAACCATGGCGGTGAACAGGATGTTCCAGCATCGGCACAGACCCCGCCTTCCCCTCCCAGCCACCCTTTTGCAGAGATCCTGGGTTTGGAAAAGGCAAAAAGAGCGTTGCAAATAGTTGCGGCAGGGGGCCTCAATATCCTTCTCTATGGCCCCCCTGGAGGGGGAAAGACGCTACTGCTTCACACCTTGGCGAGCCTCATGCCTCCCCTTACCGAGGAGGAAAAGGAAGAGATAGCGAGAATCAGAGGCACGCTTCCCACCTCTCGCCCGGTAATTGAGGTCCTGCCAACCATGGCAGAGAAGCAGCTGTTCGGCTCAGAGCCCTCCCTGCTCAATCTTGCCCATGGAGGTATCCTGTTGGTCGACGAACTGAACAGACAAAAGGAGAGTACGCTCAAGGCGATCACGTTCTTCCTTGAAAAGCGGAATTGTGGATCGTATCCTGGGCGCTTCATCCTTGCCTCTGCAATGAATGGATGCCCTTGTGGAAACATGGGCAGGGAAGAGGCGCTGTGCACCTGTAGCGAAAAACAGAGACAGAGGCATTGGTCCAGGATAGGGTCTGCCCTGTTGGACCGATTTGACATATGCCTGCCAATCCTGCCGGAAAACCTCATGACACTTCCTCTAGTCCAGGAAGAGCAGGACATCTGTGCAAACATAAGGAAAGTGTGGTTGAAACAGCGACAAACCGACCAACAGAAATATCTCAAGCTTCTACCCCTACTGGACACCTGCAAGCAGGGTAAGAGCTTAAGCATGCGCTGCAGCATATCGGTATGCAAGATAGCAACGATAATCGCTCATTTTAGCAATAGGGAGGTAGTTGACAAAGAGGATATGTCGGAAGCATTATCATATAAGACATATGGAATTGACAGGCATTGGAGGTGACAAAAAATGCGAATGAAATATTTCCTGCAAGTAGTTGACACCAGTTCTTGCTTCCTGCTATAGTCCAATACGTTGCAGGGGCCGCTAGCTCAGTTGGTAGAGCAACGCCCTTTTAAGGCGTGGGTCACAGGTCCGAATCCTGTGCGGCTCAAAGTGCCTGTTACACGTAACATGCGATCTATGTCTCCTTCGTCTAGTGGTTAGGACAACGGGTTTTCATCCCGTCAACAGGGGTTCAATTCCCCTAGGAGATGTACTGTTTTGGAGCTGTCGTCTATACGATAGCTCCTTTTTTTTTCTTATGGGCAAGCCGAAATCTTGACAGATGGCAATATGTGTACTACACAATAGGTACAGGGTCGGATAACCGAAGCACCATATCTCCCAATCAGGCTAGGTATCGATCCTGCAAATTACCCTTCTTCCGGGCTGCAATCTTTCTGACTTGTACCCACACCCACAAGCTTTTGGATTGCAGCTCACCCATGAACAGCCTAACTACTCTTTTCCTGGACCAGCAAGGCCTTACCTGCCCAACTGATGACCCAAGCTCCCAAAGGTGCAGTCAGGACGATGCTCATGACAGCCATGGCAAGGATGATCTCCCCAGGGCGTGTATCCATCCCGTGGGCTGCCATCACAGCAAGAGGGGCTGCCCCGATGGCAGCCTGTACCGTTGCCTTGGGAATGTAGGAGAGCACGACAAAGAGCCGCTCCTTTTGGGTCAGCCCTGCACCAAAGGTACAGAGGTAGGTGCCAACCGATCGGCCTATGAGGGCGATGAAGATCAGGGCAACCCCTTTCAGGCCGGCATCCAAGGCAGCCCTGAAGTTTACCTGGGACCCTACCAGGGAAAAGAGGAGGATCTGTGCAAACACCCAGATCTTTGCCAATTTTGAGGATATCTCATGGGCCATCCTCTCCCGTTTCTCCAGAATGACAAAGCCGATGGTCATCACCGAGATCAAGGGAGCATACGGTATGCCGAACGTCCCCAGAAAATTGCCAAAATCTACCAGAAGTATTGCCAAGGAGAGGACTACAAGCGTCCTTTTGGTGGCCCGGGGATCGAAGCGCTCGAACAGCCCGACCAGAATAAGGCCAAAGACTATGCCTACGAGGATCCCGCTGAGAATGGAGAGGGGAATCCCTGCCAATTTCCAAGCAATGTTTACCTTCCCGCCGCTATACATACCGATGAGCACACTGTAGGCAACGATGACGGTAACATCATCCAGGCTCGAGCCTGCCAACACCATGGTGGGGATACTTTTCTTTGTACCCCTCCCCTCTTCGATGAACTTGATCATGTAGGGAACAACGACTGCAGGTGATACTGCGGCCAATACACACCCCATAATGGCCGCTTCCATTCGGGATATAGGCAGGAACATCGGCCCAAGGGCAAAGATGACTGAAGCCTCGAAGGTCGCAGGGAGAAACCCCAGCAAAAGTGCATTCTTGCCCACAAGGTTCAGGCTCTTCTTGGAAAGCTTGAAGCCTGACCTGAGCAGGATGACAATGAGCGCCATCAGGCGCAAATCAGAGCCGACGAGCAAAATCGACGGGTCCAGGAGGTTCAGAACCGAGGGTCCGAGAAGGGCCCCGACCACAATCATGCCAAGGAGGCCGGGAAGGCCCAACTTTGAGAAGGCCCACTCTACCAAAAGGCAGAGCAGGATAATGAGAGCAAGACTCAATGCCATAAAAAAACTCCTTCCGACAGGACATGCCTATCCTTTTCATCAGGAGTTATCAGCATCGCCGAAACGAGCGGTTCTTATGCCTCGTCCGAGGCATAGATGGCGAACCCCATCGCCTGGCCATATTCTAGACATCTGATCATGGCCGGTCAATATCAGCCACCTGTACAAGCGTAGGTTTGTGTGGATAATACAGAGGAGTAAGGAGTCATAGAAATGAGCAATATTTCCAGAATCAAACGCATATGTGATGCCAATGGCATATCGGGTTTTGAGGACGAGGTCCTGACAGCGATCAGGGAAGAGGCCCCAAACCTAGGGACCTTCACCGAGGACAGCATGAGGAACCTCTATCTTGCCTTTGCAAACAACAAGGGAGGGCGCCCTGTCATCCAACTCGATGCCCATACCGACGAGGTTGGATTCATGGTAAAATGTATCCGCGACGACGGAATGCTGGAGTTCATCCCCATCGGGGGGTGGGTAAACAGCAACATCCCCGCCCATCGGGTACGGGTCAGGAACATGGACGGCCACTATGTGCAGGGCCTGGTAGGAAGCAAGCCCCCGCACTATATGAGCGAAGCAGAGAGAAATGCAGCCCCAGAGATTACCTCCATGATCATAGACATCGGCTCTTTCAGCTATGCAGAGAGTGTGAACACCTACAAGATCGGCGTTGCTGCCCCTGTGGTGCCTGAAGCTACCTGTTCCTATAACGAACAGAGTGGCCTGCTATGGGGAAAAGCCTTCGATTGCAGGCTTGGATGCACCTCCATCCTCGATACCCTTGAGGCCCTGCAGAAGGAAGAACTTTCCGTCGACCTTATTGCAGGTTTTGCCAGCCAGGAGGAGGTAGGATGCAGAGGTGCCATCATCACCTCAAGGACCATCGATGCTGACCTTGCCATCTGTTTTGAGGGGGTCCCGGCAGACGACACCTTCCTTCCTGCCTACCAGAGGCAGACTGCGGTCGGCAAGGGACCAATGCTGCGGCACATCGACAGCAAGACAATCATCAATCCAAGGTTCCAGCGCTTTGCCCTTGATGTGGCAAAACAGTGCAACATCCCTGTACAGGAAGCGGTTCGCTCGGGAGGCAGCACCAACGCTTCGCAGATCCACATCGCCCAAAGAGGCATTCCCACCATCGTCATCGGAATACCTGTCAGGTAT
This sequence comes from Sphaerochaeta sp. PS, assembly GCF_032144095.1. Classification (NCBI taxonomy): domain Bacteria; kingdom Pseudomonadati; phylum Spirochaetota; class Spirochaetia; order Spirochaetales; family Sphaerochaetaceae; genus Sphaerochaeta; species Sphaerochaeta sp. PS. The sequence continues at coordinate 5,806 of NZ_JAVSNJ010000012.1, forward strand.
GCCCATACCCACTGGGGAATCAGCAGCCTCTCCGATGTGGAAAATGCTGTTAAGCTTGGCGTTGCGATCATCAAGGCATTGGATGCAGAGACGATAGCAGGTTTTTAGTTTATTTTTGACAAGAGAGCTCCACAATGTCATACTAGGTAAAAATCGGGGAGGTTTTTCATGAAAGAAATCCAGCTTTGCCTGACGGAAATGCGTACCTTTTTCCAACAAGGGACAACCCGGGATATTTCCTGGAGGAAAAAACAGCTGAAAGTGCTCAGATCAAGCATAGCTGAACATGAAAAGGCCATCCTCAAGGCCTTGTACGACGATTTGGGAAAATCGGAATTCGAAGGCTATGCCACCGAAATAGGGGTAGTCTATTCTGAGATTGACCAGCATCTGAAGCATCTGGAGTCGTGGAGCAGGCCCAAACGGGTTCGCTCCACCATCCTCTCCTTCCCTTCCCGCTCCTATACCGTCACCCAGCCACTTGGGGTTGTGTTGATCATGAGCCCCTGGAACTACCCGTTCCAACTGGCCATCGCCCCTCTGGTTGCTGCCATCGCAGCGGGAAACTGTGCAGTCGTAAAGCCTTCAAGGTATAGCAGCAACACATCCCACATCATCGTGGAACTTTTGGCAAAGGCATTTCCCTCTGAATATGTCGCTACCTTTGAGGGTGGCAGCGAGATGAACACAGCCCTGTTAAACTACCGTTTCGACCATATCTTCTTTACAGGAAGCCCGACGGTAGGTAAGGTTGTCATGCAGAAGGCTTCCCAATTCCTCACCCCTGTCACCCTGGAACTCGGAGGCAAGAGCCCCACCATCATCGATGAGGGATCAAACCTGAAGCTTGCAGCCAAACGGGTTGCCTGGGGAAAATTCCTCAACGCAGGGCAGACCTGCATAGCCCCTGACTACATCCTGGTAAAACGGGATCTACACGACCGGTTCATCGAGGAACTGAAGGTGGCCATTCAAGCCATGTATGGGACCGACCCGCTGAACAACGGAGAATATCCCACCATCATCAACCAAAAGCACTTCAGCCGCCTGATAGAGCTGCTGCAACAGGGAACCCTCAGCTATGGGGGGCAGATCGACCCCAAGCTCTTGAGGATAGCCCCAACCATCCTGACCAACCCACTGCTGGACAAGCCGTTGATGACCGACGAAATATTCGGCCCCCTGCTTCCCATCATCGCCTTCAACTCGTTTGAGGAGGCCTTTTCCTTTATCGAGGAGCGGGAACATCCGCTTGCCCTCTACTATTTCGGCAACAACAAGGAGCATGAGAAACGCGTGGTGCAGAACCTGCTGTATGGAGGGGGTTGCATCAACGACACCGTCCTCCATCTTTCCAATCCGCACCTTCCCTTCGGAGGGATCGGGAACAGCGGGATGGGTTCCTACCATGCACAGAATGGATTCAAGACCTTCAGTCACACCAAGAGCATTCTCAAGAAATACAATTTCCTGGATATTCCGTTACGCTATGCCCCCTTCAAGGGGAAATTCTCCCTTCTCAAACGCTTTATGAAATAAGGTAAAGGAGCCTTGTATGAAACGAACAACCCTACTGCTCACCGTCTCCCTGGTATTGTGTAGCCTCACCACGCTGGCAGCATCTGCGAACTTCCAAAAAGCGGACCTGCTCTTTGACCAAGAGCAATATGCCCTCTGCCAGAGTGAACTTCTGGCGCAAAAAGACCTGGCCTCAACAGCCCAGGAACAGTCTGAGGTATTGTGGCGCCTGGCCCGCCTGCAAGTCTCCATCGGCGACGAGCTGGCTGTGGATGACAAGGATGGCAGGTACCGGGAGTACGAAAAGGGTGAAGCCTACGCCCTGGCCTCCATCGAAGCATACCCCAATGCAATGGCCTACCTCTGGAAATCGTCCAACAACGGACGTTGGGGACAGACAAAGGGCCCGCTGAATGCATTGGGCAAGGCCAAAGGGATGTTGGAAGACCTTACCAAGGTGGTCAATGAGTTCAAGACCATGGACTCCACGGAGACCTGGTATGTGCTCTCCAGCCTCTACGATGAACTCCCTGGTGGGATCATCTCCTTTGGGAACAAGGATTGGGCGGTCAGCTACATGAGAAAGGCCATGGAGACAATACCCTCGAACATCCTGAACCCAGGACACTACAAGAAGTTTGCCGAGGAGCTCTACAGCCGCAACTGGAATGCAGCAAAACGCGCCAAGGAGTTCAAGAAAATGGATGGGGATTGGAAGAAGGCGGCGACACCCCTCGAGCAGTACCGCTACTACGAAGGCAAGGATGAGGGAAAGGTTACCCCATTCTACTCATCCGTACAGCTTGTACAGATGAGTGACCGCCAGGAGGCACTGATGGTGCTCTCCTATGTGAAGGCAAAATACAAGGTCTTCAGGACTCTGCAGCCAAGCGATGCCAAGGACATGGCTGAGATCGAGGAGCTCTATACCAAGTGGACCTGATGCCCTAAAAACCATTGGGTACAGGATGGCCGGGGCTCGTTGCCTAGACCATCCTGTTGTTTTTTTGCCTTGGTAGTATCAGGTATGACAAGATCCTGCAAGTGTTCAGTTCTGGCCGTAATAGGCATTTTTCCCATGTTTTCTGAGAAAGTGCTTGTCCAGCAAGGTCTGCTGCATGCTCTCCATCGTCTGGTTGTTCAGCATCAGGGTATGCCAGGCCATCATGGCAACCTCCTCCAGGACAACCGCATTGTGCACCGCTTCACGGGCATCGCATCCCCAGGTAAACGGACCATGGCTGTGCACCAGGACCGCAGGGACGGCACCAGGGTCCAGGGAGGCAAAGCGCTCGACAATGACCTTGCCCGTCTCAAGCTCATAGGAGCCTGCTATCTCATCGTCATGCATCATCCGGGTGCAGGGAATCTCCCCATAGAAGTAGTCCCCATGGGTCGTTCCCAAGGCAGGGATACCCCTCCCGGCCTGGGAGAAGATCGTTGCCCAACGGCTATGGGTATGCACGATGCCACCAATCTCCGGAAAGCTCCGATAGAGATGAAGGTGGGTCGGTGTGTCCGATGATGGCTTGTAGGAACCCTCTACCCGTTCGCCCGTCGCCAGGCTGATGACAACCATGTCCTCAGGTTTCATCACCTCATAGGTGACGCCGGATGGCTTGATGACCATCATCCCGCTCTCCCTATCGACAGCAGATACGTTTCCCCAGGTGAAGGTCACCAGCTTGTAGGAGGGAAGCTGAAGATTTGCTTCATAGACCTCGCGTTTCAGATTTTCCAACATGGCAGATCTCCTTGTGCTTTCTATGACAAGCGTCTCTTGTCCATCGAACTGTAGATCAGTCTTTTCACTGTGACAAGCCCGGCGACCGCTCCCTTGTCCATAACGATGAGAATATCCCCCTTGATCTCCTGCAGGAGCTCCAAGGCATCATAGAGGTTCGAGGTGGTGGGAATGGTCATGGGTTTGTGGATTATCATGGCCGTGATGGGGTCATTATCCTTAGCTTTCGCCTTGTACAGCTCCTTGTAGCTTATGGTACCCAGTACCTCTGAGCCATCGATGACAGGAAGGACACCCAACTGATGTTCATGCATGAGAGCAAGCACATCCTTCACAGTGGAGGTAGGAAGACAGCCAACTATATGTTTCTGCATTATCTCACCGACCGTAATTGTCTTGAAGGTAGAGATCCTCTTGTCGAACTGGATGTTTATCCCTCTTCTGGTCAGTTTCTTCGTGTACATGGTCTCCTTGTACAACAGCTTGGCCACAAAATGGGAGATTACCACTGCCAACATAAGCGGAAGCATTATCTGATAGTTGCGGGTCATCTCAAAGATCATGATGATGGAGGTGAGCACCCCACCTGTCACTCCTGAGACCATGGCACCCATCCCCACGATCGCATAGGCCGCAATGGGTCCTACATCCCCTGGGAATACCAAATTTGCAACCATGCCCAAAACACCACCCAAGGCAGCACCCAAAAACAGGGATGGGGCGAAAATGCCGCCAGAACCTCCAGACCCTAGGGTAAGGCTGTTGGCAAAAATCTTCAGGACGATAAGGGAGAGCATCAACACAAGGGAGTGTTCCTTGTTTGCCAGGATTGAATTTAAAAACTCATATCCGACACCGTAGACATAATAGGAACCAAAGGCCTTGAGGCAGAAAAGTCCGATAAGCCCCACAAGAAGGCCCCCGGCCAAGGCTTTGAAAACCGAGGGGATGTGGATCTTTGCAATAAAGTCCTCTACAGAGTATACGCTCATAATAAAGAGTACTGAGAGCAGACCTGCAAACAAGCCCAACAGGGCATAGATCAACAGTTCATAGGAGGAGACCATCATATACTCGGGGATGATGAAAGCCGCCCCTGTCCCCAGGATAAGCGAGGAAATATAGGTTGAGACGGTTGAGGAGACAACCAGGGGCATGATGGTCATGATGCTATATTCGGGGAGGATCAGCTCGAGGGCAAACATCACCCCGCCGATGGGGGCGTTGAAGGTTGCGCTGATCCCTCCGGCAGCTCCTGCACCTACCAAAATGATGGTCTCTCTTGGGGAAAGCTTGAAGACCTGGCCCAAGGTGGAGCCGAACGAGGATCCTATCTGGACAATCGGCCCCTCCTTTCCGACTGAGCCACCGCTACCGATGGTAAGGGCAGAGGCAAAGGTCTTTACCAGAGCGACTATCGGCCGAATCCTCCCCTTGTTCTCAGAGACTGCAACCATCACCTCAGGGACCCCATGGCCCTTTGCTTCCGGAGCCCATTTCTGCGTAATGTAATTGGCAAGGGCAAGTCCTATGGCTGGTACCAGGATAACCAGGTTTCCCCAACGCGAGTTGGATAGGTTGTGCTTGAAGGAGAAGGTCCCCATAAACAGAAGGTTGTGAAAGAAATCAATAAGATATCGGAATCCAATAGAGCCAAAGGCCGCAACCACTCCTACAAAAACGCAGAGGAAACTCAGGTACATGGTCCTCCATACCTGTTGGTTTTCCTTGTTCAAGATGTTTGTGTACGTTTGAAAATCACTGTGTTGTGAGCGGACGTCCATGATAGCCTTCCCCTTGGTTTACCCTGTAAAAAACAAAGGTCATTTGCAGGGATTATGTTCTTGACGAACCACCATTGTAAAAACATATTGAACAAATGTCCATGAAAAGGCGGAAATTCCTCAAATTCTTCAATTTTTCCTAGAATGGTAACCTTTTCTCTTGCAACAATCTCCAAAAAATTCTGTACCAAAGGAGGAAAAAAACGTATCATGCAGCAATGAGCCCATTATTGCGAAAAAACCAATCCCATACGTTTCTCTGGCTTTTGCGCTCCCTCCTTCTTGGCCTGATTGTCGGGGCGGTTATCAGCGCTCTCACCCTCGCAGTTGAAGGGGCAACGGCGATCAGGGAAAAGCACCAATTCCTTCTTTTCTTCATACCTGTAGGCGCAGCCCTCACCACATTCCTCTATACAAAGATCGGCCCCTATCTCAAGGATGCAGGTAACCAGGTCATCCAGATGATCAATTTGGGAATCATCGACATAGCACACCCCTCGGCCATTGGTTTCAAGCAAGACGCCCAATCCAACTACAGCAAAATATCCACCAAGATGGCACCTCTTCTGTTTTTGAACACCTTCATAACCCATCTGGTGGGGGCCTCCGGTGGCAAGGAGGGGGTTGGTGTCCAGATAGGGGCTTCGCTAGGAAGCAACCTCGGACGCTTGGAACATTTTCTTTTTTCCAGGAAAAACCCTTCGCTCGATCTGAAGCAACAGGGCATATGGCTCATAAGTGGTGCAGGGGCAGCCTTTGGGGCCCTCTTCAATGCCCCTGTGGCAGGCACCCTCTTTGGCATGCAGTTTTCAAGCCCCAGAGAGAACCGTACCGATGCACTCCTACCCTGCCTTGTCTCTTCCCTGTCAGCTTGCTTGATTACCCAGGCACTGGATGTGCATGTATTCCACCCCCTCGCGGTGGAGGCCTTTCCCCTGGACCTACAGACCATCTTGACCTTAAGCTGCATGGCAATCGTATTTGGCCTGTTCAGTCGTATCTTCTGCCTTGTGGTCAACTGGACCAAGCAACTTTTTTCCAACATCAAGAAGAGTCCCCTGCTTAGGGTTGCCATAGCAAGTCTATGCCTGTTGGTCGCCAGCCTTCTCATCTATTGGGTTACTGGGGCCTTCACCTACAACGGGCTGTCCATCGACCTCATCATCCAGGCCCAATTGGGAGAAACCTCCCTGGCCGCACCTTTTTTGAAACTCCTGCTCACGGCCCTCACCTTGGCAAGTGGGTTTGTTGGGGGAGAGGTCATTCCCCTGCTGGTGATCGGAGCCACCAGTGGCTCCCTTCTTGCTACGTTTACGACCATCCCCGTCTCCGCAATGGCCATGTTTGGTGCCATTGGGATGCTCAGCGGTTCCACAAAGCTGCCCTTGGCCTGTTTTGTCCTAGGCCTTGAGCTGTTCGGCTATGCCAATCCCCTCTCCCTTTTCCTGGTGGCCAGCCTATCCTATGGGGCTTCTGGAAAACTGGGGATCTACGAAAAGCAGATACTGCCCGAAGGGGTTGACTGGGTCTGAGAAAAAGCCAATTCCCGCTTGACCAAAAAAGAAGAAACCTCTAAATTATATTTGTATTCAATCATATATAAATATATAGGAGGCTCTCTTTGCCGCTAACAAGAACCTGGAATCTGGAAAACCTCGATTGTGCTAACTGCTCAGCAGAGATAGAACACAAAATATCCTCTCAAGCGGGGGTCAAGGTAGCACGCCTGAACTTCATGACCAAAAAGCTCACCGTGGAGAGTACCACTAGCCAGGACCACCTGTTTTGGGCGAACCTCGAGAAGGTGGCGAAATCTGTCGAACCATCCTTGGTCATGGAGCCACTGGAAGCTGGATATTCCAAGACCTGGAGGCTTGAGGGACTGGACTGTGCGTCCTGTGCATCCGACGTGGAGAAAGCCATATCCCGCATGCATGGTGTTTCTGAGGTTTCCCTCGACTTCATGCAGAGCAAACTCACCGTCAAGACTACCTCTACTGTAAGCGGATCGTTCTGGAGTAAGGTCATTGAGGTTGCCAAGGGTGTTGATGCCTCCCTAATTTTTATCAACGAAACAAAAAGCACAGAGGCAAGCCATTCACCTTGGTTGAACAAGAACCTTGCCAGGCTACTCGCCTCCCTGACCTTGTTGGCAATTGGGATGGTTTTCAAGGACAATCAGACCTCCCAGTGGTTCATAGTGGCGGCATACCTGCTCAGCGGCTACGATGTGCTGCTGAAGGCAGGAAGGAATATCCTCAAGGGAAGAGTCTTTGACGAGAACTTTTTGATGAGTATTGCATCCCTTGGGGCGATGGCAATCTCCCAGTTTAGCGAGGGGGCTGCTGTCATGCTCTTCTACCAGGTAGGCGAGTACTTCCAGGGGGCAGCTGTGGACAGCAGCAGAAGGTCCATAGCTGAAGCGATGAACCTGAAAAGCGAGTGTGCCCGCCTGGTTACCGAGGAGGGGACACTCCAGGTCGCGCCTGAACAGGTCGAGGTGGGATCAGTGGTGCGTGTCCTCAATGGGGAGAGGATCCCCCTTGATGGGATTGTCATCAAGGGCAGCACGTCGATCGACACCAGGAGCCTGACCGGGGAGAGTGTGCCACGCTTTGTCGAAAGCGGTGATGAGGCCCTCAGCGGTTCGGTAAACCTTGGTTCGGTCATAGAGCTTGAGGTAACCAAACCCTACAGGGAGAGTACGGTCAGCAAGATCATGGCCCTCGTGGAGGATGCAACCTCCCACAAGGCCCCTACCGAGCAGTTCATCACCAAATTTGCAAGGTATTACACACCCATTGTGGTCTTGCTCGCCGCCCTCATAGCCATTGTCCCTACCCTGTTGGTAGGAAGCTTTTCACTCTGGCTCTATAGGGCCCTCGTATTCTTGGTCATCAGCTGTCCTTGTGCCCTGGTGATCTCCGTCCCCCTCTCCTATTTTGCCGGGATCGGCAAAAGTGCCACCTATGGCATCCTGGTCAAGGGTGGCAACTATCTGGAGGCCTTGAGCAAGATCGATACCATGGTATTCGACAAGACAGGGACCATCACCGAGGGGAACTTCGCCGTGGTCAGCGTCCAGCTCGCAGTTCCCAGCCCCTATACGGAAAAAGAGGCATCTCGCCTACTGGCAATCCTGGAAAAAAGCAGTACCCACCCCATTGCAAATGCCTTGGCATCGTTTGGGCAGGCCGATGATACCATCCATGCAAGCGAGGTAACCGAAATTTCCGGCCTTGGCATAGAAGGCTTGGTCGAGGGCCACGCCCTGGTGGCTGGCAATGCCCGTCTCCTTAGGGAAAAAGGAATAGCCGTCGCTGACGAAAGCAAGGGCTTGGGCACCTCTGTCCTGCTCTCCATCGATGGCAAGCTCGCAGCTACATTCTTTGTAGAGGATATGCCAAAAGCCAATGCAAAAGAGGCTATCGGTAAGATCAAGGCCATGGGAATCAAACGAAGTGTCATGCTCAGCGGAGATACCCTGGCTGTCGCCAACTCCATTGCACAGAGGGTGGGGATCGACGAGACGCAAGCCCTGCTGCTCCCACAGCAGAAGGTGGAGGCCTTTATCCGCCTGGAAGCTGACTCCCCCCACATAGCCTTTGTCGGGGATGGGATCAACGATGCCCCGGTTCTTGCCCGCTCCAAGGTAGGCATCGCCATGGGGTCCATGGGCAGCGACGCAGCCATTGAGGCTGCTGACATCGTCATCATGAATGATGACCTGCTCTCCATCCCACGGGTTATGGCGATAGCAAGGAAAACCAAGAGAATCGTAGTGCAGAACATAACATTTGCCCTGTCGATCAAGGCCATCACTCTCGTCCTTGGTGCTTTAGGCTACGCTACCATGTGGTGGGCGGTTTTTGCCGATGTGGGGGTTGCAATTCTTGCGATTCTCAATGCGCTGCGTATCCTCCTGGGGAATCCTGCGCGTTGATTATCCACTCAATCTATGCTATCGTAGCTCAGATCGTGTAAGGATAGAGAAATGAATGAGAAACTGACAAGAAATATTGGCATAATGGCACATATAGATGCGGGGAAAACCACTACCACGGAGAGAATCCTCTTCTATACAGGGGAGAACCATCGCATCGGCGAAGTAGACAACGGCGAAGCCACCATGGATTTCATGGAGCAGGAACAGGACCGTGGCATAACCATTGCCAGTGCCGCAACAACCTGTTTCTGGAAAAACCATCAGATAAACATCATCGATACCCCCGGACACGTTGACTTTACCGCAGAGGTAGAACGTTCCCTCCGGGTCCTCGATGGGGCTGTCATGGTCATCTGTGCTGTCGGCGGGGTCGAGCCCCAGACCGAGACGGTATACAGACAGGCCGACACCTACAAGGTCCCCCGGATTGCGTTCATCAACAAGATGGACCGTCTTGGTGCGAACTTTGAGGAAGCCCTCAACGAGATCCAGACCAAGCTTGGGGCAAATACTGTACCGCTCTTTGTCCCAGTAGGATCGGAGAATGATTTCAAGGGAATCATCAACCTGATGACCCAAAAGTACATAACCTACGATTCCACCGACCAGGGAAAGACGATCGTCGAGAATGAGATCCCTGCATCCCTGTCTGAAATGGCACAGCAGTGGAGAGAGCGGCTCATCGACAGCGTCGCCTCCTTCAGCGACGAGATCACCGAGCTCTACTTTGAGGGAGAGGAGATCCCCCTCGAACTGATACAGAAGACCCTGAAGAAGGCTACCATCGAAAGGAGTGCCCTTCCTGTCTTCGTAGGCTCCTCCCTCAAGGATATCGGGGTCCAGGCCCTGCTTGACGGGGTGATAGACTACCTTCCCTCACCGTCGGAAGTTCCCCCGATCTTGGGTGTGAACCAGAAGACAGGCAAGGAAGTGGAGGTTGGCTATAGCCAGGACAAGGCCCCACTGGGCCTGATCTTCAAGATCCAGGTCGACAGGGAAGCTGGGCCATTGTGTTTTGTACGCATGTACAATGGTACCATCAAGAAGGGTACCTCCATCATGAACATCACCAAAAAGAAGCGGGAAAGGGTCAACAGGATCCTTCGCATGCATGCAAACCGCCCCGAGGAGATCACCGAGCTTGAAGCTGGGGACATTGGGGTGATAGTGGGCTTCAAGGAAGGAAGGACCGGTGATACCATCGGCAGTGAGGGGGCACAGATCCTGCTTGAGGAGATGCACTTCCCCACTCCGGTGATTTCGGTTGCCATCGAGCCCAACACCCTCAGCGATGGGGAGAAGCTACGTGCCGCCCTTACCACCCTTACCCAGGAAGACCCAACCTTCACCTACAGGGACGACCAGGAGACAGGACAGCTGATCATCAGCGGGATGGGGGAGCTGCATCTCGATGTGCTGGTGACCCGCCTGACCAAGGAGATGAAGATCCAGGCAAGAATTGGCAAGCCCCAGGTAACCTATCGGGAATCGATCCTGGCCACTGCAACTGGAACGGAACAGTTCTCCAAGGTGATTGCGGGAAAGGAAAATACCGCCTCCGTAACCCTGACTGTCAAGCCACTGCCTAGCGGTAGCGGGACAAACTACCATTGCTCTGCAAAGGTGAAGGGGATGCCGGAGCTCTACTATGAGGCGGTGAAGCGTGGGGTGACCAACTCCTTCAGCAGTGGCATCCAACTCGGCTACGAGGTGTGCGACCTCGATGTAGAGGTGACTGCCATCGGCTACAGCGAGCTTACTGCCTCTGAGTTTGCCTTTGAGGCTTGTGCCGCCATGTGCTTTGACAAAGTGGCCCAACAGGCGAACCCTGTCCTCATGGAACCCATCATGCAGGTGACGATCGCTGTCCCTTCCCTATTCGTTGGAGAGGCAATTTCCAGCCTGACAAGCCGAAGAGGATTGGTCAACAGCATTGAGAGCAGACCCAGTGGAGAATATATCCATGCACAGGCTCCCCTGTCTCAACTTTTTGGGTATTCCACGATCCTTCGCTCAGCAACACAAGGAAGAGGGACATTTTCCATGCAGTTCAACCATTATGCCCAGAAACAACAGTAATCTCTGAAAACCATGAAAAATAACCACCCAAACCCTTGCCTAATATCTGTTTCCATGCCTAGAATATAGGTGAGAAAAGATGATGAAATATATATTGCAGACCTGCTAAACTTGTTTAGTAACTGGAATGTAGTGATTAGTGAAAGAGGAGTACAACATGGCTAGAACTTACAACTTACAGGACATCTTCGCAAGAAACCTAAAGGAGAGGAGAAGAAAACTCTCTTTGACACAAGCACAGCTTGCCGACAAGATAGGGGTTTCCACTTCCTTTGTCACTGAGATCGAGACATCCAGGAAGGCACCTTCCTTTGCTACCATCGAGAAGATCAGTGCAGCTCTTGACGTCCCTTGCTGGACCCTGTTTTGTGAAGACGGAGACAAACTGCCCAATGATGTGAGTGTCATGGACCAGTTCGCATACAAACTCAAGCAGGACATCAGCCATCTCATCGATGTCAACGTGAGTTTTACAAGGTAACTCAAACCGACATTCTCTACACGATAGTGTGTATCATGATAAAAGCGGATTCATCGTGCAGATGGGTCTGCTTTTTTAATGCAAAAAAAAATCGGGGGCCAAATGGCTTACCCGACCTATCTGCACTTCGAGCCTACAGTGTTGCTCTCCTCAACCATGCTCCCTTCCTGGGAGCACATCGCCTACCCCGTCACACCGGAGGGGATGGCTCGTCTGCTGGCCTGCAGTTTTCTGCCAAAGTAGAGAAGAACGAATACAGCGGCAGCCATAAGGGACCAACCGATATAGGAACTGATGGCCACTGCCGCTACCACAAAATAGAGGGCGCGCTCAAGAAAGGAGATTTTCCCTTCTACGAACCCCTGCAGGAAAATTGCAACTGAGTAGGAGACCACAACAGCTGAGATGAGGGTGACCAAGGTTGTGATATTGAACCCAATTACCAGATAGTCAGCATTGAAGGCAAAGGCAAAGGGAAGAATAAACCCAGAGATGCCAAGCTTGAAGGCGACCATGCTGACCTTCATGGGGTTCTCATCCGCTATACCCGCCGCCGCATAGGATGCCACTGCCACAGGGGGGGTAATTGCCGACATCGATGCGAAATAGAGCAAGAACAGGTGTGCTGAGAGGATTGGAAGTCCCAGTTTTGTCAATGCCGGGGCAATTGCCGTAGCGCATACGATGTAGGCAGCAGTGGTCGGCAGCCCCATCCCAAGGATTGCGCATACTATCATTGAAAGTACCAAGGAAAGGATGAGGGAGGTATTCCCCATCTGGACGATGAAGTTTGAGAACTTCAGGCCAAGCCCGGTAAGGGAGAAGATGCCAACAACGATACCAGAGGCCGCACAGGCACTGAGCACTGCACAGAGCGATCGGCCAGAAGCAACAGCCCCTTCCAGGACGCCTGAGACTGTGAGCCTCTCTTTTTTGTCCAGCATACCCATAACAATGATGGCAAGGGTAGCATAGATGGCAGCTTTCATGGGAGTGGTCTTGAATCCAAGAAGAAGGACCAATAGGACAGCCACAGGGACAAACAGCTTGATTCCTCTTGCCAAAGAGTCTTTCAGGCTAGGAAGTTCAGAGGGATCCAAGCCCTTGATGCTGAATTTTACCGCCTCGAGATCTACCATCTTGAACAGGCAAAGATAGTACATCAGAGCGGGGATAGTGGCACCGATACAGACCGTTGAATAGGGAATACCTGCAACATCGGCCAGAACGAACGCGGCGGCGCCCATTATGGGAGGCATGATCTGCCCTCCAGTCGAAGCAACAGCCTCGACAGCCCCTGCTGTCGCCTTGGAGTAGCCGTTGCGCTTCATCAGGGGGATGGTGAATGCCCCGGTGCTTACCACGTTGGCAACACAGCTGCCTGAGATGGTTCCAAACAGGGCACTGGCGACTACAGCCATCTTGGCAGGCCCCCCGCGCTTCTTCCCTGCAAGGGCAATGGCTATATCCTGGAATATGATGTCAGCACCCGAGACATTGAGATAGGCGGCAAACATCAGGAAGAGATAGACATTCGAGGCACTGGTACCGGTTGGGATGCCAAAGATACCACGGTCACTGAACAGGGCCAGAACCACCCGGCGCAAGGAATACCCCCGGTTACCGAACAAGCCAGGGATATGGCCGCCAATGAGGGCATATATGATCGCCAGAATTGCAATGATGGGCAGGATGATACCCAGAACCCGGCGAGAGGCCTCCAGGACGATCAAGGTAAGGATTAGGCCAAAGATATAGATTTCGTTGGTGATGATGTTGTTTTGCATGTCCTGGGAGTAGTTTTCAAAATTGAGGATGACAAACAGGCTAACGACCATGACCAAGGCAATAAGTGTCCAGTCAACGATGCGTAGCGCAACCTTGGCCTGTACACTTGCCCCAGTATTGGATTTCTCAAGAGGATAGTACAGAAAAATGAGGACAAGGCCGATCATCACGTGATAGGCATAGAATTTGATCGATGGTAAGGTGAATACGGTAAAATTACCCACATGCAGTGCAAGGGCAAAAACCGAAACGAACATAATGGTTGATGACACAAACTTCTTGTAGAGCTGGTCAGTTTTCTGCATACAGGGACTCCTTGGACCTTCACAGGGATATCCTGCCCCCGCACAAAAGGCGGAGGCAGGCTGGATACTTACGGGACAAGCCTTGCATCTACAGCGATGCCCTTCTCCTTCAGGTATTTGATAACACCTGGATGGAGGGGAATGTTGAAGTTTGCGGCATTATCACCTGTGGCATACTTGAGGCTATTGTGCACAGCCAACAGTTCAGGATTCTTTTCGAACAGGGTCTTGGCGATGAGATAGACCTCATCAACGGACAGGTCGGCTGAGACTACCAGCATGTTCCACTCCGAAATGGTAGGGACGTCAGAGGTTGCCCCTACATAGGAGCCCTTGGGCATGACGGCAGCACTGTAGAAGGGGTAGGTATCTGTCAGGTACTTCTGTTCCTTGGGGGTAAGGCCGATGAACCTGAGGCTTCTGGTCGCCTCAAGCTCGGTGATGGAGGCAAAGGGAGGATAGGAGAAGAGGACGGCAACATCAACCTGACCTTGGGAGACCGCAGTGGCCGTAGCGCCATGGCCATCGTTGAAAATGGAACTGGGGACGATACCCATGTTGGTGAAGACGGCACGAAGGACGCTGTCCATTGCCGCTCCCTTGGATCCCAGGCCAACTATCCTTCCATTGTAATCGGACAAACTCTTGACGGGACTGGAAGTAAGGGTATACATGGTCATATATGAGGGGTATAGAGGAACAAGCCCAAGCACTTTGGTCATTGGCTTGCCATTTGTCCACTTTGCAATTCCCTTGGCCCCTTCATATAGGGCGGAAGTCATTGCAAAGCCAATCTCTGCCTCTCCACCCTCGATCATTGCAAGGTTGGCGGTCGAGCCACCAGTCTCCTCAGAAGTAAAGACAAACTGCCCTGGTAGGGCGTTGTTCAGGATGGTTGCTAGGCCTCCACCGATAAGATAGAAGTTTCCGCCACTGGAACTGGTTCCGATGGAATACCGCTTTGGTGCGGCACTAGGGCCCTCTTTAGATCCTTGGGCGGGCATCTGCAACAGCACAAGAGCCAACAGGAGCAATACTGACAAGGTTCGTTTCATTCTTCTTTCCTCCACTACTATCTGTTCAATCACAAGATTGAATTTGAAACTCGATCACAACAGACCATAAATACCCTCAAGGACCTGAAGGCCTCGCCTCCCCTGAATCCCCCGCCGAACACATGTCCCCCTGCGGTTGCACAGGCTATGTGGATATGCAAGAACAACGGGTCATCCTTGTCGGGGTACATTGCCTTCAAAACAGGGTCCACATCCTCCCAAACCATCACCTCGCCAGTGAAGCCCACTACTTCACACGAAACATGGAAAGGGACCTCGACAGTACGCAAGGGCAGGTCCGGTTCGATGGGAGAAGCAACGCACACATTCTTCGCCGACCCGATCGCCCCAATGATATACACATTGGAAAGGTTATGTTCCAATAAATAATCCAGGATCGTCCTTTTGATGCTTGCACCAGCGGGAACAATCACTTGCAGCAAAGATTCCATGGGATACTCCTACACTACCTTCATCGCCTGGCTGGCGGCAATGAGAATTGGGTCATATACAGGTGCCACCGGGGGGGCATACACCAGATCCAGGTCATTGACCTGCTCGAGGGTAAAACCGGCTGTGATGCATGCTGCCAGGACATTTATCCTGCCGGCCACCGATTCACTTCCCACCGCCTGGGCACCAAGCAAACGACCGCTCGTTTTTTCAAATACCAAATTGATATGGTTCTGTTTTCCGCCTGGGTAGTATGAGGCCTTGTCCGCTTTTGTAATGGATGAGTGCTGGACATCATACCCATTTCGCACAGCTTCCTCGAAAGAGAGACCGGTTGCCGCTATGTACAGGTCAAAGACCTTGGTAACCTGTGAACCGAGCACACCAGGAAAGCGAGCACGCTCCCCTCCTATATCGCTACCGGCTACCCTACCCATCTTGTTTGCTGTCGTACCCAAAGGGACATAGGTAGGTTTTCCGGTAACCAGATGGTACATCTGGACACAGTCCCCACACGCCCAGATTGCACTGTCACCCGTCCTTTGCTGCCCATCCACCACAATCCCACCCCTGAAACCCAGTGCAAGACCAGCCTCCTGGGCAAGGGATGAAGCGGGCCTGACACCCACAGAGAGCACAACCATTTCAGTAGGGATGGAGCGCATGGTGGAATCCACAACTGCAGAGACCTTTCCATCCTTCTGCTCAAGACGCTTGACCGTTGATCCCAGAAAGACATCAACCCCATGCATTTCCAGATGTTGCCTGACCTTTTCCGAAAAGCTCTCAGGGAGGAAAGGCAATAGGCGGTCAAGGGCCTCCACCAGGGTCACCTTGAGCCCTACCTGTGTCAGTTCCTCAGCAAGTTCCAGACCGATGAAGCCACCACCTATGATGCATGCACGGCGGCTCTGTCTAGCCAATGCCCTCATATGGATACCATCCTCGACATTGCGCAGGACGCAGACACCCTCAGCCCTCAGCCCTTCGATCGGGGGAATGATTGGAGATGCTCCTGTGGCGATCACCAGGAAGGTATAGCCATAGGCTGTTTCCAGGCCTGTAGCAAGATCCCTTGCAACTATGCTCTTGTTCATCCTATCGATCGACAGGACTTCAGTGAGCGTTTTGACCTCGATACCCCTCTTCTCGCGCATCACCTGGGCGGATACTGAGACCAGATCCTCCGGGTCCTCAATGAGGCCTCCGACAAAATATGGCAGGCCACATGCTCCATAGCTGATGTATCCTGTTTTTTCAAATACCGTTACCTGCAGTGAGGGATCGAGCCTCTTGGCCTTGGATGCCGCACTCAGGCCGGCAGCGGTTCCCCCGATGACGAGCAAGCTTCTTGGATCGATCATGCCCCTTCCTCCTTGGAATCAGTACCTGGCCCCATACTTGTCGATGACACCCATCTCGCCCATCATCTTCTCCAACTCATCCCTGTGATGGCCGACATACTCCTGGTAGGGCTTTCTGAGATGGCCACCTGGCAAACCCAGGATTTCCAGTGCTGCCTTGATGACGATCGGATTGGAAAAGGTATAGAGCTGCTGCAGCAGAGGAAACCACTTGAAATACTCTGTCCTTGAGGTTTCCACTCTCTCGAAGTCTGTCCAGGGACGTGAGTACAAGGCGACCTCTTCAGGGATGATGTTCCCACCGATATTTGCGGTGCCGGTTCCACCAACGGCCAAGGTTGGCAGGACGATGGAATATTTGGGATAGTCACAGCACATGATCTTTACCTTCCCTTCACACAGCCTCTGCACCTGGACAAGCTGCTCAACATTAGGCATTGCTTCTTTGTCCAATACAAAATTGCTATGCAGGTCGGAGAGCTTCTTGATGGTCTCAGGAGTTACTGTCACCCCGAGCCTGGACGGATTGTTGTAGATGCCGCAGGGAATGCCTATCGAGCCCATGCAAGCGTCAAAATGAGCAAAGACAGAAGTCTGTGGAATAAGGACATAGGGAGGAACGGTGAAGATGACACCATCGGCCCCTTCTTTTTCACAATACTGGGCAAATTCGATGCTCTGGTCCGTGGTGAAGGAGGCAGCGCTGAAGAATACCGGAATACGGCCCTGGGTCATCTTGATGACCTCGTGCACGATCTGTTTCTTTTCTTCAATGGTCAACAACGTGACCTCACCGGCGGATCCCAGGACAAAAAGCTGGGTTGTTCCATAGCGTATCTGTCTGTCGATGAGGGTTGAAAACCCTGTATAGTCAATCTTGTTGTCGGAAGTGAAGGGTGTTGGCATTGCAACAAACGAACCTGACAATTGAATCATGGTAACTTAGTGCTCCTTTGGATCCCAGGACTTCAGTCCATGATCCTTGCATATACTCTACGACAGCTTTTCCAAGCAGGCGTTATACTTGCATCATGTGTAGCATTTGTTACACATGACTGCTTAAAAAATTAGTTTTCCAACATGATCTTGCATATTTCCAGGTCGGTGGCTCTCATCCCTTCCCTACCAAGTCGCCCTATCGTATGGATGGTCTTGTCGGCATCCTCCTGGACCAGACCTTCCCCACTTTGGAAAGACCTGTCATCACTAGCCATGTAGTACCCCATCTGAGCAGCATCAACGGCCGAGGCAATCTTTGCGGCACAAGAGGCCTTTGCCCCATCACAGACAATACCGGAGACATTGGCAAGGGTATTGGTGATGGTGGCCTCGATGACAGAGAGGGGGGAGCCAAACAGGTAGGCAATGCCTGCTCCTGAACCTGCGGCAGCGGAAACGGCACCACAAAATGCACTGAGCTTGCCCAACAGGGATTTCTGGTAGATTGCAACGAGGTTGCTCAAGACCAGGGCCCGGTAGGTACGATCTTCAGGGCTGTTCAGAGAGGAAGCATAGGCAATAACAGGGAGGCTGGCCGTGAGGCCCTGGTTTCCGCTTCCACTGTTGATGATTACTGGCATGCTGCATCCACTCATTCGTGCATCGCTTCCTGCTGCGGGCAAAGCCTTTGCCAGTATCCTGATGTCCGATCCATAATGCTTGAGAAGGGATTGGCCCACATTGGCACCCCAGGTATGCTTCAGCCCTTCCTGGGCAATATCCATATTGCATGCTACCTGCATATCGAGCAGTGACCGTACATCCTCTATGTCGAGAGCTTCGACAAACGCCATGATCCCTTCCAGGGAAAGGAATGAGAAGTCACAAGCCTCATCTGATTGTGTTCTGCTTTGCCCAAGCGGTAGTTCCACTCCATTTCTTTCCATACGATGGATGTTGGTATGGGATTTTGTGATCTCAACCGATGCACTCTGCTCTCCAGAGCGCATCTCAACAATGATATGGAGGTTTTCGGCTTTTTCCAAGAGCCTGACTTCACAGAGCCCCTGACCCAGGTACATTGTGGCCAAATCCCTATCATCCTGGGTTACTGAGGAGAGGGTGTTCAGGTTCAGGGAAGCATCACCACCCAGGGCTCCAAGGATGGCACTGGCAGCCACCCCTTTCAGATTCCCTGAATTCGGTACTGTTACACTCTTCACATTCTTAATGATATTTGCACTGCAATAGACGACGATTGACTGGGGAAGGGAGCCAAGAAGCTCTCTTGCCTTGGCTGATGCAAAGGCAATCGCTATTGGTTCCGTACACCCTAAGGCTGGAACCAACTCCTGGGTCAATAGCGCTAGATAGTGTGCATACTGGGTGCTTTCCATACCTGATACCTCTATGGGAAGAAGTCTACAAGGTATGGTGCAGAACGCTATGCCAGAGAGAACAGAGTAGAAAACTATGCAAGTGATACTTTGTTACAAAAGCTCGTCATCCTCTGCTACAACTTCATAGGCTTCCTTGGAAACCTGGATCTTTCGATTCAGTATTCTGATATAGCCACTATTGCACAGTTCGTTGATCAGCTTGCTGGTGGTTACACGGGCACTGCCAATGATGGTGCTGATCTCATATTGCGTGTAGTGGGTGTACAGGTCATACCAGTTCCCTTCCTGGAGGGAAGCTGTATTCGCTGTGGAGCACAATAGCTGCATGATCCGCTGTTTGCAAGGATTGAATACCAGGTTCTCTATCTCATGGCGAAGGATCAAAAGTTTTCGCGACATGCAGTTCATGATGGAGGTACGGAACAGCTTGCTCTCGTCCAGCAGACGGTCGTACGAACTGTAGGGAAGCTTCCAGAGAACTGAAGGCTCCATCGTCTCGCTGATCAGGCCGGTGGGTTCATGCAGAACCAAAGGCGTCTCCCCGAAGAACCAACCGGCACTCAGGGTATAGAGGATCTTCTCAGCCCCATCTTCCCCTAGGATATAGTGTTTCGTCCTTCCACTGAAGACGTAGTACATGCCATCCAGAGTATCACCATATTCCAGGAACTTGGACTTTGCAGGGAGAACGGATTCATTGGAATACCGAAGGAGCAGGCTCTCAAGCTTGGGGTCCTTCACCAGGGGGAAGGTGTAGCTGGAATTCAAAAAATGTTGCATGGACGATCCTCCAAAAGAACCTTGGCTCCATAATACTAGAGGGTCGCTACGGTGTTGTCAACAATGGGAAGGGAGGGATTCCCTTCCCATTTTTCGGACTCTCTCCTAGTCTTACCCCCATTAAACCACAGTTCCACCCATACGGGAATATTTCATTTGGGGCAAGAATGGGATGTATCTTATTCGGGCCAGTGTCAAAACCATCATATAAAGAATTCTTTTGACTTATGGGGTTGGGGGGCTTACCATTGGTTCAAGCGTTTTACAGACACCAGGTACCAACTGGTGATCAAAGGAGGAATTATGAGCGTTGTCAGCACAGACCTGAGGAATGTCGCAATCATTGGCCACAACGAAACCGGGAAAACCACGTTATTGGAACAGATGTTGTTCTATGCAAAAGTGATTTCCCGGGCAGAAACCGTAGCAAGTGGAAAAACGACCAGCGACTTTACTGAAGAGGAGATCGCAAACAAGATCTCCATTCACGCCTCCCTTGTCTCCCTTAACTGGGAAGGCAAGACACTCAATCTTCTCGATACTCCGGGAACGGCAGCGTTTATCGGAGAGACCATCTGCGGATTTCGTTCCTGCGAATCAGCCCTGATGGTAGTGGATGGACGCGATGGTGCACAGATAGAGACCATCAAGCTTTGGCGCCATCTTGATGAAAGAAACAAACCACGGGCGGTATTCATCAACAAGATGAATCGCGACCGTGCAGACTATACTGCAGTATTGCAGGACCTCAATGACACATTCAAGACGACCTTTATCCCGGTGGTCATCCCTGTGGGATCGGGTAAGGATTTCAAGGGTGTCATCAACCTCATAGAGAACCAGTACTATGCCCTGGGTGATGATGGAAAGGAAAAAGCAACTGAAATTCCTGAAGACCTGAAGGAGTATGTTGAAGAATATCGGTCAGCCCTCATTGAGAATGCGGCTGAAGGTGCCGATGACCTGATAGAAAAATACTTTGAGGCAGGTACCCTGGACAAGGATGAAATACGCCGGGGCCTGAGGGAAGGGCTTGACCAGAACCGTGTCGTACCGGTGTTCTGTGGTGCAGGTGAACTAGGCCTTGGAATAACGAGCATGCTGAACTTCATCCGCTACAACTTCCCCAAACCACTGGGCAAGAATGAGTGGGTCTATGACAAGGAAGGGAATGTCACCCCCTACCCCATTACCGAGGAAGGAATGGCAAGTGCTGTTGTGTTCAAGACAACCCTTGACCAGTTCAGCGGCAAGCTCAGCTTCCTGAAGGTAGTCACCGGTACCCTGAGAGGGGATACCGAGCTGTACAATCCCTCAATAGGGAAGAAGGAACGTGCAGGAAAGGTCTACCGCATGATAGGCAAGAAACTCGTCGAGGTTGATGCCCTGTGCGCCGGGGACATTGGTATCATAGCAAAGAGCAATATTGCAGCGACCAACTCCACCCTTCTGGAAAATACTGACCTCAACTTCAAGTTCAAGAAGGTAGCCTTCCCACAACCCATCTATGCCCTTGCCATCTCGGCTGAGGACAAGAAGAGTGAAGTCAAGATGAACGAGGCCCTGCACAAGGTAAAGGAAGAGGACCTCACCTTCATGATCCGATTCAACGAGGAGACCAAGGAGTCGGTGGTATCAGGGATGGGAGAACTGCACATCAACATGATCCTGAACAAGATCATGGACAAGCAGAAGATCACCATCCAGACAAAACTGCCTAGGGTTGCCTACCGTGAGACCATCACCAAAAAGAGTGGCGTAGTCGAATACTCCCACAAGAAGCAGAGCGGTGGCCATGGCCAGTACGCCCGTGTCCTCATTGAGATAGAACCTATCGAACGTGGCGAGCAGTATAGCTTCACCAACGCCATCAAGGGAGGTTCGGTGAGCAAGGGCTACATCCCTGGCATCGAGAAGGGCCTGCACGAACAGATGCTCGAAGGCTTTTTGGCCGGCTATCCTGTGGTTGATGTGGGCATCACCCTCGTCGATGGAAAGGAGCACCCTGTAGACTCGAGCGAAATGGCGTTCAAGCTCGCTGCAAAGGGAGCTATGAAGTTGGCCATGGCAAAGGCCGGGGCCGTGCTACTTGAACCCATCATGAAACTTAGTGTATATATAGAGAATGAGTATCTGGGAGATATCCTCTCCGACCTCTCCGGAAAACGGGGTAGGGTTTTGGGGCAGGAGGATATTGGGCATCTACAGCTTGTAAAGGCCCTTGTTCCCCAATCTGAACTGTTGAACTATGCCATTGACCTCAAGTCTATGACCAGTGGCACGGGAAGCTTCGAAATGGAATTCGACCATTACGAGCCGTTGAGCGGCAGGCTTGCCGATGAGGTAATTAGCTCCTACAAGGAATCCTTGCAAGAGGAAGAGGCGTAGGATGGGGAACAATCAGGAACCGAAAGGTTTTACTCTGATTGCTTGAGAGTGCATTTGTAAAGAATTTGGAAGGGAGTTTGCGGCGGCAAGCTCCCTTCCCTCATTATTGGCTTTATTTTGTTGCCAATGATGGTGGTCAGATCTTCTCGACCCACACCTCATTGATGGGAAACTCCTGGGCCAGACCCTTCTGCTCAAAGCTGGTAGTGGGCCTCCATGGCCTTGGAGGGGCAAAGCCCCCATAGGGGTTCACCAACGAAGGGACCTTTGCAAAGACATCCACCATCTGGAAGGCATACTCCTCCCAGTCTGTAACACAGTAGATATAGCCACCCTGTTTGAGCTTGTTGGCAAGAAGCCTTGCCAGAGGCTCCTGGATAAGCCTCCTCTTCTGGTGCTTTTTCTTTTGCCAGGGATCAGGAAAGAAAATATGAAAGCCTGCAACGGAGGAGTCGGCTATCATGGAAGTTAGGACATCCACAGCGTCAAAGCGCATGAGCCTGATGTTTTCCATGCCATCCTTTCCGACCAGGGAGAGCAATTTGGCAAAGCCGGAGAGGAACACCTCAAGACCAAGGTAGTTGTATTCATCACGCTCCTTGGCAATCCTATGCGTTGAGGAGCCCATGCCAAACCCAATTTCAATGATCAATGGCTTGTCATTGCCGAACAGAGCCTTGAAATCCACCACCTTCGGCTGGAATTCAAGCACATGGCTCTTGTGGTAGAGACGAAGGGCCTCTATCTGGAAGGGCTTCAACGAGCCCGAGCGCAAGACAAAACTCTTTATCGGCCTGTGGGTGCCTAGTTCACGAGTCTCCACAGTTGCCAATGAGGGGATCTCGTCAAAAATCGTATCCATCCTAACTCCTACAACAGTCTCTGCAGCTGCTCCATGAGGAACAGGGCCTTGTCCTTCAGGGAGACTGCATCAATCTTCATATGCATGAAATTCATCCGTCTGGGGTCGATGGTGACACGCCTGTTGCTCAGGGCTATGAGGGCCATCACCTTATCGACATTCAATTTCGCTACCCTACCAAACTCCAGGGTGACAACCCCCTTACGGTCTGTAAGATGGATGATGGATAGCTTTCTGCAGAGTATCTTGATCTCCGCAATATAGAGGAGGTTTGCTACCTCCTCAGGGGGTGGGCCGAACCTGTCCGCCAGCTCACTGTTGAGCTGCTGCAGCTGTTTCTCATCGGCTATGGAGGATATCTTGCGATAGATATCGAACTTGACCGTGGGGGCCTTGATGTAGGAATCGGGGATGAAACCGGTGTAGTCGAGTTCCAGGAATACTTCCTTCTCCCTCTCGCTCTCCCCACTCTTCTGTAGGTCGGCAATGGCCTCGTCAAGGATCCTGATGTACATGTCCAGTCCCACCGAGGCAAGCTGGCCGCTCTGCTCCCTGCCCAGAAGGTTTCCTGTCCCCCTGATCTCCATATCCTTCATGGCGACCTTGAAGCCCGACCCAAGCTCGGTATTCTCACTGATGATCTTCAGCCGCTTCACTGCAATCTCGCTCAAGGCACTGCCCTGGGGGTAGAAGAGGTAGGCGTAGGCCTGTCGGTCGTTTCGCCCGACCCTTCCCCGCAGTTGGTAGAGCTGGCTCAAGCCATAGCGGTCGGCACGGTCGATGATGATGGTATTTACGTTGGGGATGTCGATACCGTTCTCGATGATGGTCGTCGAGACCAGGACCTGGATGCCCTGATGGACAAATCGACGCATGGTATCTTCCAGCTGGGAGCTGTCCATCTGGCCATGGGCGCTCTCGATGATAAGCTCGGGAAGATTCTGCGATAGCTGCATCACTACCTGGTCAAGGGTCTCGATCCTGTTGTGGAGGAAGAAGACCTGTCCACCGCGGGCAACCTCTTCCCGTATCGCCTTGTAGATGATGTACTCATCGTACTCACCGATATTTGTCTTGATAGGCATACGGGCAATGGGAGGGGTGGTCAAAAGTGACATGTCACGGATCTTGAGCAGGGACATGTAGAGGGTCCTGGGGATCGGGGTGGCACTGAGGGAGAGCGAGTCGATGCTCGTCCTGAGGCTCTTGATGCGTTCCTTGTCCTTGACACCGAAACGCTGTTCCTCGTCGACGACCAACAGGCCGAGGTCACGATAGAGGATATCCTTCTGCAGGATCCTATGGGTGCCGAACAGGATGTCCACCTTCCCCTCGGCCACGGCCAACAAGGAGAGCTTCTGCTCTTTCTTCGGCACGATGCGTGAAAGATGGGCACACCTGATGGGAAAGGTCCCCACCCGCTTGATGAAGTTGTCATAGTGCTGTTCGGCAAGGATGGTGGTAGGGGCAAGGAAGGCAACCTGCTTGCCTCCCATCACAGCCTTGAAGGCAGCCCTGAAGGCTATCTCTGTCTTTCCGTAGCCGACATCCCCACAGACCAGGCGGTCCATGACCATCGGCTTCTCCATGTCTTCCTTGATGTCCTCTATGCAGGTAAGCTGGTCGGCCGTCTCGTCGAAGGGGAAGGAAGCCTCGAACTGGAGCTGCCAGTCGGTATCCTTGGGAAAGGCAAAGCCGACACTGTTCTTGCGCTTGGCATAGAGGCTGATGAGATGCTTGGCCAGATCCTCTGCGCTCTTCCTGGCCTTTGCCTTCTTGTTCTCCCAACCCTGTCCTCCAAGCTTGTCCTTTTTGGGGACACCTTGTTCACTGCCGATGTAGCGTTGGATCAGGTTGGCCTGTTCGATCGGGACATAGAGCAGTTCGCCATCGGCATAGGCGATCTTGATGAAGTCACGCTCGCGGTCAAAGCTGGAGACGCGGTCGATCTTGACGAACTGGCCTACCCCGTAGTTCACATGGACGACATAGTCGCCCTCGTTGAGGTCGACGAACGAGTCAAGGGGGGAGGATTGGGTATGCTGCAGCGTCTTGACCACCTGGCGCCTGCGGCCGAAGATCTCATGCTCACAGATTGCTATGACCTTTTCGCTGGGGATGGAGAAGCCCCCGGCTATCTCCTGGTTCTCCCACTGGAGAAACGGGAACTCCGCAAGCATCTGGGAAAGGCGCTGTTTCTGCAGGTTGTTTTCGGTGAAGACCGTCACCTGCCACCCATTTTTCTCCAAGCTTCTCAACTCATCCTTCAGCAGGACAAAGTTCCCAAAATAGGAACGGGGCCCGCCGATATCAAACGAATAGGCACCCGCTTTCTGTCCTGTGATGTCCAGGAGGGTGAGGGCTCTTGTAGCCTGTTTCTGGAACTGGGGAAAGTCGAAGAGAAGCTCATCGGGTTTCAGGGAATTCCGGTCTTCCAGGAAGGCCTCCCGGTAGAGGGCCTTTGCCTCCAGGGTGAGGCTATGGTAGCTGGTGGCCAGCCGTTGGTCACCCACAAAGCAGAAATAGTCATCCTTGGCAAAGTACTCCTCGATAGAGGAGGCAAGGAGCTTTGCATTGGCGGCATCAACCAGGGAGATGGAAAACCGGTCAATCTTGGCGGTGGTTTCCTGGGTTATCGGGTCGTAGGAGCTGATCTTCCCCACCTTGTCCCAATCGGCGTAGATCCTGAAGGGGGTGTCACTTTCATAGGGATAGATGTCGAGCACCTCACCGCGGACAGTGAATTCACCAGGGGCAGAGGTGGCAACCGTATTGAGATAGCCTGCATTGGCCAGCTCGGAGGAAAGTGCAATGGGGTCGAAAGGTGCATTCACCCGTATGGTGAGGTTTGCATCGTTGAGGGCCGTTGGGGATACAACCGGGCTTACGAAGGGCCTGAGGTGGGTGACTATGATGCCATGGGTGCAATCCTTGATGGAATTGAGCCGCTTGAGCTGGGAGTATTCGATATCGTCACCACTGAATGAGGAGTAGAGCTTCCTCCCATGGCTGGGAAGGTAGATGGTCTTGACCTCATCCATGCTCAGGGGGGTCTGCATGACCGACTTTGCATCGACGCGCAAGCCACAATCCTTCAGCAAGGCAAGGGCACTCTCCTCAGTAGGGCAGACCACCCAGATCCGCTTCTTTTCCCTGCGGCTAAGCAAGCGCAAAAAAAGCGCCAGCGGGTAGCCCTCCAACCCCTGGATAGCGAGTGATGATGCTCCTGTGGCATACGCCTTGTAGGCAGGACTACTTTTGATATACGATTGGACAACGGTGGCTATTGGCATTTGCATAAGCGCCACTACCCTATCATGAGCAAGAAGGTTATGCAATAGAATGGAATTACAACTTGACAGTGAAAAACTTGACATACTCGCAGAAGCCGTCCGTTCCTCAGGCCTCTATGCACAAGAGAAGCAAAAAGAGATTACCCGCTCCTACAAACAGGACGGAACGGTCATAACAGAGACAGACCTCACCATTTCCAGGCGCATCATCGATGTCGTACAAACCCTTTTCCCAGAAGCGAATATCATCAGCGAGGAGACACTCACCGAGTTTGATGAAGACGCCCCTTGCACCTTTGTCCTTGACCCCATCGACGGCACCGATGTCTATTCGCAAGGACTGCCTTGCTGGGCTGTTGCCCTGGGAATCCTTGACAGGAACCGCAAACCTGTAGGGGCTTATATAGCGGCTCCAAGATGGGGGGTGGGAAGTGATTCGCTCTTTGTCCGCCTCGACCCGGGCAAGCGGGTCCTGCTCAACGATGAGCTCTTTGAGGCCCATGGAGACAAGGACATACCGGAGCAGATAACCATGGGATCCAGTGGCCAGCGCCTGATGGATTTTTCCCATTTCTATGGGAAGATCCGAATATTTGGCAGCAGCATCCTGCACATGCTCGCCCCTGCGATCTACTCACACATCCAGGGATGCATCAACCAAAGCTGCTATGTCTGGGATATTACGGCAAGCCATGCAGTCCTGTTGGCCCTGGGGATGGACATAGAGTATGTGGACGGTAGCGAGTTTGTCTACGATGACGATTTCGTGCTCCGACGCAAACCCTTCGGCCTCTCCTTCTATGCGGGCACCAAGGCATGCAGGGCCGAGATGGCCAAGATCCTCCCCTCTAGATAGAGGAGGCAGGAATCTTGCCCTGTTCATGCCAGGCCCTGGCCAGGTAGATGAACGGGGTATCAAAAATGGCGACAACCCACTTCAGGGCAAAGGTGCTGATGAGTATCTGGACCAGTACGGAGAGGGGATAGACTCCCCAAAATGCGATGAAGGTGAAGATCAGGGTATCGATGAGCTGGCTGACAAAGGTGCTGAAGTTGTTCCTCAGCCAAAGGTACCCTCTCCCTGGTTTTTTGGCCTTCCAGAAATCATAGGCCCATATGTCGTGGGTGTTGCTCACCAGATAGGCAACCATCGAGCCCATGGCGATGCGGGGCATCAGGCCAAAGATGGTATGCAGTGCAGGGTCTGCGATATCGGAAGAGGAAGGCTGGAAAAGCAGGGCCACCTGCATGAGGACCGTCATGGAAAGCAGGGCAAAGAAACCCAGCCTGATAGCTCTGCTGGACTCCTTCTTGCCATATATCTCACTGAGGATGTCGGTTACCAGGAAACTGGTGGCATAGACAATGTTTCCCAGGGTGGCTTCCAGGCCAAAGATTTGGACATTCTTGGTTACCTGGATATTTGCCAGGATGATGCTGATCGGGATCCAGGCAAACAGCCCCAGTTTTCCCCAGAACCTAAAGGCGAACATGATCGCTGCAAAATCCAGAGCCAGGAGCAAAAACCATAGGAGTTCATTCATCGTCGACTATCCTCACGTTGTGTACTGGCACCTGATGCACGACAGGGTATATCGATCGAGTGCATAATGGTGCATGACCTCTTCAAGAAAGGGAGAACGGACGGTAGCCAAAATATCCAAGCCTGGAGTTGCCAACGCCATTCTGAAGGAAGGGTCAAAACCCCCACCCTGTAGCTCAAACCTTCCAAGCTCGTCGAATACAGCCAAGGTGGCAGCAGGAAGTCTCTGCAGGAGCTGTTCATTGGCCCAGGCAAAGGCCGATTCGTCAACAGTAAACTTCCCAAGCCTGGTTGCGAACGGTATGTCGGACACGTACAGGGCCAACCGTGCTTCTTCCGAAAAGAGGTCTTTCAGTCTATAGCAGGTTTTTTCCTGATTGGCAAGGGATACAAAGCCACAAAGCTGTTCTGGCCGAAGATGCCTCTCCCTGAGCAAGGAGAGCAGGGTCGTTGTCTTGCCGCTGTCCCGTTCGCCGACTATCAGGGTTATCTGCTTACTGGACACCAAGAAAACTCTGCAGCACATCAAAGGCTTTCATGGAATCCTCCCGCTTGATGACAAAGGTAAGCTCATTCATGGTTGAGACAATCTCGATCACGTTGATCTGCTCCCATGCAAGGCGACGAACCGCCTCATAGACCACCCCGGGGGTCTGCAGGAAATCCCCGGTAAACACCAGTGAGAGGGCAACCAGGTCCTCCATCTCATGCAGGACCTCCTCTTCCTTTGCAAGCTCCGTTACCAGATGCCTGTATTTCTCGCTTACCGCAAGCGAAACCTCATGGCTTCCCAGGGTAATGTTCAAGAAATCACCCTTCTCTGTAGAGATCTGGCCATACAGGGCGCCGAGCTTGCTGATGAAGCTGTCTCGCCTGACCAGGTTCAGGTCAAATATGTTGGTCTTCATCACAATGCCATATTCCACGGTATTGTGCACTTCCTTCTGGTTTCGGCTCTTCAGCTCATCACCGTACCTTCTGAGGGCCATGACAATTGCGGCGTTCTTCACCTCCTTGCCATAGGACTTCTCAACCTCAGGCAGGATCGACTGGGCATAATTGCTGAATGAAAGGATGCCACTGATGAGCATCTCATGTATGAAGGGGGACTTGTCCACGATTCGTTTGACACAACTACTGACCGATTCTGCCATTCTTTGCTCCTTGCGATATGTTATTATAATCACAAGATAAGTATTTTTGCAACAAGTTGTCAAACAAATGTGAGATGAAGTACATACCAAGCATAGGCATCCAGAGGGTTTTCTACTTTTTTTATGCTTTGCCTAGTGTTTTTCCCAGCTAAATTCTCCATATAATAGCCCAAAAAAACACTAGACGATTGTAAAATCCCCTGTTTGGAACTATACTGGACCTAGGAGGATCGCCATGAGATGTCCCCATTGTGATGAGATGAACGACAAGGTCCTGGAGTCCCGCCAGAATGCCAGCGGAACATCCATCAGAAGAAGAAGAGAGTGCAACAGCTGCGGCTATCGCTTCACCAGCTATGAGCAGATTGAGGACAAGCCCCTGATGGTGATCAAGCGGGACGGAAGACGCGAACGGTTTGACCTGAACAAGATCGGAAGGGGTATCCGTACCTGTACCGACAAGCTGGACATACCGGAGAGCAGTGTGGAAACGTTATTGCACAACATTGAGGATGCCATCATGCTCAAAGTCGGTTCCAAGCGTGAAATAACCTCTTCCGACATCGGGGACGAAACCCTGAAGCAGCTGAAAGAGGTGAACCTGGTTGCATATGTTCGCTTCGCGGCAGTCTACAAAGCCTTCGATGACCTGACCCAGTTCATTGCCGAGATCCAACAGCTGGGACGGGAACTGCAGTAGCCTAGCGCGCATCAAACCATTTGCCGGTAAGCGAGAGTTCGATGGAATCGTTCAGGTGTTCGGGCTTGAGGATTTCGTTTGCACAATCCAGGCAGAAATTATCGCTCATCCCGGCAACGTAGTCGTATACCAGGCGACTGAGCGAACCATCATGCTCCATATAGCTCTCCTGCATCTCCATGAGATGGTGGTAGAATCCCATGGCGAGCATGTTTTTCTCTGAGACATACCCCTGCTCCTCAAATCCATAGCTCTCTAGCAGCATCTTCAGGTAATCGACGATGAGGGTGAGCAGGCGGGTAAAATACCGCTCATACCCCTCAAGCAAGGGGCTCTTGTAGATATAGGCATAGTTGAATGCGATCATCGCCTCAACGGCAGGATAGCAGTGGTCGCTGAAGCTGATGCCTCTCTCCTCTGACGAGTGCTCGATGACATCGCTGACCAGGGTATCTATGATCTGGGCATTGGTCCTGCCCAGACGGGAGCTTACCAGGGAGGGCAACTGGTTGGCATTGACGATGTTGAGCCTTGAGGCGTCCTCAAAGTCCCTTCCGATATAGGCAATGGAATCACTGAACCTCACCACGGCCGCCTCATAGGTGGTGGGGAGCAGATCCTTCCTCGATACGATATGGGAGAGGTCCTTGATCTGGAAGGTAGGCTGTATCATCTGCACCAGGTGTTCCCCGTTGTGGCAGGCAATCCCGTCGCGCACAGCGTAGGTGAGGTTCAGCCCCCGCCCATGCTCAGAAAGGAAGTCGACCACACGCAGGCTGTTCAGCTCATGCTCAAACTTGGGGAATCCCTGGCCCTCCATCAGGGCGGAGAGGATCTTCTCCCCCGTGTGTCCAAAGGGTGTATGGCCAAGGTCATGGCCCATTCCTATGGCCCAGGCGAGCTCAGTGTCCAAAGAGAGGCCCCTGCAGATGGTGGAGGCGATGGAAGCCACATGCAGGCAGTGTTCCATACGGGTGCAGATGTGGTCGTTGCTCGGGGCAAAGAAGACCTGGGTCTTGTGCTTGAGCCTCCGAAATGGAGATGAGTGGATGATCGCGGTGGTGTCCCGGTAGTATGCACCCCGTACATCGTTGGTCCGTTCATGGGTTCGCTGTTGCAGCAGTCCAATATCCAGCTTGTTTGTCATTTCCATAGTTATTCCCCAAATAGTGTAGCTATGGTATCATAGGAGAACACCCTTGGAAAGCGGAGGCATCATGGTAGAAACCTATGGATTACCTATTTTCTGTCTACTTTTGAATTTTCTGGCATTTGCTGCCTGCCTTAGGTTTCTCTTTTCCCGACAGGGGCTCTATTGGGTCATTCCCCTCATTGTCACCGTCTTCCTGCTAGGCCCCAACGCACTGAGGCTCTATGACATAGCCTCGCTGGGAATTGCAAAGGTTGGACGGTATACCTACATGGATTTCCAGCCGCTTCTGCTTTCGTTGTTCTGGTATGCCATGATCGTCACCTTCCACTTTGCACTCAAGAAAACCGTCAAGGTTAACTACCACCATGAACAGGTCAGAAAAAACCTCCATGAGGCGCGCTACCAACTGAAGACCGAGCGCATCACCTACGAGCGAAAGCAACACCGCCGCAAGGCCTACTATGCAAATGCACCGGCACGCGTTCCCCTGCTGCAAGCCTACAACAGCGAGTGGACAGACCTCTTCGACAGGACATGATTATGGATACCATACTCTTCTTCTGTGGGATCAAGCACAGTGGAAAGACAAGCCTGGGCAATCTGGTAGCCAAAAAGATGGGATTGTCCTGCAAGGACAACGACCAGCTCATCCTACAAGAGATACCCGGCTTCCCCTCAATACGTTCTTTCTATACAGCCAAAGGCAAAGAGGCCTTCATGGAAAAGGAAAAGTCTGTCCTAGAAGGCTACCTCAGGAAGAACCCTCAGCCTTGCATCATCAGCTTGGGAGGCGGGGCGTGTGACAACCAAAGGCTGGTCTCCCTCATCAAGAGCCGGGGCAAGGTCATCTACCTGAGGGTCCCTGAGAAGGTCCTCCTCAGGCGTATCCTTGTCGGAGGCGTCCCTCCCTTCCTCGACCCAGAGAATGTGGAGCTCTCTTTTTCCACCCTGTATAGGAGTCGGGATGAACTCTATGGAAAATTCTCCGATATTGTGGTAGAGTTACCAGATTATCCCGATATCCGCGATACGGCAGAGTTCCTTTTTTCCAGACTTTCTGAGGAGTTATAGCATGGGTCACAATAGTTTTGGTTCATCTTTTACCGTCACTACCTTCGGGGAATCCCATGGTCAGGGGCTCGGGGTCATCATCGACGGCATCCAGTCAGGCTTCTGCCTCGACATCGAGCAGCTGCAGAGGGAGATGTCCCGCCGCAGGCCTGGGGCCAACCCGCTGGGAACCGAAAGGAACGAGCAGGATGAGCTGGTGATCCTCTCGGGAATGTATGAGGGCCTGACCACAGGAACCCCCCTTGCCATGATACTCTACAATACCAACCAACGCTCCTACGACTATTCGAACCTCAAGGATGTCTTCCGTCCCGGCCATGCCGACTGGACCTTCTTCAAGAAATATGGGGTGCGGGACATCCGTGGGGGCGGCAGGTCCTCAGGTAGGGAGACCAGTGCCCGTGTCGCCGCAGGTGGTGTAGCCAAGCAGATCCTTGCCCAAAAGGGCATCGCAATCTTTGGAGGGACCGTACAGGTAGGCCCGGTGGTTGCCACCAAACGAAACTGGGAAGAGTGTGACAACGCCCTCACCTGCCCTGACAAGGAGGCTGCCATCAGGATGGCGGCCCTCATCGATCAGGTGCGTTCGGAGAAGGACAGTATCGGGGGGATCATCGAGTGTAGGGTCACCGGCCTTCCTGCCGGACTGGGGGAACCAGTGTTTGGCAAGCTGCAGGCCCTGCTCTCCCATGCGGTGATGAGCATAGGGGCCATCAAGGGCGTTCAGTTCGGTGATGGTTTTGCCTGTGCAACCATGAGAGGCAGCCAATTCAACGACCAAAGGACCAGTGACGGGTTCCTCTCCAACCACAGCGGAGGAATCCTAGGCGGCATTTCCAGTGGACAGGAGGTCATCCTCCAGGCCGCTGTGAGGCCGACAGCCTCCATAGGCAAGAGCCAACAGACCGTAGACAAGCAGAACAAGACCACCGATTTGCTGATCGAAGGACGGCATGACCCCTGCATCTGCCCACGAGCTGTGGTGGTGGTGGAGGCGATGGTTGCCATTACCCTGCTCGACCTCTGGTACACAGCATTCGGGAAACAGAAATGAACGACAAACCCCTCATAGTCCAGAGCGACAAGACCCTTCTGCTCGATGTGCACCACAAGGATAGCGAAGCGTGCCGGTCAGACCTGATGAAATTCTGTGAACTGGTCAAGAGCCCGGAACATGTGCACACCTATACCCTCAGCGCCATCTCCTTGTGGAATGCCGCCTCAAGCGGGGTAAGCAGCGCCTTCATCTGTGAAAGGATCCAGTTTTGGTCGCGCTTTCCAGTCGGAGAGAGTGTGCTCTTCTATGTCAGGGACATAGCAACCCGTTTTGGCAAGGTGGTGCTCATGGGAAGTGAAGACCCCATGTACTATCTGCTCTACATCAAGGAAGCGAAGATCCGGGCCGAACTGACAGCACGCAAGAACATAGCAAAGATGCTCATAGCCAATGACGAGAACTCGTTCCTGCTGGAGAAATACAACCGCGGGGAGATCAAGCTGCAGCTCATCAAGCTCGGCTACCCTGTCGATGACCGCATCGCCTTGGAAAAGGGGATCCCTATCCCCATGGGCTTGAGAGAGACAACCCTTGGAGGCAGGAGCCTCGTCGTCAGGGACTACCAGAAGCAGGCAGCCCAGGCCTTGCTCGGCGACCTTGGTCCTGGTTGCGGCTATGGCACCATCGTGCTGCCCTGTGGGTCAGGCAAGACGGTGGTAGGGATGCAGATCATGTCCATCCTCCAGACCAAGACCCTCATAGTGACCACAAACATTGCCGCCGTCCACCAGTGGAGGGATGAGATCCTCGACAAGACAACCCTCTCGGCTGAGCAGATCGGCGAGTATACAGGCGAAAGGAAGGATCCAAAGGATGTTACGGTCTGCACCTACCAGGTACTCACCTACCGCCCTGACAAGGAAGGGCCATTTCCACACCTGGAGCTGCTGACCAAGGGCGAATGGGGCCTGATCATCTACGATGAGGTACATATGCTGCCGGCCCCGGTATTCAAGATCACCGCAGAGCTGCAGGCAGTCTACCGGGTAGGGCTTACGGCAACCTTGGTGCGTGAGGACGGGCGTGAAGACGAGGTGTTCTCCCTGGTGGGTCCCAAGCGGTTCGATGTTCCCTGGAACGAGCTGCAGCAGCAGGGCTTCATAGCGGAAGCCTACTGCCATGAGGTACGCGTCGACCTGCCCACCGACCTGGAGATTCCCTACGCCCTGGGAAACAAGCGGGAAAAATACCGCCTGGCAAGCGAGAACCCGCTGAAACTCGATGTGGTAAAGGATCTGGTAAGCCGACACCCGGATGATTTCATCCTGATCATCGGCCAGTACATCTCGCAGCTGGAAACCATCGCCGCACTCTTTGGCCTTCCCATCATCACGGGAAGCACCCCGAATGCAAAGCGGGAGGAACTCTACCGTGCCTTCAAGGAGGGAGAGATCCATATCCTTGTGGTGAGCAAGGTCGCCAACTTTGCCATCGACCTTCCCGATGCCTCCGTTGCCATCCAGGTATCAGGTACCTTCGGCTCCCGCAGTGAAGAGGCTCAGCGTCTGGGAAGGATCCTCAGGCCAAAGAACCGTTCAAGTTTCTTCTACTCCATCGTAACACGCTACTCCAATGAAGAGGAGTTTGCGGCAAACCGACAGAAGTTCCTTGCTGAGCAGGGCTACTCCTATGAAATTGAGGTGTGGAACAATTGACAGAAGATGCCAAAGAGGCTTTCAAGACCTTACTCAACAGATACTCAGAGGAAAACTACTTCTACCTCGCCCGTAACTATCTAGGGCTGATCAGCACCCCTTTCCATAAGCCTGCCCTGACCATCAAGCTGTGCAACTTCTTCTGCCAGCCTGAAATCCAGGACAAGGTGCTCAACCTCATCGACGAGATGGACCTGGTCATCCTCAGCCTCGTCAACATTGCCGGCCCTCTTACCGGAGAGAACATCCTATCCCTGCTCGAAGGGCGGTGGAGCTACGGCAATCTGGTGCGCAGGGTGTCCAACCTACAGGAACGCATGATCCTGCTCAACGACGGGGGCTCGCTCATCTTCAACCCGCTCTTCGAGGAAGAGTTGCGCACGATATGCTCGCTCAAGCCCCTGCTTGGGGAGTCGGCGGAGCCTTGCAGGAACGGAGCCTACTGCTCGACTGAATTTGTCCGGGCCTATCTCAACATCATCGAAAGGGATGGCCGTCTAGCCTTCCGTGATGAGTATGCTCCCCTCTTCCCAGCCTATGGAGAAGAGCAGCTGAAGCAGCTGTTCACCCTTGTCGGGGAGGCCCTGGGGCGGCTGTGTATCATTACAGGCGAGAAACGGGTGACCATCAACCATGAGAAGGCCCATAGGCTACTCACCCTCAATGACCGGCAACTGCTCTGCCTTTTCATCGCCGAAGGGTTCCCAAGCCAGGAAAGGGGCAAGGCAGCGCATTTTGCCAATACCCTCATTGCCTTTCTCCAGACTCTGGGCTCCTTTGACGCACAGTCGCTGAAGCTGCTGGTCAAGACCCTCACCCTCAAGGCAGGCATAAGCAATAGGTCCTCCTTTCTGGACAGCATGAGCATCTGGGGCCTGATCGCACTGGATGACATCTGGTATGCCAACCACATCGAGGAGGATACCGGACGCTCTACCTTGGTCATCGACAGCGACAACACCGTCAGCTACAGCGGCAGCTGCAAGGAGGATGACATCCTCTACCGCTTCTCCGACCTAGCGGTATTGGACAGGCAGACCAGCTACCAGGTAACACCCCAAAGCTTTACCAGAGGACTGGACAACAACCTCGAATGGGAGCAGGTGCGGGACTACCTGAAGCTCAACAGCTATCCGATGATGAGCGAATCGATCCTGAAGTTGCTGAAGATCACCAGCGAACGCTACGGCCAGATCACCATCTATGACGGGATAGTCCTTTCGACCGAAGAGCGGGTAACGCGCCTGATGGAAAACCTTGAGAGCATGCAGGAGCACATCGTTGCCGTCATAGCAAACAATATCTTTCTGATGAAGCGTTCCAGCGAGCAAGTCTGGAGGAATATCCTTGTCTCCAGCGGAGTCCTTGTCCCAACCAGACGAGCCGGAGAGCGTGTCGAACTTGTCGGGCAGCAGGACAACCCCCTCTTTGAACAGCTGGTACGCGACAGCAACCTTCGGGAGGTCACCATCACGACACCGGTCATCCTGGAACAGGAAAAGCAGAAAAGGGAGAGTACCATCCAGAGCGCCATCGAAAAGGCCACCTTGACCAAGGCCCAACGTTCGGACATCGAGCAGCGGTACAAGGCAAGGATGATTCTTGTGGAGGAACAGATAGTTCCCCAGGTGGTGAATGGGACCATTGAGGCCGGAGGGTTTGACTATCAGGGCAAGGTAGGGCTCTGTCGCAATGCGGTGGGCAAGAACAATATTGCCCTGCAGCTGCAGCTCACCGACCAGGAGCTGATTGTCCAGGCCCTTGAGGTTGCCTACACCCCCCAGAAGGAAGCCCTGCTGAAGGCCTCAGTGATGCCCAACCGGGAAGTGAAGATCATCCCGGTAAGCAAGATCTTTCTCGTAAGGCAGCTTCGCTACCATCTCGTCTAGTCAGATCTCCGGGTGTACCCAGTGGGGATAGTGGTATCCAGTGAAGGATTCAAACTGGAGCTTGCCCTGCTCTATGAGCATCTGGGCACCTCCTATGACGTGGCACCCTGCCTGGGTGGCCCGCCTGAAGAAGGGGGTCTCCTTAGGTTGGTAGACCAGTTCATAGACTATTTCCTTCCCAGAGAATACAAATGAGGGAACCGGGTCCTCGTCAAGGTTGGGGGCCATTCCTACGCTGGTTGTCTGTACGACCAAATCCACTGCCCCACTATACCGGTTGCAATGCTCCAAAGAGTCGAAACTGCTCATCGTCTCGTCAGAGAGCAACTTCGCGTGCTCCACACTCCGGTTGATGATGGTTACCTTGACACCGTGGTTGTGCAGTGCCCAGACAACCGCCCTGCTTGCACCCCCGGCTCCGATGACGAGGGCCGTGCGGATGGAACCTTGGGCGATCTCATCGGCAATGGGCGCAAGAAAGCCGTAGTAGTCGGTGTTTGTCCCCTTCCACATGTTCTGGATCCTGGTGACGGTATTGCACGCCCCGATCTGCTTGACCTCTCGCGTTATACGCCCCAGATAGGGCTGGACATTCCGCTTGTGGGGGACGGTTACGGAAAACCCATGGATCTGCAGCATCTCAGCCAGCTTGAAGAAGGCGCGCACCGAATCGACGAGGAAGGGAACGTAGACTGCATTGTAGTGGATGGCCTCAAAACCCGGGTTGTGTATCCTGGGTGAGGCGGTATGGTAGACCGGGTTTCCGATGATACCAAAGACATGGGTCTTCTCATCCAGCTTGTCTGCCCTATAGAGCTCACTCATTACCTGGGCGGAAAGCTGGCCCGGCGCCCCTTCCCCTGCAGAGCAGAAGGAGAGCATCGAACCACACTTCTTGTAGAGGATACGGGTACAGACCCCGAACTCCCCCATCCCGATGATGATCTTCTCCTTGATGGACGAAAGTTCCTGCTGGGCCCTGAAGAGCGCAATGACGTCTATCATGCTCTTCGGGGTTACGGCAACCTTGGGGATATCCCCTTTTGCTGCCAGTTTGGAGATGCGGCCATAGATATCAGCAGGGACGCAGGTGAAGTCATGGAAGGACCTGATGATCCTCACCCCCCTCTGCCTGAGGGAGAGTTCGAAGTCAACCTTGTTCTCAAACAGGGGGTCCTTGAACTTCAGGTCACTTTTCTTGACGTCCTCCTCAATATCAACGAAGGCGAAATCCCCTTTTGCACTCTCATAGAGGGTTTGCAGCCTCTGTTTTTCAGAGAGTGTGCACTTTCCCCCGTCACTTTGGCGACGGAGTGTGAGGATGACAGGTATATCTACGGTGGAAGGGAATGAAGAAGCAATCTTCTGCTCGTCGGCCTGAAGGTAGTCGAGCCGAAGCTCGGCAAGGGAAATCCACTTCCTATTTTGTTGGACCAGGGCCCGGTTCTCCTCTAGGGTAGAGCCGGTAAGGGTAAGGCAAAGCACTATATACCTCCTGGATTGGGTGGATTGTCCTAGAACACTTGCTTGTGTTAGAGTTATCATAACGTCAAATAACGGGTATTTCAACACCCGATTAGAGAAAGGGGTAGTATAGTGGCAACGTTACAGGTACAAAGCATGCACCTTGCTTTTGCAGACAGGGATATTCTCGAGGATGTCTCCTTTACCCTGACTGAAAAAAGCCGTAGTGCACTCACCGGTGGTAACGGAAGCGGCAAGTCTACCCTTCTGAAGGTTCTCAGCGGCCAGATGGCTGCAGACTCCATGCAGGTGAGCATGACCCGCTCTCTTCGCATCTCCTACCTGCCGCAAAGCGACATCCTGTTTGAGGAAGGTACCGTATATTCAGAAGTTGAGCGGGGATACCAACGCTTTGACGAGATCCTCGCCGAAAAGAAAGAACTTGAGCACCAGCTCTCCCTCTCCAGTGAGGAGGAGAATACCTACCCTTTGCTCGTAAGGCTCTCAGCCATACAGGACCAGCTGCTTGAGGAGGGGTATTTTTCACGGAAGGAAAAGATCGAAAGGATCCTTGCAGGTCTGGGATTCGCACAGACCGACCTCCATCGACAGTGCCTGGAGTTCTCAGGTGGATGGCAGATGCGCATAGCCTTGGCAAAGGTGCTGGTCGAGCATCCGACCATCATGCTGCTCGATGAACCCACAAACTACCTGGACATCGAGGCAAGATACTGGCTGAAGAACTACCTGAAGGTCTATGCAGGCGGCTTCATGATCGTGTCGCACGACCAGGCGTTCCTTGACGAGAGCGTCAATGAGGTATTTGAGCTTTTTGCTGGGAAACTCACCCGCTATAGCGGCAACTACACCCAGTACCAGGCCCAGAGGGAGCTGGAGATAGCACAGCTTGAGGCTGCTTTCAGGCTCCAGCAGGAGAAGCTGGAAAAAACCGGGCAGTTCATCGAGAAGTTCCGGTACAAGGCGACAAAGAGCAAGCAGGTGCAGAGCAGGATCAAGCAGCTGGAAAAGATCGAGATGGTGGAGGTCCCCTCCCATCTGAAACAACTCTCCTTCTCCTTCCCCCCCGCCCCCCATAGCGGCAACGATGTGCTTATAGTCGACGGCCTGAAGAAACACTATGGCGAACAGAAGATCTTTGATGACTTCACCTTTCTGGTAACACGGGGGGAGCGGCTTGCGGTAACCGGAAAGAACGGGTCGGGAAAAAGTACCCTCCTGAGGATGCTCTGTGGCGAAGACAGCTCCTACGACGGCATCATCCGCCTTGGCAGTGGAGTGACCATAGGCTATTTTGCCCAGGACACCGAGAAGACCCTCAATCCTGAGCTGACCGTCCTCGAGGAGGTCAGCAGCATTGCGGCCACGAGCGACCAGCCCAAGCTGCGCAACTATCTAGGATCCTTCCTCTTCAGCGGCGACGATGTCTTCAAGAGCGTCTCGGTGCTCAGTGGAGGCGAACGCAGCCGGCTCGCCCTGCTGAAGATCCTCCTGCATCCGGTCAACC
Source organism: Sphaerochaeta sp. PS (assembly GCF_032144095.1). Taxonomy (NCBI): domain Bacteria; kingdom Pseudomonadati; phylum Spirochaetota; class Spirochaetia; order Spirochaetales; family Sphaerochaetaceae; genus Sphaerochaeta; species Sphaerochaeta sp. PS. The sequence continues at coordinate 45,196 of NZ_JAVSNJ010000012.1, forward strand.
TGCTCATTCTGGATGAGCCTACCAACCACCTGGACATCAATGCAAAGCAGATGCTCCTTGAGGCCCTAAAGCAGTATGACGGCACCATGATCTTCGTCAGCCATGATGCACACTTCATTGAACATATCGCCACAAGGATCCTCTATCTGACCGATACCGACGCCCCTGAGTTCTTCGATGGGGATTACTCCTACTTCTCCTACAAGCTGGAACAAAAGGAGAAGGTAGAGGCAGAGCAGGAGACCAAGGCACAGCAAGGCACAGAAGAACCTCCTGCAGCTGCCCTCTCCTACAAGGAAGCAAACAAACAGAAAAACCGCCTTGCCACCCTGAGAAGGCAGAGCGAGACGCTGCTTGGGGAGCACCAGAGGCTTGAAAAGCAGATCCTGGAGGTCGACCATGCGATGGCACTTGAGGAGAACTACAGCGATGCGGCCAAGATAAAGGCCCTCTTCGATGCCAAGGCCAAGCTTGAGGCAACACTGGAAAAGAGTGAGGAAACATGGCTCTCCCTCAATGAGGAAGCAGAAAATCTGGAGGCTAGCCTTGGCTATACTTCTTGACTTCTTTCCATCCCTGGTCCTAGCCTCCCAGTCGGTTGCCCGAAAAAGGCTGCTGCAGGAGATGGGCCTTGAGGTATCCATCGAGCCAACCCAGTGTGACGAGAGCCATCAGGAAGGAGACCCGGCAAAGGCTGTCCATCTGCTGGCAAAGCGAAAACTCCAGGCATACCTGTCCACCCATGCAAAGGTTGCCGTGCCGATCCTCACCTGCGACACCCTGGTCTGGTGCGATGGCAAGCTCATCGGAAAGCCCTCCTGCCGCCAGGAGGCAAAAGAGCAGCTGCTCTTGTTCAGCAACAAAAGCCAGGAGGTACACTCGGGTTGGGCCCTGTGGTTCAACAACAGGGTATACGATGGGGTCGACTCGGCCACAGTGCTCTTCAAGGACCTCGACGAGCAGCAGATCGAAAGGTATCTTGACCTTGGAGAGTGGGAAGGAGCCGCCGGTTCCTACAGGATCCAGGAGAGGGGAAAAGAGCTGGTATCGAAGGTCGAAGGTGATCTAAATACGGTAATAGGCTTGCCACTTCTACAAATTTCTGAAATACTGGCTTGCGACTGTGCCCGTTAGTGATGGCGCAGAATATCCGCCCCTGCGGGGGTGAGTAATAGATGAAGGGTGACGCACAAAACCGTACGATGTATGGCTGTGCAGTCAGACAGGAGGATTATGTCCGTAGTAACCATGAAGAGCCTGCTCGAATCAGGCGTGCATTTCGGTCACCAGACCAAAAGATGGAATCCAAAGATGGCTCGTTTTATCTTCAGCCAGAGAAATGGAATCCATATCATCGACTTGCAGAAGACCTCTGCTTGTATCGTCGAAGCCTATGATGCAGTACGTGCAGTTGTCAAACAAGGCAAGTCAGTTTTGTTTGTCGGCACCAAGAAGCAGGCCCAGCAGGCTATCGAAACCGAAGCAAAACGCTGCGGAATGCCCTTTATCAACAATCGTTGGCTTGGCGGTATGCTGACCAACTTTACCACCATCAAGAAATCCATCGCTACCCTCAAGAAAATTGAGAAGATGGAAATGGATGGTACCTTTGAATCCCTGACCAAGAAAGAGGTCTCCTTGCTCACCAAGCAGAAGATCAAGCTTGAGAAGAACCTTGGCGGTATCAAGGACATGAAGGACCTGCCCGGTGCAATCTTCATCATTGACACCAAGAAGGAAGCTATTGCCGTTGAAGAGGCAAAACGCCTTGGAATCCCTGTAATTGCCGTTGTAGACACAAACTGCGACCCTACTGACATCACCTACCCCATCCCGGGCAATGATGATGCTATCCGCGCAATCAGCCTTTTTGTCGAGATCATTGCCAATGCAGTAATCGATGCCGACAATGAAGCAGGTATCCAGATCATCGAGACTCTCGGAAACGAGGACGATGCTTCTGACAACTCCGTTGCAAAGGAAGAGGAAGAGGAGATTGTATTCTCAACTGATGAGGATGCTGATTTCTCCAAGTTTGAAGAGAAAAAGGCAAAGCAGGCAAGCCCTGTTGTAGAGGAAGTCGCTGACGAGGATGATGGAATCACTGTCGACGAAGAGACCCTGTACAAGGACTAAGGAGAACAAGTATGGCTATTACAGCTGAAGATGTAAAAAGACTACGTGACGCCACTGGCGCAGGCATGATGGATTGCAAGAAGGCCCTCATCAAGGCCGATGGCGATTTTGAAGGCGCCAACAAGATTCTGAAGGAAATGGGTCTTGCAGCGATCGGAAAGAGACAGGATAGGGCAACCAACAACGGTCGTGTATTTGTCAGGACAACTGCTGACAAGGCCGTAATTGTACAGCTCACCTGTGAGACCGACTTTGTTGCAGGAAATGACCAGTTTGCAGAACTTGGCGAGAGTGTCCTTACCGCTGTCATCGAGAAAGGCTATACCGCCATCAATGACGAGTTGGTGGGCATGGTAAATGACCTCATCACTGTCATCAAGGAAAACATGTCCCTCAAGCAGGTACTGGTTCTCCCCCTCGGCAAGAATGAGTTCGCTTCCAGCTATGTCCACGGTGAAGGCTCTCTTGGTGTTGTTGTTACGTTCAAGGCCGACAAGGCAGAGCTTATCAACAACGAGCTGGTGAAGGAGTTTGCCAATGACTGTGCACTGCACGTCGCAGCATTCACCCCCTCCTACCTCAACACAGCCTCAGTCGATGCAGCCTATATTGCAGAGCAGAACGAGATTTTCACTGTCCAGGCAGCGAACCTCGGCAAGCCTGCAAAGGTTGTTGAAGGGATTGTGAAAGGCAAGCTCAGCAAACACCTTGCAGACATCTGCTTTCTCCAGCAGAAATTCGTCAAGGATGACTCAATGACTGTTGAGCAGAAGGCTGCTGAAGTCAGCAAGGCTGTTGGGGGTAAGATCGAAATTACCGGATACACCTTTGTTGTCGCAGGGGCCGCTTCCTGCGAAGCCTAAAGTCCATCGATTCATTCCAACCGCTCACTCTGTGAGCGGTTGTCCTATTGGAGATTTGTATGCTACAGGTATTAGAAATTTGCGAAAGCAAGATGCAAAAAAGTCTTGAGAGTCTTGAGAAGGACTTCTCTTCCTTGAGAACCGGTCGCGCTTCCGCTTCCCTTCTGGATAAGATTCGAGTCGAATACTATGGTAATGAGACTCCTATCAACCAGGTCGCTACCATCAGTGTCCCTGAAGCCAGGATGATCGTCATCCAGCCTTGGGACAAGAGCATCCTCTCGGCCATCGAGAAGGCCATCCTGAAAAGTGACCTCGGCCTTCCCCCAAACAATGATGGCAAGCTCATCCGCCTCAATTTCCCCCCTTTGAACGAAGAGAGGAGAAAGACCCTGGTAAAGAGTGCCAAGGCAACTGCCGAACAGAGCAGGGTTGCCATCCGCAATGTGCGCCGTGAAGCGATGGACGAGCTGAAGAAATTGCAGAAGTCCAGCGAGATCAGCGAAGACGAACAGAAGGATGCTGAAGCCAAGATCCAGAAAATGACCGACTCCTATATTGTTGAGGTGGGAACCCTCACCGACGATAAGGAGAAGGAGATCATGGAGATCTAGATGGAAGAGAAACCCGTAGTTCCTACGCACCTTGGCATCATCATGGATGGAAATGGGAGATGGGCACAGAAACGTGCCCTCCCCCGGACTGCAGGCCATCTTGAAGGGCTTAAGGCCCTCAAGAGGGTCATCAAGGAAGCCTCGTTGCTCGGCATCGGGTTTGTCACATTCTATGTCTTCTCCACGGAGAACTGGAAACGGAGCAGCCAGGAGGTTTCCTACCTCATGAGCGTGCTCGTTTCCAAGCTTCATGGGGAACTTTCCTTCTACAACAAGCATGGCATACGTGTCCTTGTCTGTGGAGACCTGAATGGGCTTCCCCCAGAGGTCAGGTCCGTCATCGATTCCACTGTCAAAGCTACGGAGAACAACACTACCATCTCCTGCATCCTGGCCATCAACTATGGTGGACAGAATGAAATCTGCAGAGCTGTCAGGCGATGCCTGGCTGACGATCCCCAGAAGGAGATCACCGAGGCTGACATTCGTTCCCATTTGGACTTGCCGCAGGTCCCACCTGTCGATATGATAGTACGTAGCGCAAACGAAAGACGTTTGAGCAATTTCCTGCTCTGGGACAGTGCATATGCAGAACTGGGCTTTTATGAAAAACTCTGGCCAGACTGGAAAGCAGATGATGTGCAATCAATCTGCAAAGATTTCTCGCAACGTGTCCGTAAATTCGGGGGTGTAGAATGAGTTCACTTGCAAAAAGGATCCTGACCACTGTAATCGCGGTACCAGCCCTTTTCAGTATCATCTTCTTTCTCCCCCACTATGGGTATCTTGCCCTTGCCCTGCTTGCCATGCTTACAGCATCTCTGGCAACCATGGAACTCAAGGCACTCTACCTCAAGGCTGAAGGAGCACGGGTAAACCTTCCCAGCTGGACTGTTGCATTGCTTCCCTTTGCTCAGTGGCTCGAGATGACATTCTTCCCAAATCTCCCCCTCATCGAACTTACCCTTGTGGTACTGGCCCTGGTCATATTCTCCACCGAACTCTCCTCGGGCCCCAAGGATGAATACAAGAAGACATTTTCCAGAATTGGAGGGTCTGCACTGCTCCTCATCTACCCGGGACTGTTGATAACCTTCATCCTCCGCATCGGCTCCCTGGCCCATCCATCTGCGTTTTTGCTGCTTTTCTTCCTGCTGGTATTTGGCAACGATGTCTTTGCCTTCCTGTTTGGCATGTCATTGGGAAAGAACAACAAGGGGATCATCAAGGTGAGCCCCAACAAAAGCATCGCAGGGTTTGTGGGGGGTACGCTTAGCACGGTCATCCTTTCCTTCCTCTTCTGTTATTTCGTCCCGGGCGTCAAGGAAGATGTAGGCATCTTCCAGGCCATCCTGCTCGGCTTGTTCACCAGCATCAGCGCCAACATTGGGGACCTTATCGAAAGTGCCTTCAAACGGGCTGCAAACGTCAAGGACAGTGGCAATCTCATCCCTGGCAGAGGGGGGTTGCTGGACTCCATCGACTCCTTGCTGGCCAGTGCCCCGGTGTACTGGCTGCTGCTGATCCTGTTCTAAGCCATGAAGCGGGTTGTTATCCTTGGCTGCACAGGGAGCATCGGTTCCACGGCCATCCAGGCGATACGGGACCTGAAGCTGCAGGTAGAGGTTGTAGGGCTCTCTGCCCACAGCAATGAGGAAAAGCTCGTACAGCTTGCCCTTGAACTCTCCTGCAAGGCTATCTGCCTCACCGCCCGTCACTGTACCCCCTATCCAGGACTCTCTGTATTCAGTGGAGTCACCGGCCTTAAGGAGATGCTTGCATCCCTTGATGCAGATGTGGTGCTCAACGGCATCGCAGGGTTCGATGGCCTCAAGGCCTCCCTGCTGACCCTTGAACAGGGTTTCGACCTTGCCCTTGCCAACAAGGAGAGTGTGGTCTGTGGCGGTTCCTACCTGTTTGAGGTGGCTAGGCAACACAAGAGCCGCATCATCCCCGTCGACAGCGAACACAGCGCCCTTGCCGAGCTCATCAAGGGCCGGGATACCAATGAGATCGGCTCGCTCATCCTCACAGGAAGCGGAGGCCCCTTCAGGACCCTTGCATCAGATGCATTCGGCCACATCACCGTGGAACAGGCCTTGGCCCATCCCACCTGGAAAATGGGCAAGAAGATCTCCATCGACAGCGCAACCCTTGCAAACAAGGCTCTGGAAGTCATTGAAGCCTCCTATCTCTTTGCCTTGCCCGCAGAGAAGATCGAGGTCGTGATCCATCCCCAGTCGATAGTCCATTCGATGATCCGCCACCGGGATGGGGCAGTCTATGCACAGATGGGCCCTCCTGACATGACACTTCCTATCGTCAATGCCCTGGTTGACGGGTCTGTCAGTCTGGTACGGCCCTTGGATTTCACCAACCTCAACCTTACCTTTGAGCAACCCGATTACCAGCGCTTTCCCCTTCTTGGGCTTGCCTTCTCCATACTGGAACGCAAGGGTGGTTCCGCCTTGGCATTCAATGCAGCTGACGAGGTCGCTGTCCACGCATTCCTTGAGAGGCGATGCACCTATCTAAAGATGATCCGCGCTATTGAGAAGACCCTTGAGAGAAGCTGGCAGGTAGCACCCTCATCCTTTGAGGAGACACTTGAGCTCGACAAAGAGGCTCGTGAACTTACAAGAAGTTTCCTATGACAAGCTTTCTGATCATCATCGGCAAATACCTCATCGGGCTTCTGGGTATAGGGTTGGTGGTGGTCATCCATGAGATCGGACACCTATTGGCCGCAAGGGCCTGTGGGATTGGCGTTGAGGTCTTTTCCTTTGGGCTGGGACCAAAGCTATGTGGAGTAGAGTACAAAGGTACCGACTTCAGGCTCAGCCTCCTGCCTTTCGGGGGGTATTGCAGACTCAAGGGCTCTGACGACCTAAGCCAGGCCCTCATCCAAAACTCCAAACACTTTACCCACACGGAGCAAGGCTCCCTGTTTTCGGTCCACCCAGCCAAACGTCTGCTAACCTATCTTGCAGGGCCTCTCCTCAACCTAGGGTTTGCCATACTGCTCTACTCCCTGCTAGCATCAACGCCCTATAAGGTACTCACCACCGAGCCTATCCTTGCAACAGTCAATGACTACCCCACCCTCTTTGCCAATGCTGACAGCCCAGCCTATGCACAGGGCCTGCGCACAGGCGACCGTGTCCTTTCCCTGAATGGCAGGAGCATCTCGGACTGGGAGATGCTGGAAAGCCTTCTGGCGGAAGGCACAACAGCTCAGAGGTTTGCCATCACAAGGGACGGCCAAGGCCTTGAGTTCCTAATAAGGGCAGACTTGTCCTCCGGCAAACCCCGCTACGGGCTCTCCCCTGCCAAGAAACCTGTCGTCGGAAGCGTACGCCCGTCGACACCAGAACACAATGCAGGGCTCAAACCTGGTGACACCATTGCTTTTGCCAACGGGGAGAAGATCACCAATGACCTGGATCTTTTGGTTGCCCTTTCGGAAGACACGAACCTGACAGACCTTACCATCCTGAGCAGTGGCAAAGAAGAACACATCCTCTTCAGGCCTGACCTTGACGAACAGGGAAATGGGGAGTGGAACTTCTCCATCCAGACTGAAAGCCGGAATGTTGAGGTCCCACCCTTTAGCCTGAAACATGGATGGGATACTTCCGTCAAGATGGCCAGGGATACGGTGACCTCCCTGATCCTGCTCATCCAGGGAAAGAATACCGATGTCAGACAGGAATTTACCGGTATGGCAAGGGCTGCACTGATGATCGGGGATATAACCACATTGGGATTGGAGAGCAATATGGGCAGCGGCCTGAGGGCACTGTTCTATCTGCTGGGGGTAGTAAGCATCTCCTTGGCCATAGCCAACCTGCTTCCCCTGCCTGCCTTCGATGGAGGACAGATGTTGATAGCCTGCACCGAATGGGTGACAGGAAAACGCATACGACCAAGAACCTACTGGATTCTCCAGTTGGTCGGGATCTTCTCGGTAGTCTGTATCTTCCTATTCCTGGGGTATGTGGATATGCGCCACTTCTTGTCGATCAGACGTTAGGATTGTTGCCGGCGATGTATTTCCTGCTGAATTCCATCTCTTCAAACCGAACAATATTGCTGATGAATGCAAGGGAGAATACCCCTGTCTCACCGTTACGGTTCTTGGCCATGATGACCTTCGTCTCCTGGATATTGTTCTTCTGTCGTTCGGCTTCATCGTCGGTGCGGTTCTTTCCTACATCACGATGCAGGAGGATGACCACGTCAGCATCCTGTTCGATGGATCCGCTGTCACGCAGGTCGCTCAGCTTGGGTTCCACACCATCTGCCTGTCGACCAACCTGACTGAGGCAGACGACAGGGACATCCAGCTCACGGGCAAGCTGCTTGAGCGAGCGGGAGATGATAGAGATCTGCTCATGCCTCGGGATACGGGCATCGGCTTCTGCATCGATGAGTCCGATATAGTCGATGAAGATGACCTGGATGTCATGCTCAAGCTTCATCCGCCTTGCCTGGGCACGCAACTCCATCAGCTTCATGTTTGGTGTGTCCTGGATGTAGAGCTCAGCATCGTAGAGCGATGAAGAGGCATCTATGATGGCGTTCATCTCACTATGCTTGAGGGTTGCCTTGCGGATATGGGAGAAATCAACACGGCTATGGCCGGTGAGCAACCGTTCCATGAGGGAGGAGGCACTCATTTCCAAAGAGAAGAACCCGACCCGGTATTTCTTCTTGACGATCATGTTGAGGGTGATGGAGAGAGCGAAGGCAGTCTTACCAATGGAAGGCCTTGCCCCCACTATGACAAACTCCTGTTTCTTGAATCCACCGGTGATTGAGTCGAGGGAGGCAAAGGTGGACTCAAAACCGTTCTTGATCCCAGTAGTGCTCCGTTCCTCGATATCACTTATGGTTGTTGTTATCAGGTCCTTGATACTGTAGTAGTTGTCACTGCCAGCAGTCTCGTTGTTAAGCTGGGAAAGGGACTGCTCCCCTTCATCAATCACCTTCTGGATGTCCTGCGACTCATCGTAGGCATTGTCCTTCAGTTTCGAGGAGAAGAGAAGCAGCTTACGCCTCTGTGCCAAGGCTTTGAGAATCTTGGCATAGTAGGCTGCGTTTGTTGTGGTTGGGACATCACTGGTGAGGGTAGAGATGTAGGAAAGCCCGCCGCACTTGTCAACCAGACTCTTCTGCTTGAGATATGCATTGAGGGTGATCAGATCAAGGGTTTCCGAACTCTCCTGACGAAAAGCAACGATGGCACCGAACAGCTCTTGGTGGGCAACCTTATAGAAATCATCCCTACCCAAAAAGTCGGTCACTTCTGCAAGGACCTTATCATTGAGCAGGATTGCTCCTAGGACGGCACGTTCAGCCTCTTCATTCTGAGGGGGAACGCGCCCAAGCAGACTATTCGACGCCATTGCCCTTACTCTTTCTCTACAGCAGCAGCTGCTTCCTTGGCGACCTTGGCTTCATCGGCAGCGGCCTTGGCAGCGGCCTTGGCAGCTTCAGAGGCAGCCTTGGCTTCAGCAGCCTGGCGAGCCTTGACCTGGTTTTCGCTTTCAACTACCAACTTGACATCAGAGCTCTCGTCCTCATAGAGACGGACACGGATTGTGTAGGTACCAACCATCTTGATGCTGTGGGTAGGTACTTCAATGCGCTTGCGCTCGATCTCAACACCCTGTTTTGCAAGGGCATCCTGGATCATGGCTGAGGTGACAGAACCAAAGAGCTTGCCGCTTTCACCAGCAGAAAGCACCAAGGTGACGGTAGTCTTGTCCAGCTTGGTCTTCAGGGTTGCAGCAAGTCCGCGTTTTTCGATCTTGCGCTTTTCGATTGCAGCCTGACGTGAAGCGAACAGAGCCATGTTGGTCTTGTTGAACAACACTGCAGTGCCAGTAGGCAACAGGTAGTTACGGGCATACCCATCCTTTACAACTACAACGTCTCCCTCTTCTCCGAGGTTTACGACATCCTGATTGAGAATGATTTTCATATGGAAAACTCCTTACTCGTCTTTTCTAAATACTATCCAAGTCTCCGTAACCCCCAAAAGAGGCAAAACGAAGACAACCAATATGTTCAAACCGGGTACCAAGAAAGCTATCAGGAACAGGGTTGTCATCAAGCGGCCCCCACTGATGGGCAAGCCCTTGCGTCGCAAAAAGTGCAACACGATGGCCATCCCCTGTACAGCATAAAGTACGCAGGAGCCCAAGGCAACATTCATTGCAAGGGCGCGCCCCAGATAGGGAGCCTTGAAAACCATCAGCAGCAGAACCACAGTCCACGACCCAAGAAACACCCAAAGGGTGATTTCAGGAACAGACCACTGGGTTATGCGACGTGAAAAGCCTTCATCGTACCGTCCTTTGTAACTCATCGCCATAAAGGAAGCAAATCCCACCAGTCCCATACAAAGAGGGGCCAGGATCGATCCACCTACCATCACCGACAACCGGTAAACCCTGTCCACTTCACTTACAGTGACAGCGCCAGGGGTTTCCAAATTTCCTTCCACCGCTCCGAATATGGCACGAAAGGCTTGCAGCATAGCAGCGTCGACCTTCGTGATCGTCTCAGAACCGGCAGAAAGCCAGATAACCAATACCATCGAAGCCACCACACCAAACGAGGCGGAGGCAAGATAGCGTACCATTGTCCGTTGGCCTTCCAAATAAATCCATGATGCAGAGCCAACCAACAAGACAACCGGAATGAACAATCCGATGACCAACAGCATCCTCCCCGTAGGATCTCCAAGCGCATTTCGAGCCTGGAACAGGGAGACTATCACCGTCAGGAGCGCTACGGCCCCCACTGGGATCAAGGCATGTCTGCGATCGGAAAACTTTGGCGCGAGAACCATGAGAGGAATGGTGAACAGGAAGTTGCCAAGCATGAACCGGGAGAGTATGAAACTCACACCCGCTACAATGGCAGCATTTCTTATCAGCTGTTTTTCATCTTGATTCATGACGCCCAACAAAGCTTACTTCTTCTCAAAAGGAAGGTATGCGAGTACGCGTGCCTTCTTGATCTCGTTAGTAACACTTCTCTGGTGCTTAGCACAACAGCCGGTGATACGAGCTGGAAGAATCTTGCCCCTCTCAGTGATGTATCTGCGAAGCATTTCAGGGTTTTTGTAATCGGGGGTGAGGTTTTGGGTACAGAACTTACAGACCTTCTTTCTGAAGCTGGGTCTGCGTCCGCCACCTGATCTTCTGTCTCTACCGCCCCTATCCATATCGTTGGAATCTTTATCGTCATCACGCATGAATTTTTCTCCTTAACAACTTTCTCTGCTTTCTAGCAGGATTTTAGAAAGGGATCTGGTCGTCATCGAACTGCTCAGGACCACCGAAGTCCATGTCTGGCATGGTGGGTGGAGGTGTGGCAGGCTTTGCGCCATAGGATCCCTGGGTTCTCGCCGCAGGTCCGTCAGTACGGGGCCTTTCGGTGCGATCACCACTCGAACTTGAAAGGAGCTGCAAGGAATTGACTACGATCTCGACGCGGGAACGACTCTGTCCATCCTGTTCCCAGCGGCTCTGCCTCAATTCACCAAGGATGGAAACCTGCCGACCTTTCTCCAGATACTGGTTCAGGCCTTCGGCGCTCTTTCCAAACATGGTGCAATCAAAGAAGTTGGCCTCATCTTCCCATTTGTTGTCCGCCGTCCTCTTTCTACGGTTAACAGCAAGTGAAAAACGACAGATAGCCATACCACCACTGGAATAGCGAAGCTCGCTTTCCCGAGTCAGACGGCCCACCAGCGCGATCACATTTAAGTCATTTGCCATTCTTTTGCTCCAATTGATTAATTTTTAACGAAGGTTATTTTTCTGTGTTGACAAACAGAAACTTCAAGATGGCAGTGCTGAGCAAGAAATCCTTCTCGAATCCAAGGATCGTGGAAGGGTCAGCCTTCATTTCGAAGTAGACATAGTGGCCTTTTTCCTGTTTCTTGATATCGTAGGCGAGGTACTTGACGCCCATATCTTCCTGCTTGGTAATCTCTACCCCAGCTTTTGCGAAAGCGCTGGTCACCAACTCTAGGCCAGCCTGTGTTTTTTCTTCGTTTGCATCGAAGATGATTGTGAACTCATAATTTCTCATGGTTCCTCCTTACGGACATAATGATCCGCCCAAGAGCGGATAAAGAGGTTCCACCTACACTACCACATATCAGAGTTTCCAGTCAACAAAGTGGGCAAAGATATCATGAATTGCCATAAGGGCTTGAAGGCAGCTTGCCGTTGTTGCAACTCTAGGGTTACCCATCCATCAAGGCTGGGGGGCCTGAGGAGTTTTCCTTGGTTGTTTCAGTTCCATCCACCAAGGAGCTGTCCATCAGAGCACCATTCCAGCATGGGGGTAGCGGTGTTGATACGGAGAGCTTGACCCGTATCCCCTTGCTCAGAAGTGAGCGTTCACGAACAAGGAACAGGGTTCCGTTTTGCCTGTCATGGCCTATCCAGCTGCTTGTTTGGTTGGGTTTCAACAGGAGATTTTTGCAATCCTCGCAGGGCGATGATCTTTTATGCAGGATCTGGTAGCAAGGTCCTCTAGCGGTCCCGTTGATGATCCCCAACCTTTTCACCAGAGTATCATTGGCAAAGAGCAGCTCATAGGTGTCCAGGTTGCATAGGTAAATTTCCTCCTGAAGCAGAGAGAACAGCCACTGCTTGTCGACCGGTTTCCTCATATTGGGATTGACCCCATGTGTCCCATAGAGGCAATACCTGTCCCTCCCCTCCGTCTTTGCCTGGTACATAGCTAGGTCAGCACTGTGATAGAGGGTCTCAAAGGTGGTCCCGTGTTCGGGATAGAGGGAGATGCCCACACTGCAGGTTATCTGGTTTTCGCCCTGGGGGATACGGATTTTGCTGCAGAGAGCCTCTGCCTTGGCAATGGCAAGCTCCTGGGACGGGATACCGGTGATGAAGACAGCAAACTCATCGCCGCCAAGCCTTGCTATGATGTCATGGGGACGGAAGATTCCTTTGATGGAATTTGCGACAAACTGCAGGGTACGGTCGCCGACATCATGGCCGTAGGTATCGTTGACCCATTTGAAATGGTCGATATCCAGAACAAAAAAAGCACCCATCTCCCCTTTGGCTGTCTCCTGCACCAATGCCTGGACCACCCCCCTCTCAAGGGCGGAGCGGTTCAAAACCCCTGTCAAGGGATCCAAATGGGCTTGGGAGGCAGCGCTCTCTGAGCCAACGTCCCGAATCGATACCATGCAGATCAGCTCTTCACTGTCAGGTCCAGACGAAACCTTCACGCTGAGAATTGACCACCGGTACCCTTGGTAGGAACCATCATAACTGGCTCGCCTGAACAGGACGATGTTTTCTCCAGTGGGTTGGGGAAAGGAGGAGAGCAACGAGGCCCTATCAGCAAAAAAGTCAAACATCTTCTGGTCCTGAGGATGGACATACCGTAGAACAAACATGTGGACGGCTTCATACAGGGAAGGGACCTCAGTGACTCGGAAAGCCCTCTGGAACTGGAGGTTGCCCTCCAGCAGTAGTCCAGTTGAAGCGACAAAGGAAAAGGAGATTGCCTCTGCGCTCTTGTCAGACGGAAAGATGATGCCAAGATCATCCGATGGCAAAATCAAAAAAACAGGAAATCCTTCCAAGGTGTATAGGTAGGTGCCAAAAACATGGCAAGGTGCAACAGTATGATCGCTTTGGATTACATGGAACAGCAGCTCGAAATCCTGTTTGGTCTCCCTTGCCTCACAGATTGCCTCGCTGACCCGTACCAGATCTTCAGCAAAGATCATTTTTTTGTAGGCGGATTCCATCTGTTGGGCAAAGGAATCGCAGGGATACCCAAAACAGGTTGTGGAACGCCCTCCCCTGTGCAGTACCTTCAAGTGCACACCGAGCTGGACCACATAATACTCGAGGGATAGCTTGGAGAAAGCCTGCAACAAGTGTGCGGGAAAAGAGGCGGGTTCCATAAGGGCCTCCAATAACTCCATACTAGCATGGGCTTTCCATACCTACCAGAAAAAAATCATGAGGGTGTTGTAAAAAAACAAGTCAGAGAGACAATTGAAAACCGCCGGAGCGACCGGCGGTTTTTGCATTTGTGAACTGCACGTAGCAGTATGATAAGATTGAAAGAAAGTTATTTCTTGTTCTTATGTCTATTCTTTCTGAGCTTTTTCTTTCTCTTATGAGTAGCAATCTTATGCTTTTTTCTTTTTCTTCCACAAGGCACTGTAGAGCTCCTTATCGACCGGTTGGGTTATTGGCCAGGCCAATTCCGGAGGATTTTTGTAATTACCGTATCATTATGCAAAGATGGGTTGCCAACGTCAAGGGGTATGAAGAATCTATTTGATGCTAAACCGCGTGGGAAAAGACCTTTCTTACATTTTTCCGATAAATCATGCTACCTTATTGCTCTACAGCTGTTTTATTTCTACTATGACATTGTAGTAACGAGGAGGGGGCATGAAGGTTCTGATCTTTGGATTGGGAATGAATGGAGGTGGATATTCTGCCGCCACGTATTTTCTGGACCATGGAGATGAGGTCAGGATCACTGACCTGAAAGGAACTTGTGACCTCGGCCTTGAAATGGAAGCACTTTCTTCACGTGGTGCGACATGCATAGCAGGAACCCACCGCAAGGAAGACTTCCTTTGGGCAGATATTGTGGTCAAGAATCCAGCAATCCCCCCCAACCATCCCCTTCTCTCCTATTCGCGCATGGTGGTCAATGATTTTGCATGGCTCTTCTCCTCCCCATGGTGTGAACAGACAAAAATCATCGCGATAACCGGAACAAAAGGAAAGACGACCACATCGGCTGCCGTTGCCCATGTCCTCGACAGACTTGGGTATGAGGCGATGCAGTGCGGAAACATGGGCATCAGCGCATTCTCGGTCCTCCAGGAATGGGAGAAGAGACATGACGAACAAAAGAAGATCCCTGACTACCTTGTATGTGAGTTCTCCTCCTGGCAAATCCGCGATACCGTGGCCGCCATGCATGGGGACTTGCCGCCGATGGAGATCTGTGCCCTTACCAACTTCTATCCCGACCACCTCAATTCCTACGAGAGCATCGAGAACTACCTTGAAGACAAGCTTGAGCTCTTCTCCAAGTCTACCAAAATGGCGGTGGTTCCTGATGTCATGACCAAACGGGTCAAAAAGCAAACCAAGCTAGACAGCAAGCATGTGCGAGGCATCGACAGGACCTGTGCCAAGGAGGTCGAGGAGATGCCCCACCTCAAGAGCGCCTATGCCATCCTCCTTGCCCTCGGATTCAAATGGAAAGCTGTCCTCAAGGGACTGGAGACCTTCTCCGGAGTTCCCCATAGGATCGAGCAGGTCGGCCTGCAGGGCACGATTCTCTTTATCAATGACAGTGCAGCAACGATTCCTGAAGCCGTCCACTTTACCTTTGCCCGTTTCAGGAACATGGCCGCTCACCTCATCTGTGGCGGGACAGACAAGAACCTGAAGCCAGATGCCATGCTCGATGTGCTTCAGGCAGCCTCCAGCCTCTCTCTCCTGGATGGATCATTTACGAGAAACAAGCTCATTCCCCTACTCAAGCAACACAAGATAGCCTACAAAGGCCCCTTCTCCACGATGGAAGAGGCTTTGCTGAGCAGCCATTCCTTTGCACTGAAGAAGGCAAAGGACCTCCCGGAGTTACCGCAGGTAGTCCTGCTCTCTCCAGGTTGTGCTTCCTTTGAGCTGTTCACCAATGAGTTCGACCGGGGAAACCAGTTCAAGAACCTGGTGGGTCTCATCCTTGAGGGCGAATAGGTAACAATGCCCTCTAGGCCACCTAGAGGGTGCAGGCTCCCATCAGCTAGTTCTTCAACCCGGTCATCACAATTCCTTCAATGAAGTACCGCTGGCCGATAAGGTAGAAGATGATGCCCGGCACAAAGGACATGCAGGTTGCGCTCATGATCTTTGACCAGTCGGTTCCCAGGCTTCCCTTGAACTGGGATAGCCCAAGTGCGATGGTAAACTTCTCCAGGCTATTGATGTAGATTATCTGCTGCAACAGGTCATTCCACAGCATGATGAAGAGCAGGAGGGCCACCACAATCATTGCCGACTTTATCGCTGGTACTATGATGGAAACCAGGATCCGCAAGGGCCCTGCTCCATCGATGGTCGCCGCCTCGTCCAATTCGCGTGGGATGGACTTGATGAACTGCCTGATAAGGAAGATGTTGAATGCGCCTCCCCCACAAAAATGGGGCAGCACCAGGGGAAGATAGGAATCATAGACATGCAAAAGCCGTGTCCAGATGATGTAGAGGGGAAGCAGGGTAACCATGGTGGGAAGCAAC
The DNA here is from genome assembly GCF_032144095.1 of Sphaerochaeta sp. PS. Classification (NCBI taxonomy): domain Bacteria; kingdom Pseudomonadati; phylum Spirochaetota; class Spirochaetia; order Spirochaetales; family Sphaerochaetaceae; genus Sphaerochaeta; species Sphaerochaeta sp. PS. Next base: position 61,146 of record NZ_JAVSNJ010000012.1, read on the forward strand.
ATCGACCCGACACATAGCAAGAACAGCTGGTCTTTTCCCTTGAACCTGAGCCTGGCGAAGGCATACCCTCCCATGGTTGCGGTAACGGTCCCACCCACTATGGAGGGGACAATGATCGTGAGGGTGTTTTTCAGATAGGACCAGAAGGGGAAGAATTCCATGGTGCTTGCATAGTTGGAGAAGAGCCAATGGCTGGGAAAGAAGGCAGGGGGAAAGGCATAGAGCTCGGTATTGGTCATCAGGCTCGAACGGAACATCCACCAGATGGGAAGCATGACAAGACCACCCAAAAATGTCAGCAGGACAAGGGTGACAAGGTTTGAAAGGCGGGCGATCCGGTCCTTGCTGTGCAGGGAGGCAAACTGGATACTCATCAGCGTTCTCCTTCATAAAAAATCCAGCTTTTGCTCGTTGCAAACAGAAGTATGGTAAGTATGGCAATGAGGATGAAAAACACAAAGGAAATGGCCCCAGCATACCCCAGCTGATTGGACACAAAGGCATACCGGTACATAAGGTAAGTTATGTAGGTCGAGGCATTTCCAGGTCCTCCGTTGGTCAATGCAAGGGCGGGGGTCACTATCTGCATATTGGTGATGAGGGCCATCAGCAGATTGTAGAAGATAATCGGGGTCATGCAGGGAATGGTGACATGCAGGAATCGCTGGAAGCCATTTGCACCATCAATCTCTGCTGCATCATGGTAGACCTGTGGGACATTCTGCAGACCTGCCAGAAAAATGACGATAAGGTTTCCCGAAAGCCAGACGGCTATCAGGGCGAGGGATGGCCCGACAAGGGAAGAATCTGCCAGGAACCTCACTTTCTGAACTCCAAACGTTGAGAGGATGTAGTTGAAAAGCCCAAAGTTGGATTCATAGAGCCAGGACCATCCGATGTAGACTGCCATTGCAGGCAATACATACGGCAGATAGAAAATGGCACGAAAGAATCCACGGGCTGGGATCTTCCGGTTGAGCAAAATCGCAATGAAGAGTGAGTAGACCATGCTTCCGAGAACCGCAAGCAGGCTGAAATAGAGTGTCACCTTCAACGAATCCCGAAAGTACGGGTCGACGGTAAAAAGACGGATGTAGTTCTGGAGGCCCACAAAGACTGGATCCGGAGCACCCTTCCCCCACTTGAAGAATCCCAGGACACACACGCTTACCAGCGGGATATAGGTCAGGAAAACCAAGCCGATGATAGAGGGTAAGAGGCATAGGTAGGCAGCCCTTGACTCACTTCTCTTCCCTAGATATTTCCCGTCTCTCTGTCGCATCCAATACCCTCCAACATGCAGGAGACAATGGGGGTTTAACCCCACTGTCCCTGCTTGTGCAATTACATACCGCCCTTGAAGGCCGAGACCAGTGAGGGGTAACTGCCCTCAATAGCCTGCTTCGCACTCTTCTTTCCTGTCCAGACCTCTCCAAGCACTGAACCCAGAAGGGTGTTGAAATCATTGGTGTTGTTCACATAGTACCAGGAGGTGGATCGTGCATACCCACGGGCATAGTCAACAACAGCACTCTTATACTCAGCATACGGCGGGAAGTTGGGGTTTTCTACCCACTTTCGTGTCAAACTCTCATCAGTATACCACTTGTCAAGCACTGGCATCCAAATACCAGTCTCGATCAGTGACCAGCTGTTCTCTTCCTGCATATACCATTTCACCCATTCCATAGCCTCTTGCGGGTGTTTGGACTGGCTGAATACGACGTTCGGTCCACCGGTTCCAATGGTCACCTTCTCTTTCATGAAAGGAAGGACAGCAACACCGTAGTCCAGGCCTTCGCTCCGGGCGGAAGCGAGACTGGTCCCGACATTCCATGCACCGTTGGTGGTCATGGCACAAGTTCCTGCAATGAGAGAGCGCTGGACGCCATCATCGGTCAGGCCCGAGGAGAGAGGGGCAACGTGATGCACCAGATAGAGGTCTGCAATCTTCTGCAGGGCATCGATGGCAGCACTATCGTTGATGATGACCTTCGATCCATCAGCACTGTAGAATCCACTTCCGTTGCTCAGGCACCAAACTTCCAGTTGCCAGGTAAGGTTCTCAACCATGGCGCCATACTGGACGATGGCATTGGGATTGAACTTTGGGCTTGTGGCGTTGTTTCCGTTCGCATCCAGTGTCAGCAGCTTGGCGTTGGCGACAAACTGGTCCCAGTTCCATGCATTCTTTGCATCAGCGGGAGGATAGGCCAGCCCAGCCTTGTCAAACATCGCCTTGTTGTAGTAGAGCAGAAGGATTTCGTTGGCAGCCGAATAGGCAACAGGTTTACCTTCATAGCGGAAGACCAAGGAATCCAAAGGTTTGGAATCATTTGGGCCATACATCTTCGAGACATCGTACAGGAGTCCACTCTCTGCAAACTGCAGGACCCCAGCCTCACTCATGATACCGCAATCCGGGAGGTTCTTAGCCGTTGCCAGGGTATTGAGTTTGGTCACGTAGGTGTCATGCGGGATGGCCATGATCTCTACGGAAATACGGTTTTGTGATGCATTGAAGGTATCGGCAACCTTCTGCACTGCGGCTCCTTCATCAGGAGTCCCCCAATAGGAATAGGTGACCTTTACACGGGAATCAGCAGCAGCTGCTTCCTTGGTGCCAGCTGCCATCAAGCTGAATACCATGAAAACACAGAGTAAAACGGTCAGCAAAGCTCTTTTTTTCATTGTTTACCATCCTTTTTTTATCATACCAGCAACGCTGGCTTGCATAACCTATATTCGACAAAGATGCTGGAACACCACCATCTCCCCCGGCTTGCGATTTCCCCACAGGCAGTAGGGTACTGCCTGCAAGGGTTCTGCCCTCTGCATGAACTTCGCAGGGGCATAGAGTCTCCCGTCATTCTGGGTATCCAAGCGGAAACCTTCATAGCCAAGTATGGGCAGCGAGCCGGGAAGGGTGTCCAGGGAGCCCACAACGGCAGGCCTTGGAGCAATGGCAACGCCCAACCCGCCAAGATTGGCACTGTTGTCCATCTCTTCCAGGCAATAGACGAACGGCCCATAGGTGAGGGCGACCTTGTGGGAATCTGCACGGACTTCAGGGTGGGCTGCCATCCAGGTAGGCTGCAGAGCCAGGTCAAAACTCAAGACAGAGCCTTTCTCCAAAGTAACCAGTGCATATCCATGTTCTTCCTTGAGATGCCTAACCACACCATCAACCTTGAAAACGACTGCCGATGTATAGGAAGGAAGCCTGATACCTAGCTCAAGGTTCCCATCGCTTGTCAATGTCACCAAACTTCGCCTGGTAGGCTCCACCACCATAGTGAGATGGATGGTCTCATCATGGTGTGCAACCTCAAGGCGAGAGGAGATGAACTGGTTGACCAGGATCCCCCGCTCATCAGAGGAGTAGATGTATTGGCCAAGGCTTGCCAGGGTCCGGGCGATATTTGTTGGGCAGCAGGCTACCTCAAACCATTTCTGGCGAACAGGTTGCACATGTGCCATCGAACTTGATGCCATACATGCAGAGGGCCATACCTCCAAAGGATTAACGTAGAAGTAGTGCAGTCCATCATGGTGGATACCCGCGAGGACCGTGTTGTAGAGAGCCCGTTCCACCCCTTCGTAGTAGCGCGCTTCCTTGGACAATGCCGCCATCCGTTTTCCGAACATCATGAGGGCCACCGAGGCACAGCTCTCGCAGTAGGCCCGCTCATTCGGAAGGTCGTAATCGGTGGTGAAACGTTCCAGAAATCCCGACGACCCTACCCCACCGGTGATATACATCCTCTTCTCTTCCAGATTGTCCCAAAGCGCCGTACAGGCATCGGCAAAGGCTGTATCGTGTGCATCAGTGGCGTAGTCTGCCATAGCGCTGTAGAGATAGAGGGCTCGAACAGCATGCCCCTCAACGGTTCGCTGTTCCACCGGCCGTACATGGGCCTGTGCGTAGTGCAGGTCGTATGCCCTGAACTCATGGTAGTGGCTCTCCCCGTTGCGCTGTGCAATCTCCTGGAGAAAATAGTTCGGCTCACTGCCCCTGGCCTCCAGGAAATAGCGTGCAGTATCCATATAGCGTGCATCTTTGGTATGGCGGAATAGCTTGATCAGGGCGAGTTCGATCTCTTCGTGCCCTGGGTATCCATGGAGTTGCCCTTCCCCCGGTCCAAAGGTATTGCATATCAGGTCAGCAAATGCGATTGCAACCGACAGCAAACGGCGCTTTCCTGTTGCTTCATGGTAGGCCATTGCAGCCTCGATCAAATACCCTGCACAGTAGAGTTCGTGCGCCTCCACCAGGTTTGACCAGCGCCTCTCCATCCCGTTGACGATGTGATAGGTGTGCAGGTACCCATCCTTTTGTTGTGCTCTCCCGATAAGGGAGATTACCTCATCAGCGATCGGGATGAACTGCAATGCCTTTCCCTGCTGGATGCAGTAGGCAACGGCCTCGAGCCATTTGTACACATCACTGTCTTGGAATACCTGACCGTAGAATGCACCCTGCTTTTCTCCGCTTGCGATGCGGAAATTTTCCAGGCAATGGGATTTTGTAGCACCTTCCACCCTATCGTTGAGGATTTCCCATTGGTACGGGAGTACCACTTCACTGATCATCGAAACATAGTGAGAAAAGAGAGGGTCGGTAACTTGCACGGCACCAGCATTCACGATTCGATAGGTTCTTTCCATAGACTCCCCACTGTGTAACCAAGTATCCCTATTCCATATGGGTATATGCACATGAATAAAAGGATACTAAACGTTTAACATTACATACCTAGGATAGACCCGTAATTTGTATTTGTAAAGCCTTAATTTCCGTTTCAGTGCCATTTTACACCTACATTAAATGTACCATCATATTTTCAAATGTTAAACGTTCTCTGTATATGTAATCCTTTTTTCTGACTGTTTTAGTGGTATACTCCAAAAGGAAGGGAGTGGATGTAAACGTTTTTCATGCTATACTGCTTGCATATGGCTACCATCAAAGAGATATCACAGTGTGTGGGCGTTTCGATTGCAACAGTCTCAAAAGTACTGAACAACCAGAAAGGGGTAAGCAAGGAGACCGAAAAGGCCGTGTTGGCTGCTGCTAAGAAGCTCAACTACAGGCCGAACCTCTATGCCCGCCACCTGAAGACAGGTGACAGCAAGACCCTGGGTATCATTGCTGAGGACCTTACGGTATTCAACACCCCTGACATCATCGATGGGATCGGCGTCTGTTGCGAATCAAGGTCCTACCACTATATCCTTGGCAACCTTAGGTTCAACAAGCAGTTTGGCCACAGCGTAGGCCATGGACAAAAGAAATCCCGTCTGGTGAACGATATGGTGGAGCAGATGCTCAGCAAACAGGTGGATGGCATCATCTACATAGGCTGCCATAGCCACTCCCTTGCCACTCTCTCAATTCCCAAGGATACCAGGTTTGTCTGTGCGTACTGCTATAGTGAGGACCACTCCATCCCCGCCGTCATCTATGATGACTGCGAGGCGGCCCGAAATGTCACCAAGATGCTCCTGTCCAAAGGTCATTCTAAGATTGGGATCGTAGCAGGGGTAAAGGATTCCTGGCACACAAACAACCGCCTGCTTGGGGTCCAGGAGGCGCTCTATGAGCATGCCGTCCCCTACAATCCGCACTTCATCCGCTATGGGGACTGGACAAGGGACCTCGGGTACCAACTGGCACCCGAGCTGCTGAAAGAGGGAGTTACTGCAATTTTTGCCATGAACGACTTGATGGCGATGGGTGTCCTGGATTACTGCAACCAGCACGATATTGAGGTCGGCAAGGATGTGGCACTTATCGGATTTGACAACCGAGAAATCTCCTCGGTCTGCAGGCCGGCACTTTCCAGTGTCGCCCTACCCCTGTTTGAGATAGGGCATACAGCAGCCTCGGTCATGCTTGACCTCATCGAAAAAGGGGAAAAAAACGAAAACAACCAGATCCGGCTCAGCTGTGCCATCATCGAAAGGGAATCCACTGCTTTGGAAGCACAAGACATCTAGTCCTGGAGGTCACCCTCGCTGCCTATTCCCTACAGTTCAAGAGCTTGGGAGGACTCCTTCCTGGGGCTTGTTCTTCCGTATCATCCTATAGCGGAAATACTCGGTGACGGTGTACAGCTTCCACTGCAGGAAGTGCAGGACATAGTCGGTTGTAGGGGAACGGTAGTAGCTCTGTCCACCGAAGGAGAGCTTGAACAGCTCCAGCCCAGCAAGATGCTGACCCCTTCCCTTTGGGCCGGGAATCCCATGCAGGTCATAGATAGTGCACCCATGCTCACAAGCCAGCCTTATGGCAAAGTCCTGTAATACATATGCACAGGAAGTTGCATCCTGGCGGAGTGTGGATCCATAGAGATAGACAGCCTCCTTGCTAGTCAAAAGCAATATGAGCCCCCCAACGATGACCTTGTTATCCCTGGCCAGGACAAGCTTGCACCTCACATCCCCATAGACCTTACCATCCAAGGCGAGCAAGGCCTTCAGATATTTTTCGGATCTCGGGCTGAAGCCATCCCTTCGGGCTGTCTCAAGGTAGGTCTCATACCAGCGCTTGAAGGAGGGAACCCCTCCATCCCATACCTCGACCTTGTACATCGAGGAGCTTTTGCGCAAGGCACGTTTTGCCCTGTCACGATAGCCAAGGGTCACCGCATGATAGCCCCATTCCAGGGAGATGCGCACAGTCCCATCAGGCTGGACACTCTCCTTCGTTGGCCGGAACCTCCCACAGGAGAGCCACATGACATTGGGGTCGTCGACCTCATCCCATGGCAGGTCATACCTGATGGAGAATACCCCCTTTGGGAGGGCCTTCTTCAGCTCCTTTGACAGGAGGGTCAGAAATTCTGATACCGTAGGCAGAGGATTGTTGAATACATCGGGGCCAAAGGGTACATACGCCAGTGAGGAGAGTGGCAATAGGGGCTTGACGAGAACCAAAATGGAGGAAACCCAACCATCCAGTTCAATGGAGAAGGCATAGGGCTTCCAGCCAGAGCCATGCTTGACTGCAGCCCAATAACTACTCTGGAATGGAGAGCCTGTACTGGGTATCTTCTTGTAATCCAACGGAACTAAAACCATACACCCTCCGTCCTATTATGACCTGCCTATAAAAAAGGGGCCTGGTTGGCCCCTCCAAATATAGCATATTCTGCTTCCGGGACTAGCCTACCGGACCGTTCTTGTACTTTTTGGAGGTGAGATACTCACCCTTGGAACCGATAGCCTTCCCATCGACCTTGACCACGCCATCCTCTGCATAGATGGGCATGGCGAAGAAGTGGTCAGCCTTCACAAAGGAAAGGGCCTCTGCAGGGGTTTCAAACCCTTCCGGCTGCAATATGGTCCCCACCTCAAACTGCGGTGCAAACAGCACCTCACAGGTGGTGTGTTCCTCAGCATCCGGGTCGTTGGCTGCCAGCAACATCCCGCAGCTCTTCACCCCACGGAAATTGGCCGGCTTGAGGTTGCTTACCAGCACGATATTCTGGCCCAGCAACTCTTCTTCCGTATAGTAAGGTACGATAGAGCTGACGATGGTCCTGCTCTCCTCCTCCTTGCAGTCGAGGCTGAGGATGTACAGCTTGTCCCCATTGGGATGCTTCTCGACGTTGGTAACCTTGGCAACCTTGAGGATCACCCTCCGGTTGAACTGCTCGGCCACGCTCTCTTGCTTTTCATTCATATCCATTGTCTTCTCCGGTTGTCTTTGTTGTTCTGTCTTTTTTGTAGCAGCAAGGCTTTCCTTTTCTGCCCTCTCATCCTGCGAACCTGCAAAACGGGTCCGAAGCTCTGCAATCAGGCTGTCCTCCAGCTTGGTAAAGAGCAGTTCGGTCTCCCCTATATCTGTTACGCCCTCAAATTGGCCAAGGGTCGTCCAACGCAACCCCTTGCTATCCAGAAATGAGAGTATCTTCCCGCTGGTAGAAGGCATATAGGGTTCGAGCATGATGCCAAGGTCACGGATGAGGTAGACCAGGGTCTTCAGCAAGGAGGCGGCCTTCTCTGGGTTCTCCAGGCGCATCTTCCAAGGCTCGCCATCCTGAAAAGCCTTGTTCCCGATCGAGGAAAGTGCGACGATCTGCCTAAGTGCATCCCGCTCCTCGGCATGCTCCAGATGGGCATCAATGAGTTTTTCCTTTTCAAGAATCAACTCTTTCAGACCTTCATCGATGGTTCCCTGAGGAACCTTGCCATCATAGAACCTCCTGATGAAGGTCAGTGTCCTGTTGACCAGGTTGGAGATATTGCCAATGAGCTCTCCGTTGATCTTCTCCTGGAAATCGGCCCAGGTAAAGGTGACATCACTCTTTTCCGGTCGGTTGTAGAACATGTAGAAGCGCCAGGCATCGGCAGGGATCCCTGTATCCTGTACATCGTTGCCAAAAATGCCTATGCCCAGGCTCTTGCTGAACTTACCGCCCTCGTAGTTGAGGTATTCGGTGCTGCTCATATGGTGGAGCATCGTCCACTTCTCCCCTGTTGCAAGCTGGCAGGAAGGGAAAATGACCGTATGGAAGGGAATGTTGTCCTTACCGATGAATTGGAACAGTTCAGTATTTTCTGGGGTATGCCACCACCTCTGCCAATCGGCAGTGCCATTGGCTGTGATGGAGACGTACCCGATGGGGGCATCGAACCAGACATAGAAGACCTTGTTCTCATACCCTGGCTTGGGTACGGGTATTCCCCACTTCAGGTCGCGTGTGATGCACCGCTCCTTCAACCCGTCCCTGATCCAGGATTTGGTTACCTGGATGGCGTTGTTGGCCCAGAAGCCATCCACGCTCGCCTGCTCCATCCAGGCTTCCAGCAGTGGAAGGGCCTTGGGAAGGTCGACATAGAGATGGTTGGTCCTTTTCAGGATCGGGGTAGTACCACAGACGCCACATCGGCTGTCCAGCAGTTCCGTAGGGTCAAGGAGTGTCTGGCATGCGTCGCACTGGTCCCCACGGGCGCCTTTGCTGCCACAATGGGGGCAGGTGCCCTCAACAAAACGGTCTGCAAGGAAACGCTCGCACTTGGGGCAGTAGAGCTGCTCAATCTCGTGCTCGTTGATGAAACCCGCCTCATCGACCTTGGTGAAGATTTCCTGCACGATGCGTGTCTGCTCAGGGGTGCTGGTCCTGCCAAAATGATCGAAATTGATATCAAACCAGCGGTAGATATCCCTGTGGATCGCATGAAACCGGTCGCAAAGCTCCTGTGGGGTCACCCCCTCCTTCAGTGCCTTGGTCTCCGTAGCGGTGCCATATTCATCAGTACCGCAGATATAGAGGGTCTCATACCCCTTGGATCGACAAAACCGCGCAAAAACGTCGGCAGAAAGCACTTGGGTGAGGTTTCCCAAATGAGGAATGTTGTTTACATACGGTAGTGCAGATGTTACCAGTCTCTTTTTCATAGGGGACATAATAGCCCGCTTGGCCCTTAATTTCAATGGCAAAACGGGTAATGTGCTCGAGATTCTGACCTTGACGATAGTTGTTGGAGGAAGTACATTGGATATGTGTCTCTTCGACACATCAAGGAGTTATCATGGATACTATGCAGCAGCCACCTAGGCCTGCACGAAAAGCGAACAACATCAGCCCAAAACTCGTTATTTGGATTATCGTTGCCGTCGTGTTGGTCATGCTGGTTCTCAGCAGCTTTTTTGTTGTTGACCAGACCGAGCAGTCCGTAGTCCTTCGCTTCGGCAAGTACAGCAGGACTGTAGGACCTGGCCTCCAGACAAAGATTCCCCTGGGAATCGAGGCGAGTTACAATGTTCCGACACAGGTCGTCCAGACCATGACCTTCGGTTATCGATCGAGCCCTTCAAAAGGGGCCTTGTATGCAAACCCCGACTATGCAAATGAGTCGGTAATGCTTACAGGAGACCTGAACATCATCGATGTCGAATGGATCGTACAGTACAAGATCGAAGATCCCGTAAAATGGATGTTCAACGTTGAGTCAAGGGAGACCACCATCAGGGATATCAGCCAGAGCGTCATGAACAAGCTGGTTGGGGACCTTCCGATCCTCTCTGTCATGACCAGCGAGCGTACCAAGATCGAGGTTGAAGCCCAGGCAGAGATGCAGAAGGTATTTGACACCTATGGTCTTGGGGTAAGGGTCGTAACGGTCAAGTTGCAGAACATCGTTCCTCCAGTGGGCGCAGTCCAGGATGCCTTTGAAGATGTCAACAAGGCAATCCAGGATATGAACCGCCTCATCAACGAAGGAAAGCAGAACTACAACAAGGTCATCCCTTCCGCAAAGGGTGAAGCGAACAAGGCCATTCAGGTTGCCCAGGGATACGCAGCAGAGCGGGTAAACCAGGCAGAAGGTGATGTCGCTCGTTTCAACAGCGTCCTCGACGTCTATAGGCAAAACAAGGAAATTACCCGGACAAGGCTCTACATCGAGACCATGGAATCGATCATCAATCCAGTAGAAGGCGGTTCGGTTACCTTGGTGGACAAAAACCTATCCAACTTCCTGCCAGTCCAGATGCTTGGGGGTCAAAAATGAGAACCAATGTAAACAAAAAACTTATAACCACACTGGTGATAGTAGGAATTTTCCTCGTCATATTCGTCTTGCTTGGCCCTTTCTACATCCTGTATGAAGGCCAGCAGTCTGTACTCACACGCTTCGGCAAGATTGTAAACACGGAAACATCAGCAGGTCTGAAGTTCAAGATGCCGTTAGTGGACAATGTAGTGATCTACCCAAAGAAGATCATCTCCTGGGACGGAGCTGCACAGCGTATCCCTACCAAAGAGAACCAGTTCATCTGGGTCGATACCACTGCCCGCTGGAAGATTGCCGATCCTGCCAAGTACTATGAGACGGTAAATACCATCAGCAATGGCCTTTCGAGGATGAACGACGTTTTGGACTCCTCGATCAGGACCATCATCAGCGAAAACTATCTCAATGAGTCGGTACGGAACACCAACAAGATCAACAACATCAAGGTTGAGGAACAGGTGCAGAACCTTGACAACGTCGAGGATGCAGAGACCCTGCGCAACCTTACCGCAACCCAGGCAAGGCAGGAGACCATCAGCATCGGTCGTGATGGGCTGAGCCAGAGGATGTTCGAGCAGGCCAAACAGTTCACCGATGCTTTCGGTATCGAGCTCATCGACATCATCGTCAGGCAGATCCGCTACAGTGATGACCTCACCGAGAGCGTCTACCAGAGGATGATCAAGGAGAGGAACCAGATCGCAGAGGCCTACCGTTCCTACGGCCGTGGACAGCTTGCCCAGTGGCAAGGGAAGACGGAGAATGAGGAGAAGGTGATCCTTTCAGAGGCCTATGCAAAGAGCGAGACCATCAAGGGTATCGCCGATGCCAAGGCTGCTGACATCTATGCCAAATCCTACAACCTAGACCCCGAGTTCTTCGAATTGTGGAGGACCCTGGAGTCCTACAGGAAGACCATTCCCAGCCTGGACAAGGTGTTGAGCACTGACATGCAGTACTTCAACCGCTTGTACGGCCAGGACATGGGCAAATAGACTGCTATAGTTCTAGAATGGAAGGGATTATTTTTATCCCTTCCATTTTTTTTGTCCCTCTGCTACACTTGACCCATGCAAAAAAAGAATCTGGTGGCCTTCGACTTCGACGGCACACTCTACCCGATCATCCCCTATGACAGCGAACAGCGGCTCATCCTCACCAATGCCAAGGAAAGGGGACATCTCAACCGCCTCCGAGCAAAACGTATGGTCAAGAAGGATAGGGAGGGAAGAATGGCCCATGGGGAGTTCAACCAACGGTACTTGGACCTCCTGGGTGGATGCACCCCTTCACAGGTAGACCAGGTTGCAAGAGATCTCTCTTCCTTGGTAGACCCTTCCCAGTTTCTCCTGCTGGAAGAACTTTCCCGCCATGCAGAGCTGGCCATCCTCAGCTGTGGAACCGAGAACATCATCCACTCCTTTTTGGCCCAGCATGGGATAGACCATCACTTTTTCATGGTAAGCGGGAAAAACCTGGAGTTTTCCAGCAAAGGGTCGAAGCCTTCCATGGTTTGCTCCATTGCATCACCCGAGCAAAAGCGAGCTGTCTTTGCTGACCTGAAAAGAGGATATTCCCACGCTATTGCAGTAGGGGACGGCCCAACGGACATCCCCATGCTTGAGCAAGCCGACCTAGGCCTTATAATTGACTGGAAAGCTGAGCCCGTGCGCTATCCATTTGAGACCTATACAGACCTCACCTCAACGCTGAAACGGTGTCTTTCCTACCTGGAGAGTGCCACGTAGGAACTCTTCACACACACCTTCCAGCCCAGAGCGCATAAGGCCAGGGAAGCGGCAAGGGCCAAGAAGAAACCCAACACCGGCATGGAAAACAGGATAGTGGGGACCATGAGGGCTGTGAAGACAATGGCTATCACACAGATGGCCGCAGCCAGACCAAGCAAACCGTTGAGGTTGCTTTTCATTGCCTGCTGGGGAATAGTCCATTCGAGCAAGGGCTTTCTGTAGTCGATAGCCAGGCCAAAGCACGCAACGGTGCATACCACCACCAATTGCAGTGTCCACATCCAGAGGATATGGAGCAAGGGTAGCCGGAAAAACAGCAAGGCAAGAGCCAGGTAGACCAAAGAAGCACCACCAACCAGGAGCAGGTGCAACAGCAGCTTTGCCTTGACAAACTGTTCCGGCTTCAGGGGATAGATCTTGTCGAGCATGAAAAGGGGCCCTTGGCGGCTGATGCTGGTGGAACTCAGCATACAGATGCTGGAAAAGAGGGCTACTGCCAGAAAGATCCCATAGGGCAGATACCTTGTGTGTACAAAATCTCCCAGCAAGCCCTGCAACTCACCCAGCACCCCGGTAAGGGCGTAGACACCCAGCAAAATAAGGGGTATCAACAGCTCTCCCACCAATTCAATCATGAATACCGATTGGCTCTGTATCACCTCAAGGTCCCGTTTCATCAAGGTGAAGGTGACGCTCCTTTGCCTGAAGCTTTTCTGCTGTCCCCGTTTTTTCACCGAGGATTGTGCTGAGGCAACCAAGGAAAGGGTATGAAGATACCCCTTGGAGACAAGGACGGTAGAGCCAAATGTGAACAAGAGCAAGAACACCAGGTTGCCCATAAGGGCCGACCATGAGAAGAGAGCCTTGGCCTGCAGGGCAAAAAGGGGAAAAAGAGCCACCAACCTTTGGAAGATCGGGCCAACCAGGGAGAGCATCGCCTGGTAGTCCACCGTGAGTGTGGCACCATCCTCCAGACTTCGCGAGAAGGTCGCTATCATGGCAAGGGAGAAGGAGAGCATGACCAAAAAGGAGAACAGCTGTTCCAGCATCCTATACCGTCTTCCTTTCGCCAGGCGAATGAGCAGGTTTGCAGCCAACAGCGCCAGGGAGAGGGGAAAGAGAGGGCCCAGGGCCAGCAGGGCCAGGCTACCCAATAGATAGAGAAATCCTACCCCGTTGAGGAAAATGCCTGCAACCAGAGCTGGGAGCACTACCGCCATATACAGGGGGCTATAGAGTATGTAGGCGATAAGGAGGCGACTGAACAACAGCTCTTTGCCACTGACAGGCAAGGTCCCCAGGAGCTGAATATCCTTGCCGCTATACACAATGGAGGAGAGTCCGATGGAACCGATGAGGAAGGTCAGAAAAAACCCAACCAAGGAGGCTAGAAAGATTCCCAGATGGGGGATACCCATCAAGGATCCCAGCATCTGATAGGTAAAATAGTTGAAGCCCATCATGGCTTCCAGCATCAGAAGGGAAGAGACAAGCAGAATAGTGACCCCTATCTGCACAACCCTGCCCTTCACCGTTTTCTTTGCTACAGTGAGTCGGGAAAAATAGGTACGCAAGGGTCTTACCCCTTCGAGGAAGGCCACTACCTGCAGCAATACCACATGGAAGCGCATCAGAGAACCGTCCCTTCGGTAAGCTCGAGAAAGAGCTGTTCCAGTGTCTCGCTATTGTTTCCCCGACTCTGTGCAAGAGCCTGCACAGTCCCCTCAAACAGCAGGCTTCCCTTCCTAATTATTCCGATACGGTCGCAGGTATCCTGGGCCACCTCCATTCCATGGGTGGAGAAAAACACGGTATTGCCCTTGTCTGCATAGTCTCTCATCGCCCTCTTCAGCAAAAAGGCAGCCTTGGGGTCAAGGCCGACCATCGGCTCATCAAGGATGAGCAGCTTGCTGGGATGCAACAGGGCGGCCATGAGGCCAAGCTTCTGTTTCATGCCATGGGAGTAGGATGAGATCTCATCATGCAAAGCCTTGTCCATCTCAAACAAGAGAGCGAGTTCCCCTATCTTTGCCCTTCTCTCTGCAGACGAGACAGCAAAGAGGTCAGAGATGAAATCCAGGTGCCTGGAACCTGTCATCTTCTCATAGAAGAGAGGCTCATCGCTCACATAGCCGATGAGCCGCTTGATGGCCAGGCTCTCGTTTCCCATTTCCTTTCCATCGATGGTGATGGTCCCACTGTCAGGGCTCAGCAATCCGACCAGCATCTTGATGGTGGTGCTCTTTCCAGCCCCGTTAGGACCGAGAAAACCGAAGATCTGCCCGCTTGCTATGGAGAGATTGAGGTTGTCCACTGCCTTGGGTTTGCCGCTACTGTATGATTTGCTTACTTGCTTGAATTCTATCATCCTTGTTCTCCAAGGCAAGTATACGGGGGCAAAAAGGAAAATGCAATATCTATTTCGATTAATTTCTAATTAGGTTTTTACCTTTTTACTGCATAAATATCAACAAAATTCGACCATATTTGAGAAATTGTCGAACTTTAAGAATATTTATGCATACTTACTTGAATATATTTGCATCGTTCACTACAATCCATCTATATTTCGAACATACAGACTAGGGAGATTTTATAGCATGAACAAAGAGAAAGTGATTCTAGCCTACAGCGGCGGCCTTGACACCTCAGTCATCCTCAAGTGGCTTAGCAACAAGGGCTTCGATGTCATTGCCTATGTAGCGAATGTCGGGCAAGACGAGGATTTTGCTGCCATCGAAAAGAAGGCATTTGAGACAGGGGCTTCCAAGGTCTACATTGAGGACCTGCGCAAGGACCTGGTCACCGACTATGTGTTCCCTGCCCTGAAGGCGAACACCATCTACGAAGGCACCTATATGCTGGGCACCTCCCTTGCCCGCCCTATCATCGCCAAGCGTCAGGTGGAGATTGCCAAGAAAGAAGGAACCGTCTATGTTGCCCATGGTGCAACCGGGAAGGGAAACGACCAGGTCAGGTTCGAGTTCGGCTACTACATGCACATGCCTGAGGCGAAGATCATTGCCCCCTGGAAGGATCCCGAATGGCTCAGTGAGTTCGAAGGACGGTCGGATATGATCGCATACGCCAAGAAGTATGGTATTTCCATCAAGGCATCTGTCAAGAAACCCTATAGTGAGGACGAGAACCTCATCCACATCAGCCACGAGGCAGGAATCCTTGAGGATCCTTCCAAACGATGTCCTTCCGATGTGTTCAGCCTTACCCTCAGCCCCCAGGAGGCACCGGACAAGGAGACAGCCCTCAGTTTCGAGTTTGAGGATGGCATACCCCTTTCGGTGAAGAACGAGAATGACGGGACGGTTGTCACCGACCCCCTTGAGATGATCATCTACCTGAACAAGATTGGCCATGACAATGCAATCGGCCGTGTCGACATGGTGGAGAACCGCTATATCGGCATCAAGAGTCGTGGCGTATACGAGACCCCTGGCTGCGAGATCCTCTGGAAGGCCCACCACAACCTTGAAGGCATTACCATGGACAAGGAGGTTATGCACCTCCGTGACTCCCTGATGCCCAAGTATGCTGAGCTCATCTACAACGGCTATTGGTTCTCCCCTGAATTCAACATGCTCAGCGCAGCCTTCGAACAGAGCCAGAAAAAGGTAACCGGGACATCCAAGGTAGTTCTCTACAAGGGCAATGTCATCTTCGCAGGAGTATCGAGTCCCCTCTCCCTCTATGACGAAGCCCTTGGTTCCATGGACAAGGCAGGCGGGTATCATCCGGTTGACTGCAAGGGTTTCATCAACATCAACGCGATCCGCCTGATGGCCAGTGCCAGGAGAGGGTAATTCCTTTTCCCTGGATACCATTGCCCTGCTTCCATTGTATATTCGAAAGAGGTGAAGCATGAAGATGACAACTGCTGAGATAGTGCAGAAGTCAGTAGAAGAGGCGATGCAAACGGTCAGATCCAATATGGGTGGGCCGTTTGGAGCCGCCATTGTCGATGAGACCGGTAAGCTCTACCTGGCTTCCAACACTGTCCTTGCAAGCCATGACCCGACCTCCCATGCCGAGGTCAATGTCATCCGGAAGGTTTGTGCAGAAAAGCAAAGCCATGATTTGAGCGGATGTATCCTCTACACAACCTGCTACCCCTGCCCTATGTGCATCAGTGCTTGCATCTGGGCAAACATCAGGGAGATCCACTACGGCTGTACCGCCAAGGATGCCATGAAGATAGGATTTCGCGATGACTTCATCTACGATTTCATCCTCGGTGGATGCAAGGATACGGAGGTACTCACGCTGACAGGCGATAGCAGGGAAGCTTGCCTTCCCCTCTTTGCACAGTACAGTGCAGAGGGCAAGCAACTCTACTAGGCTCTAGGAGAGGTAGAGGATGCTCTCTATCCGCTTCTGGCAGGTAGCCTCCAAATTTTTCGTGAAGTTGACAAACCAAGGGTTGTCCATGATGAGTTCATGGTTGGATATCTGGATGCAGGCACAGCAGTGTATGCATAGGGTGGGATCCTGCTTGGCAAGGGCCCCTGTAGGACAGACCCGGTAGCACTGCCTGTTGCTGATTGTTTCGCTACTGGCCGCGAGGGCCGGCATGTAGGGAGGATTTGCCCTTGGCATTGCCTGCCTGTAGGGACGGTTACCAGGTGGGTGGACGATGGTCCTTTTTCCATTGAGATGGACTGCAAGCCGGTCCAGGAGCTGAAAGTCCTCGATGTCCGGTCTCTTCTGCCCCACCCTGTCACTATAGCTGTGTTGGCAGCCGATGGAAGCTGCTGCGGTAAGGGGGATACCCTTTGCAGAGAGCAGGTCCTCCATCTCCACCAGGGCATCCTCAACTGCCCGGTTGCCAAAGGTTGCAATGACAATGGCATCACAATTGTGTGCAGTCAGCTGATTTTTTACATATTCTGCAAACAGGAGGGGGACCCTACCTCCATAGACGGGAATGGCTATGATGAGGGTGGTATCCTCCACGCTCAAGCTCTTTCGTCGTTGGATGAAGTGGGTGACATCAAAGAGGGCAAACTCTTGCTTTGTTGCTTTTGCCACAGCAAGGGCGCATGCCTTGCTCTGGCCTGTTGGGCTGAAAGTCAACAGTGTTAGGTTCATTGCAACTCACTGTAGTGCTCGATACCCAAGGCAAGGATGTCGTGGATATGTTCATCGTTGAGTCGGTAGAGGACATTTCGCCCATCCTTCTTGAACCTGACCAGACGACGGGCACGAAGCAGCTTCAGCTGTTGGCTTATGGTACTTTGCTGCATGCCAAGCTCTTCACTGATGGAGTTGACCCCGCGTTCACCCTTCTCCAGAAGAAACAGGATCTTCAGGCGGGTTGGATCTCCAAAGACCTTGAAGAAATCGGCGATGTCAACAATTTCTTCTTCCAATGGCATGGGGATATCTTGCATGGTCACCATCCTTTTTTCTCAAGTATACAGGGAGGAGTCAAGATTGAAAAGCCAGAATCTGCAACCAAGGGCCTTGCAGGCAACTATTTCATCAATCGTATATTCTCTAGAATAAAAAAATAGGGTACAGTGGGTCTATATCCAGAGACTGGGGAGCGCCAGTAGGCACGCAATCCCACTACTACCGAACCAAGAGAGAGCGTTTGCGCTCATCCATTACCATATTGCATACGGGCTCATTGTACTCTATAGAGAAAGCAACCCATTACCCTGAGAGGAGGCGTACCGTGGATATCCAGAAAGAAGGGGCAAAACTGATCCTAGGCGACCGTGAGATAGTAATGCCTGTCATTACTGACAACATGGGAGGGAAGTCCCTTGACATCACGAAACTGCGCAAGGATACCGGCTACATCACCTACGACCCGGGATTTGTAAACACCGGATCATGCATGAGTTCCATCTGCTTTGTGGATGGCGAGCAGGGAATCCTTCGCTACCGGGGCTATGACATTGAGGACCTGGTGGAAAACTGTGACTTCGTCGAGGTTGCACACCTGCTCATCAAAGGTGAGCTGCCCGACCTTCCAGAGCGGCACAAGTATGCGGAGATGCTTAACCGCCACTCGCTTCTCCATATCGACATGCGTAATTTTTTCAGGGATTATCCCCAGGAAGCACACCCCATGTCGATCCTCTCGGCCATGGTAGCCTCCCTTTCGGCCTTCTACCCCGAACTTGCCGACGTCGACCCGGAGGAGAACGTTGACCTTACCATCAGCAGGCTCCTCTCCAAGATGCGTACCATCGCAGCCTTCAGCTATCGCCAGATGAACGGCCTGGACTTTGTGGAACCCTCCTACAAGTACACCTACTGCGAGAACTTCCTCAACATGATGTTCCTCACCCCGGTCAACGCCTATGAGCCGGACCCCCTGCATGTAAAGGCCCTGAACATCCTCCTGATCCTCCATGCTGACCATGAGCAGAACTGCTCCACCAGCGCCGTACGGCTGGTCGGTAGCAGCGAGGCCAACCTCTATGCATCCGTTGCGGCAGGGTGCTGTGCCCTGTGGGGAAGCAAGCATGGTGGGGCAAACCAGGCGGTGCTTGAGATGCTCAACACCATCTACAATGAGGGGCTGAGCATCGAGCAGGTCATCGAGATGGCCAAGGACAAGGATGACCCGTTCCGTCTCTCGGGCTTCGGCCACCGTGTCTACAAGACCTACGACCCAAGGGCAAAGATTGCCAAGAAGCTCTGTGAAGAGGTTCTTGGTTCCAACAGCAAGCAAGACCCACTCCTACAGATAGCCCTCGAACTGGAAAGGGTTGCACTCAGCGACCCCTACTTCATCGAGAGGAACCTGTACCCCAACATTGATTTCTATACCGGCATCATCTTCCATGCCATGGGGATTCCTGAGTCCATGTTCACTGTCCTCTTTGCGATGGGCAGGCTCCCTGGGTGGATAGCCCACTGGTTGGAGTGGAGACACGACCCGTACCAGAAGATCGGGCGGCCCCGTCAGGTATACTCCGGCCTCCAGTCAAGGATGGTACTGCCGCTTGAAGACCGTTAAGGCGCTCATATTCGATTTCAATGGCACCCTATTCTGGGATACTTCCTATCACCAGAGGGCTTGGGGTGCCATTGCGCACAAATACGGCACCCATCCCTATACAAGAGAAGAGATGCATCTGCTCAACGGGAGAACCAACAGCCAGACCATCTCCTACCTTGTCGGCAAAGACCTTCCCGAAAGCCAGATACAGGCCATCTCCCAGGAAAAGGAACAACTGTATAGTGAGATTTGCCGGTCAGAAGGACCCCTTAGCCTTGCTCCCGGAGCCCTGTCCCTCTTTGAAAAGGCAATACGGAAAGGCATACAGATTGCCATCGCCACCAGTGCCGGTGATGACAACATGGCTTTCTACAGGCAGTGGTTCGACCTTGATTCCTACTTCCCCAGGCATCTCATCATCACCGATGACCATATACGCGAAAGCAAGCCCCACCCTGCAATCTATCTCGATACCCTCAAGGCTTTGGGCGTATCTGGCTCGGAGGCTGTGGTGTTTGAGGATACCAGAAGCGGAATCCTCAGCGCATCAGCGGCAGGGATCGCTACCATCTATGCAATTGCAAGCGATGGGGCGGATAGAGAGACAACAGAGGCCATGGAACAGGTCCATGGCCTCATTGCAAGTTTCGATCAGTTTGTCCTAGAGTAGGGAAACCAGAAGCTGTCCGAACGCTTCTGTCCCGAGAAGCTGTCCAGAGAGCCCCTCACTCTCCATGACACGGTAGAAATCACTGGTGACCCTGCCACTGGCCAAGGCAGACCTGACCGCCAGGAGGATCCTGTCGGCCGCTTCATTCCAGCCAAGGTAGCGGAGCATCATCTCTGAAGAGAGCACCAACGAAAGCGGGTTGACCATATCCTTGCCTGCAATATCTGGAGCCGTTCCATGGGTTGCCTCAAAGATGGCATACTTGCTGTTATAGTTGATGTTAGCCCCCGGGGCTATGCCGATGCCACCAACCGCGGCTGCCAAGGCGTCTGAGACATAGTCCCCATTGAGGTTCAAGGTTGCTATCACATCATAGCGTTCGGGCGTCAGGAGGATATTCTGCAAAAAGGCGTCGCAGATACAGTCCTGGATAATCAGGCTCTCCATCCCTTCCCGCTCGATCGCCATCCTGCCCATCTTGTCCAGCTTGGCCCCGAACTCCCGTTGTGCAAGCTCATATCCCCATTTGCGGAACCCCCCTTCGGTGAACTTCATGATGTTCCCCTTGTGCACAAGGGTCACGTTCCTGCGTTTGTTCTCCAGGGCGTATGAGAGGGCACTGCGAACCAGACGTTCACTGCCTTCTCGGGAGACCGGCTTGATGCCGATGGCGCTGGTCTGGGGAAAGCTGATGTTGGTCACACCCATCTCGGTGGAGAGGAAATTGATGATCTTCTCCACCTCTGCACTTCCCGCCTCCCACTCGATCCCGGCATAGATATCTTCGGTGTTTTCACGGAATACCACCATGTCGACCCTCTCTGGATGCTTGACCGGGGAAGGCACTCCCTTAAAGTACCCAACTGGGCGAAGGCAGACATAGAGGTCAAGATTCTGGCGCAAGGTCACATTGAGGCTGCGGATACCCTTCCCTACTGGCGTGGTCAGAGGCCCCTTGATGGCGATACGGTATGTGCGGATAGCCTCGAGGGTCTCATCGGGAAGAAAGGAACCTGTCAGGTCTTTTCCCTTCTGCCCAGCATACACCTCTTTCCAGGTTATGCTTCGCTCGCCACCATAGGCCTTGGCTACCGCAGCATCCACCACGGCCCTCATCACAGAGGTTATCTCAGGGCCCACCCCATCCCCTTCAATGAAGGGGATGACAGGGTGTGAGGGAACATGGAGATCGGTCCCTATCAGGGTTATGGTCTCTGCCATCACGCTCTCTCCTTGAGGACGTTGAGCAGGCCACCAGCGAGCAACATCGCATGCTGCTCTTCGGTGATGTCACACTCAAGGGTAATGTCGATGTTCTTTGTCTTGTTGCGCAGCACCACCTGCTTCTTTCCGATCTGGGTCCGAATGTCCTCGATGGCCAGATCATCACCCTGATCGATCTTTGCATAATCCTCAGCATGCACAAAGGTGAGGGGGATGATGCCGAAGTTACAGAGGTTGTTCTGGTGGATCCTCTCGATGGAAAGAGCAATGACAGCCTTGACCCCAAGATACATCGGACAGATCGCGGCATGTTCACGGCTGCTTCCCTGCCCATAGGAGGAACCGGCGATGATGAAGTTGGCCTTGCCCTTGCCCTGGTTCTCCTGGCAACGGGTTGCAAAGGTGCTGTCAACCGGCTCGAAGACATATTTGGAGTACTCCACGATATTGGAACGGTACTTCAGCCTCGAACCTGCCGGCATGATATGGTCGGTGGTGATCTTGTCCCCCACCTTGAGGCTGGCATACCCATCAAGTCTTTCCGTAAGAGGGGTATTCTTCGGTGGGTCCCCAATATTGGGGCCACGGAAGATCTCTACGTTACTTCCATCCTCAGGAGGGAAGACGAACATCGAGTCATCGACCAGGAACTGTTTTGGCATCTCGACATATGGGTAGGGTATCCCATGGTCGGACAAGGGATCGGTGACGTACCCTGTGATGGCACTGAGGGCTGCAACCTCGGGGCTTACCAGAAAGACCTGGCCACTCTTGGTTCCACTTCGGCCTTCAAAGTTCCGGTTGTTGGTTCGTAGGGACACCTCGTTGGTACCAGGGCTCTGGTGGTTTCCGATACAGAAGCCACAGGCACTCTCCAGTATCCGTGCACCGCTTGTGATCAGCTTGGCAAGCGAGCCGTCATTGGCGAGCATCATGAACACCTCACGGCTTCCCGGTGCCACACCTAGGCTGACCGAGGGATGGACCACCTTGCCATCCAAGATGCTGGCAACCTTCTTCAGATCGACATAGCTGCTGTTGGTGCACGATCCTATCAGTACCTGGTTGACCTTCTTCCCTGAAAGGTCCTTTACCAGGACAATGTTGTCCGGGGAGTGAGGAAGGGCAATCCTCACCTCCAGGGTGGAGAGGTCAATCTCAAAGAGCCCATCATAGTGGGCGTCCTTGTCAGCGCTGAGAGCCTTGTAGTCCTTGCCCCTGTTATGTCCTTCCAGGAAGAGCCGGGTATTCTCATCGGAGGGGAAGATCGAGGTGGTTACCCCCACCTCAGCGCCCATGTTACAGATGGTCGAACGCTCGGGAACCTGCAGGGTCTTCACCCCTTCACCGGTGTATTCCAGAATGCAATTCACATTCCCCTTGGTGGTGAAGTGTTCCAGGACCGCAAGGATGATGTCCTTGGCAGAGACCCAGGGGCGGAGCTTGCCCGTGAGGCGGACCTCTATGACCTTTGGTGCAATGAGGTGAAAGGCACCTCCAGCCATGGCTACTGCGACATCCAGGCCGCCGGCCCCGATGGCGATCATGCCCATGCCACCGCCGGTCGGGGTGTGGCTATCGCTACCGAGCAGGGTTGCCCCCGGCTTGCCAAACCTTTCCAGATGGACCTGGTGGCAGATACCGTTGCCGGGGCGGGAGAAGATGACACCCTTGCTTTCGGCGACACTCTGCAAATAGCGGTGGTCGTCCGCATTCTCGAATCCGACCTGTATCGTATTATGGTCCACATAGCTGACAGCAAGTTCGTTCTTTACCCTAGGCAGGCCCATTGCCTCAAACTGAAGGAAGGCCATGGTCCCTGTCGCATCCTGCGTAAGGGTCTGGTCGATACGAATGCCGATTGGTTTTCCGGTCTCTAGTGATCCCTCCAGCAGGTGAGCGGAGAGAATTTTAGCGGTAAGTGTCTTGCCCATATGTGCTCCTGTATTCTAGCTATCCCTATTGTATACGATAGAGGGCCGGTATGGAAACCTCCCTCCCCAGTCAGACGGCCACTACCCGCCTCTGGCCCACAAAGGCCACCATAAGTTCGGCAAGGACCACAACCAGGGTCCCTGTCCCGATAGCACCAAGTACCAAGGAAAAGGAGAAGGTCTCATAGAGATACCCACCCAGGACAGCTCCCAGGATGGTTCCCACGGTAAGCAAGACCTCGTGGATGATCATGCGCTGGGACCGGTTGATGCTTCCACTTGCCCCGTGGAACATGCTCTGGGTATATGCTGTGGCAAAGAGGATGCCAAACAGCAGGAAGAACAGCCCATAGGAGAGTATGCTGGAAAAGCCGAGGGCCACCAGGCAAGAGAGGCCAAAGAGCAGCTGTGTCGAAAAGATGTAGCGCTTCTTGAAGTGCCAGAACCCAAAACGGCCAAGCAGAAGGAAGCTGATGCAGGTCGCAACCCCGCGAAAGAGCAACAGGAGGCCGGTGAGGCTTTCGCTTATCTTCAGGACATCCTGGGCATAGAGAGGGAAGATGGTGAGAATGACGCTCATGCCCGTATAGAGGATGATGACCCCGGTCCAGCAGTAGAACCGAAGCGGGGTACTGGTATCGGTCTTCTCCGTGTCACGATTCTCCTCCTTCTCGCTCTTCATCGCCCTGATGCCGGGAACCAGGGCGCTGCTGCCGAAGATCATAAGGAAGACGACAGCGAACAAGGCCAGGGATACCCAGAAGGGCAAGGTGGTCGACCGTTCAACCAGCAACCCTGCCACAAACGAGGAGACTCCTACCCCAAACGACCAGGAGAAGTTGAACGCATTGGAGACATGGCTGAGCTGCTTGCCTTCCTTGCCACGGGAGAACCACCCCTCGATCTGGGGCCACAACAGGCTCATGAAAGCGCCATAGCAGGCCAAGGAGGCATAGGCCACGGCAAGGATGGAGGTTGAGGCAAACAGTGCAACGGAGAGGGCCATGCCAAGCAGGGAGAGCTCAACCAGGTTCCGAGGCTTGAAATGCCCTGTGTAGGGGGACAGGAGAATGCAGAAGATCAAGTATGCAGCGGGGCAGATGGAGGCGGCTATACCGATCTTGTCGGCACTGAGATGGAAAAAACCCCGCAGATGGTAGACCAATGCCAAATTTACCATCGCAATAGTAAGCTGGGCCAGGAAGGATGCTGTGTTGAGCACCCAAAATTGTATCGTATCGGTTCGTTCCTTGGTGAATTGCATGACTCTCTCCCCTGTTATGCAAAGGTATAGCAAGTTTCTCTTGGCTATGGCAAGAATAATATTGCGTAAGCAACAATTAATGGGTACATTTGGCCTATGAACAACGACATTCTCCAAAATGCCCCTTTTATGGCGGCTGCAATCTCATTCTTTGTGGCACAGCTGCTGAAACCCTTCATCAATGCATTCTTCGAACACCATTTCGATTGGAGGCTCCTGCATAGCACAGGAGGCATGCCCTCAAGCCATACTGCAGGGGTAATCGCCCTGACTACCAGCATAGCCCTTACCCAAGGGGTGGGGACCATCTACTTTGCCATAGCAGCAACATTTGCCGCCATTGTCCTCCACGATGCCATGGGTATCCGAAGGGAGGCCGGAAAGCAGGCCGAAGTCATCAACGAGTGGAGCAGGCTCCTCAGCGACATCCATAGGGAAGGACAGTTCACCCCCGAAAACCTCAAGACCATGTTGGGTCACTCCTTCAGTCAGGTCCTTGGAGGGACCCTGCTGGGCTTGATCATCGGCCTGACAACCACCCAGTACATTGCGGGCCTCTAAGCCGTCCATATCCTGACATCCATCTTAATTGCATATATATTCCATTATGCTTGACTTGACCTGCATAAGTATGCATCATACAGTTCAATAGATTAAGGAGCTTAGCTATGAAAAAAATATCTGTCATCACATTGATGTTACTCTTTGCAATGAGCATTGCCCTGTTTGCCGGTGGGTCGAAAGAAGCAACGAACAAGGGCTATGTATTTGCCTCCGATGCAACCTGGCCTCCCCTGGAATTTGTGGACAATGGTGTACTCACCGGTTTTGAGGTTGAACTCATCCCCCTTATCGGAGAAAAGGCCGGAGTTGTCATGACCGTGAAGAACATCCCCTGGGACACCATATTTGCAGGCCTTGCCAACGGTGCCTATGATGGTGTTGCATCAGGGGTTACCGTTACTGAAGAGAGAAAAAATGTGATGGACTTCTCCACCACCATCCTCGAGGCAGGCCAGGTGGTCATCATCCGCACCAAGGACAGCGCAAAGGTCAAGGGAATCGGAGACCTCACCGGCAAGAAGATCGGAGTGCAGATCGGAACCACCGGCGACTTCGCCCTTGCCAACTACTCTGTCGAGAAACGTGCCTACGATGATATCGGCCTTGCAATTGAAGACCTGCTCAACGGCAATGTGGATGCAGCGGTCTGTGATTCGCTCATCGCAAGCGACTTTGTGCTTGCAAACGACAACTACAAGAACCGCCTCGTCGTTGCAGGGGAGCCCTTCACCAAGGAAGATATCGCCATCGCAGTGAAAAAGGGAGACGCCAAGCTGCTCGGCCTTATCAATAAGGGTCTTGAAGTGGCCATGGCCGACGGTTCCTTTGATGCACTGAAGCAGAAGTGGAACTTGCTGTAAGAGATCGGCAATCGAGTAGGCGGGGGCCGTAAAGCCCCAACCTCTCAGTCGAGTAGCCCAAAAGAGTTTCACTCTTAGGCTCTCACGGAACCGTACGTGAATCTCTCGATTCATACGGCTCTTATCATTCACCATCACGGCAAAAACCCTAGTGCCCAATGGGCAAACAGTCTTGGTTGCCTTTCTGCCACTTTCCTTAGCCAGAACTCGGCCCGTCTAGGCCTGCCACGGAGTTTCTTGTACTTGCACATGACCCACTTGATGAGCCTGCGGTTAAGACAATACATCGCATGTCTGACCGATGATGATGAAGGGTTGAATTTCCTAAAGTAATTGAGCCACCCCCTGACCATCGGATTGATATCTTCAGCAATCATGTCTATTTTACTACCGCTTCTCATATGCAGCCGCAATGAGACAATCCGTTCCCGGAAACCTTTTCCCGCTTTAATGCTCGCAGAAGGTAGGAAGTTCCAATAGAGCCTCCCCAATTTGTCCTTGATGAACACCCTCTTGAAGGTATACCCAAGAAAGTCAAACTCGGTATTTTCATATTCTTGCTTCCTGTCCTTATCCTTACAGTACACAATCTTGGTCTTGTCCGGGTGCAATTCCAGCTTACACTCCTTCATGCGCATGTCCAGACTCTGCATAATCTCCATTGCCTCCTTTTCAGTTCGGCAGTGGATGATGGCATCGTCGGCGTACCTCTCGAATGGATTTGAAGGGTGTTCCCTATCCATCCATTTGTCGAAGGCATAGTGCATGAACAGGTTCGCAAGAACCGGACTGATTACCCCGCCCTGTGGCGTTCCACTGGTTCGGTTTATGACCTCACCATCGCCCTTTACAAACGGAGCAGTCAGCCATCTTTGAATATACAGTACCAGCCAATCTTCCTTCACATGGAGACGAACGGCCTTCATCAGCAGTTCATGGTCGATATTGTCAAACAGTCCTCGGATGTCAAATTCAATGACAAAGTCATATCTCCAACACCGTATCCTTGCCTTGCCAACAGCGTCCAATGCCGATCTGTTCGGCCTGTATCCATATGAGTCCTGATGGAACAGGTGCTCGACCTCTTTCTCCAGATATTGCTTGCCGACCATCTGGGCAATCCTGTCCGATACGGTAGGGATGCCCAGGCCCCTCTCCCCACCCGATTTCTTTGGTATCATCACCAGCTTTACCGGGGGAGGGAAGTAGCTTCCCGAGCTCATCCTATTCCAAATCCTATACAGGTTTGCTTTCAGGTTCTCTTCGAAACTCGCAATGCTCTGTCCATCGATGCCTGCACTTCCTCCATTTCTCCTGACTTTCCCATACGCTTCAAAGATTTCCAGCTTCGGGATGCAGAATGGTTTGTCCTTGTCCATAAAATCCTCCTGTGTTACCAGTTGTTTCATAAACAACAACCGAATGATGACGCCCCTTCGCTCCATCCCCATTACATGGACTTCATCACTACTACGAACGTCTCCGTCCCTATGTGGCCCATCGCTATTTCGGCCTCACCTTTCTGTGGCTTGTGCCTTTTCACTTACCATGACCATACAGGTTCCTGTGTTCCGTACCTGAGCCAGATATGCACTCATGCCGCCTTAATACCGTTTGCCGCACAGACAGTGTTTCAGGATACCTCTGCACCCATCTCCGAGGAGTGGTGAACCCCGGATTTTGGCAAAACCTTATGCTTTCGATACTTCATCAGCGTTTCACTTGCGTTCATCTTTGCATATCACACATGATTGCTCTTGCAACCTTTTCCCTACGCGCTCACTACCATGGCTCTTTACCACAGCAGCCAAGGGTTGTTTGACAGGTCCTCCTGACCGGTCCCTGCCGAGGGGCCTACCCTCATCTCAAGTACAGCTTTGCACAGCACAC